>LJNS01000102.1 GCA_001303245.1 Gammaproteobacteria bacterium SG8_30
CGACATACCGCAAGCAAATCGTAAAGAAATTCAGGCGCGCCGATGGTCGGAAGCGCGGCACGCGGAAAATGAAAATCACTCGCGCGCCACAGGTAAAACAGGACAACGGGATTACGCTTTCCGTGCAGTTTGTGTGCAGAATGCCCTTGCGTGTTCGAAGCAACGAGGACTTCGGGCACGGCGGTGTGAACAAATGCACGGGTATGCGGTGCAGCCGAAGAGGGTCGGTTGCATTGCCCGCCAAGAGCGAGCGCGCGCGTTTGTTCAACCGGCAGTCACGCTTCCTTGCGGTAGAGACGAAGAACAGACGAATCGCGCGCGCTCTGATATTTGCGTCGTGCGTCGCAGGCGTTAAGCGGCGGCGCAACGTTTGAATCGGAGCAGCACGCACCTCGAAATTGCGGTCCGGATTTCGGGGTCGAGGGGAGACGTCGTTTGTTGGGTTGGTTGAAGCGTCGCACGCAGTCAGCCACGTCCGAAGGCAAGGACGGCGGCCGTGCGTCGAACGACGATCAACTGCACCCGCCCCACGCCAAAGGCAAGTACCTGCTCGAGCCGCTCGAGCCGCGGGTGCTGCTGTCCGCGGATTCGATTCTGGGCGAGGTCTACCGCTCCTTGCTGGACGACGAAGGGCAGGGCGCCACGGCCGAGTTTGCCGTCATCGTCGAAGAAATCGATGCCGCCACCAGCGCCGAAATCACGGCCGCGGACGGCGATGGATATGGCAGTGCAGCAACCGATTCCGAGGCTCTGGTCGCGTGGCCGGAAGGCTGGCAATCCGATGCCGCCGAGGACGCGAATGCCGATGAAGAGGGCCAGGGTCCGGCTGTTTTCGAGCTGGCTTCGGAGACTCTTTCGGACTCGAATAAGGCGGATTCAGATACTGGTTTATCGCCTCCCAGCGCGGTCTCTGACGAGCCGGTGGGCGACGATGTGGCAACCGCAGAGCTGCCGCGCGGACCGCCCGCGGACGACCCGGCATCGGCCGCCATCATCGAGGCGGCTTCCATAGCAATCAATGAGTTAAGCCCAGCCGATTCGTCAGACGAGGACGAAGGGGGGCTTTTCGGCGTTCAGGATGCGCTGTTTGCGGCGAATTTCGAGGACGCCCAGGCCCGCGCGCCGCCCGATCCGGGTGCCCTGACCGAGGAAATCATTGCACCCGTTTTCGAAGAAGCCCTGCGCCTTTGGGCCGCCTTCGGATTGGACGAAAACCAGGCCGGCCGCCTCGCCCATCTCGAGGTCCTGATCGCCGACCTGCCGGCCGGCCAGCTGGGCTGGGCCGACCCCGATTCGATCACCGTTGATGCCACCGCCGCAGGCCGCGGCTGGTTCGTCGACCCCACCCCTGGCGAGCACTCCGAGTTCGCCCAACGCCTGTCGGATTTCCGCGTTGCAGCAGAGGCGGACAGCGCCGCATTCGGACGCTACGACCTGCTCACTGTTTTGGTGCATGAGGTCGGTCACGTCCTGGGGTATGGGCACGAGTCCGGGCTGGGGGTGATGGCGGAATCCCTGTCGGCCGGCCAACGGGCGATGCCCGATGCAGCGGGTCTGCGGTCCGTGGGCGCCAATGGGCCGATCGCTGCGGCACTTAGCCAGGCGCCGGCAGGAACGCTGATTGCGGATGACGTCGCCGACGGCGGACCGATCACGTTCCGTGTGTTCGATAACGATGGCGACGCCACCCCGGACGTCGAAGTTGCGGGCGCAAGCAGCGGCAACGGGGTGTACGAGGACATCAACACGCTGGTCGGCTCGCTCCTCAGCCTGGGCGACACCCTGTTCGTGGATATCGATGCCGATGCCGTCTGGGCGGTGACCGGGGTCGACGCGGGTTTCCTCTCGATCGCCGGGTTCGGCGTCATCGCCTTCAGCCGGATAGAGAACCTGACCGGGGCGGCAGGCAACCGTGACGTATTCGCGTTCGAGGAGGATGGCCGCATAAGCGGTCTCGTGAACGGCGGATCCGGCGGCGTCGACGGAATCGCCCTCAGCGGCATCACCCCGGTCACCGTGACCTACGCGAGCAGCGGACCCGGCAGTGGCACGATCGGGCGCGGCGCCGACGTCATCACCTACGCTGATCTCGAGCCGATCGTCGACGCACTCGGCGGACCCAAGGTCTTCGCCAATACCAGTGCGGGTGTCGATGCCATCACGCTGACCGACATCGGCGCGCCAGGCGACAACGCGTTCATCGTGCAGAACGCCGCGGCGGGCCAGGAGGACGTCACCTTCACCAACGCCAGCGCGATCACCAGCCTGACGATCAATGCGGACGGTGGCGACGACACCATCACGATCAACGTTCTCGACAGTCTTTTTGTGGGTGACGTGATCGTGAACGGCGGCGGCGGGGCAGACCGCTTCACCGTCAACGCCGTCACGGGCACGGGCGACTACACGCTCAACGGCGAGGCGGACGACGACGTTTTCGAGCCCAGGGTGCTGTCGCCGGGCGTGGTGCCGACACTGATCCTGAACGGCGGCGCCGATAACGATTCGTTCCTCTACGCCGGCGATGCCGATTTCCGTCTCTCCGTAGCCCACTTTGGCGAGACCGTGCTGCACCCGCTGTTCGCGATCTCGATGACTGACACCATCGAGCGGGCGGTGGTCGTCGGGCGGAGTCTCGATGCCACGGGCTACCTCGGGTCGGCGGTGCTGGTGGACGTGAGTGCGGTGCCGTCGTGGCAGGCCCAGGGGCCGGGGCAGATCGTGACTACCGACCCGAACCGCCAGGATGCGCCGTATCCGCAGGTCGGCGCCGTCCAGGCGATCGCGATCCACCCGTTCGACGACCGCGTGATCTTCGCAGGCACAGTAAACGGCGGCGTACACCGCTCGGTGGATGGCGGCGCGAGCTGGACGGCGCTTACCGACCAGTTCCCCTCGCTTGCGATCGGGGCGCTCGCCATCAACTCGCACGATGTCGATGGCAACCCCGTCACCGCGAATTACATGGGGACCGGTCAGCCAACGCCGTGGCAGAAGCTGGTCGTCTACGCGGGTACGGGGCAGTTCAGCAACAACTTCGATGGCGGGTTCGCGGTCGGTGTGCTGAAGTCGACGACGGGTGGCGACAGCTGGATATTGCTGACGTCGGCTGAGCTCGCAGGCCTGCCGGTCACCTCGATCGCGGCGAAGCGAGTCGGCGGCGACGACGTGGTTCTTGTTGCGACGTCCGGGACCTCGAAGTTCGAGGAGGTTTCGGCGTACACGGATGGCGTGGACCTCACCTTCGCCAACGCCAATCCGGACACGATTACGCGGTCGAGCGGCAGCTGGGTCGACGACGGCTTCAAGGTGAATCAGACGATTCGGGTGTCCGGAACGCCGCGCAACGACGGTCGTTACGTGATCAGCGCGGTCAGCCCGCTGGTGTTGACTCTGTCGCCGACGGATATCCTGGCTGCCGAGGTCGTCGCGGCCGCGGCGGGTGCTTCGGTGAGCGACGATGGCCAGGCCGAGCGGATTCTGATCAAGACGGGAGGCATCTTCCGCAGCACGAATGGCGGTGGAAGCTTCACGAAGATCGAGCCCGTGACGGCAAGCCTCGGCGTGATCCCGCGCGGCGACAAGTTCCCGGCCGGTTCGGTGACCGACCTCGTTGCCGACCCGTACACCGGCGCGGACCGTTTCTACGCTGCGGTGATCGGCGGTGGCGTCTACGTCTCGAACGACGCCGGCGCGAGCTGGACCGCCGTCAACAACAACCTCACGTTGGCTGGTGACGGCCTGGACAACGATGGCAACGGGGTTCCGGACGATGCCGGCGAGGCGGCTGCCGGCGCAATGCGCATTCGGCTGACCGTCCAGGCCAACCCGGCCTCGGCGACCAACGCCGTCTTCGCCTCGCTCATCGGCCATGGCGAATGGTTCATGGGGGTCTTCCGATCTGCTGATCAGGGCGCGAACTGGGCGCTCGTGTCGCAGGCGGCACCGTCTCCGAGCGCGTCGATGTTCATCCCGCGATCGAGCACGGAGATGGAATTGTTCGCTGGCAGCAACACGATCGTGCGAACCACGGGGAACTGGATCAAGGACGGCTTCCTGCTGAACCAGTTGATCAACATCTCCGGTGCCACGATCGCGGCGAACAACGCGACCTTCACGATTATCGGGATTACGCCGTCGACCATCACGGTTAACGGTCCGCTCGCTGCGGATCCGAAGGGCAGCAATTTCACGGTGCGCGGTTATCCGCCGCTGACATTCAACGATCTTGCGAACGACACCATCACGCGCGGGGGCGTCGGCTCGTTTACGGCCGACGGGTTCATGCCCGGGCAGATCATCGGCTCGCTGCCGATTCTTGCGGTGACGCCGAATACGTTGACCCTCGGGGCGAGCCTGCCAGCCGGCCTGCTCGGCACGACGACCACGGGTCCCTTCTCCATTGAAGCGGAGGCGGACGTGACGGCCGCCATCGCCCCGCAGGTCAACCTGGGCACCCAGGGTGAGCGTAACTCGGCCATCGTCGCGGATGCCGCGGGCAACCTCTACATCGTCGGAGATCGTCCGCCGCACCTGTATCGCTGGGACGCCGTTGCGACGACCTGGGCGGAAGCGATCAATGACAACGCGAACGGGACGCGGCCGCATGCAGACGGTCGCACACTGGTCCTCGACGCGCGCGGCAATCTGCTCAGCGGCGACGACGGCGGCGTGTACCGGCTGGTGAACCGGAACGTAACGCCGCTTGCAAACATGACCGGCGATCCCGCGCTGGAGGCGATTCGCTTCGATCAGAAGGCGGGCGCGGACACGATCGAGCGCCTGACCCATGCGGGGGCAGCGGGGCCCGGCAGCTGGCTCGCGGACGGCTTCCGGCCCGGCATGGTGATCCGCGTCATGAATTCGAGCGGTGGCAATGACGGCAGCTACACGATCGATACGGTGGACGCGACGACGATCACGCTGATCGCAAGCGATACGCTGAACGATGCCTTCTTCGTTGACAACGACCTGCGCATCACGGCCGACCCCTCGGTGACGATCAATCCCGGCTCGGCCTACAGTGCGGCCGGCCCGACGCTGACCTTCGCCGACGTCAACCCGGACACCATCACCCGCAGCGGCGCGCGCACCTGGGCGATGGACGGCTTCGCAGTCAATCAGACGATCTTTGTCTCGGGCACGGCCTCGAACGATGGCGTCTACACCATTGCCGCGATATCGCCCGATGGCCTGACCCTCACGCTCGCGGGGGCTGACGCACTCCAGGCCGAAGCCGGAATCTTTTCGGTGACGGCGCAGCGGCTCTGGCAGAGCCTCAACAATGGCCTCGGCGTGACCGAGGTGCTGTCGGCTTCCTACGACCCGCTGAACAACGTCATCTTCGTCGGGACCCAGGACAACGGCGTATCGGAGCAACCGCGTCCGCTGGACGGCGTCGACAACGACGGCGATGGCGTGATCGACGAAGACGACGAGCGGTTGCGATTCGAGGAGGTCGTCGTCGCGTTCCGACCAGGCGACGGCAACACAAACGCCGTGGTGTCCATCGACAGCGATGGCAACGGCACGCTCGACCAGACGCTGCGCATCACGATGTCGAACGACATCGAGACCCTGGGTAGCCGCCTGTTCGGCGCCGATGGGCGGCCGATTGCAGGCACCGACAATCTGATCCTGTTGCGTGGCGATGCGACGCAGACGTTCAGCTTCGTCGTGCCGAACGCGGCCAATGACCGCCTGCGGATCCCGGGGCACGGCCTGGCCACCGGTGACGGGCCGTTCTGGGTCGACGCCAGGCCCGGCCCTGGACCCGCCGGTGACCCGGAACTGCCGCAGGGGTTGCAGTCCTGGCGGCAGTACTGGGTCATCGTCGACAACGCGAACGAAATCCGCCTTGCGACTTCGCGCGCAAACGCGACCCGCACTGATGGACTGGGGAATCCGGACCCGATCGCGGTCGACATCACCGACGACGGTGCGGGGACGCGCATTCTGTCGCGTCGCTTCACGGGCCTGGGGAGCTACGACGCTGAAACATTCCGCAACGGCTTCTACGAGATCGAGTATGTGGTGAATGCCGTCGACTCGACGCGCATGGCGATTGGCCTGACCAGCGTATACGTGAGCAAGAACATCGGCACGGCCGCGATGCCTGCGTACGACCGTCTGGATACGGTTGAGCGCGTCGACGCCCTGCAGATCAACGGCAACGGGCAGATCTCCGGCCTGGTCTACGGCCATCCGGACAACCCGGACCTGGTCTACGCGGCGAGCGGCAACCAGGTCGGAATCGTGGTGCCGAATCTGTACGTCGGTGAGCTGACGTTCGCCGTGGGCAGCGGAAGTGGGGACAGCATTACGCGGACCGATGGCGGCGACTGGGCTTCGGACGGCTTCGACGCGGGACAGCAGATCTTCGTCGTCGGCGCCGGTGCCAACGACGGCGACTATTTCATCGATGCCATCCTCTCGGCGACCGAGCTGCGGATTACCGACGACGGTGTGCTGAGCGCCGGTACGGTGGCCGACGTCCACCTGCATATGGCGACGACCGAGTCGATCAACAACGTCATCGAGATCACCGATCTCGTGGTCGATCCGGACGACTGGCAGACCGCCTACGCAACCACCGGGACCGGCGTGTACAAGCGCACCGGCACGGACCAGTGGGAGCTGATTTCGCAGAAGCTGTACAACTTTAACCTCGACAGCATCGCACTGGTGAAGTCCACGTCGGGCGACGTGCTGCTGGTGGGTGGCGTGACGGGCGTCTCGCGTGCGCTCGATCCGGCGCCGGGCGTTGCATGGACGGAGTTCGGCACTGGCCTGCCGAATGCGCTCGTACGCGACATCGACTTCATCGCGCGTGATCCGGATCTCGAGAACCCCGATCTGCTCGATCGCGGCGACATCCTGCTGGCCGCGACCCTGGGCCGCGGCGTCTGGACGGTCAACGACGCTGATGTGTCCTTGGCGGAGGAAGCGGTCCTCAGGATTGAGGGCGGCAGCGGCAACGACACAATCGTCATCGAGCGGCGCTCGAGCAACGCGTCCCTCATCGACATCTACGTAAATGCGAGTAGCGCGCCGACATTCTCGATGCCGCTGCAGTCTGTGCTGAAGATCGAAATCCTGGGCAACGACGGCGACGACACGGTTACCGTGGACAGCTCGAACGGCCCGATTGTCGTGCCTCAGGGCGTGCACTTCGACGGCGGAATCGGAACCAATGCGCTGATTCTCGAAGGCGGCAAGGTCGAGGCGTACGAGCGGACCGATGTCGCCGGCACCGTCACCTATCAGATCACCGATACCGGCAGCGACGTCGCGCAGACAGTCGTCATCACCAATGCCTCGGACACCAACAATCTGACCGAACCGTCGCTCTTCGAGCGCATCGGCGCTGCTTTAGTGCGCTTCTTCCGCTGGCTGGCGTTCTGGACCGACGACCCGACGCCGCAGGGCGGCGCGGAAACCGAGCTGGCCCTGATCGGGGGGTCGCTACCGAAGGCGTTGAACGGCACGTCGAAGGACCCGTCGTCGCCCGCTTCGGATCCTGTAAGCGGCGCGCAGCAGGTTGTTCAGAACGGCGGTATCACGGAACAGGCTGGCCTGCAGCGCCTGATCGAGCAGGGCGACGGCGCCTTCAGTCTGACCGAGATCGGCGCTTCCATCGTCACCGCGACGGACCTGGCGGCGCGGCTCGACGCGCTCGATGCGATCGGCGGGAACGTGACCTTCGACGACGTCACATCTGCGACTGACGATCCAGATCGTCAAGACGCTCCACGGCAAGGCCGACTTCGACCTCTCGACCACGTTGTTCGGTGGCGAGATCGACTTGAGCGGTTCCGTTGGCCTCGGCGCCGAGGTCGTGCTCGACCTCGAGGTCGGCTACGAGACTACCAATGGCCTGTATTTCACCGCCGGCTCTGGGCAGGGTGTCACGGTGCGCAATCTTGCGCTCTCGACGGACATCGAGGTCGGCGGGCAGTTCGGCTTCCTCGGCGTCAATGTTCTCAGCCCGACGATCACCATCGACCCGCTCCTCGAAATCAATTTCGACCTGCAGGACCCGGGCGGCGGCGACGGCATCCGCCTGGACGAACTGATGCAGAGCCTGCGCGACCCTGCGCATCTCGGCGACCTTGCCACCTTCGGGATCGCCGGCGGTGCGGCGGACGACCTCGTCTTCGAAAGCGGAGTGGAGGTGCAGGCGCTGCTGCCCGACGCGGAGGCGCCGTTCAGCCTGGGCGATGCGTCGTTCACCGCGACCTGGGCCGACATCACGCAGATCGACGACGTCGACATCGCGTTTAGTGTCGGTGCGGGCGCGGCGCTGCAGCAGTTCCTCGAGCTGAGCGCCGACAAGGTGCTCGCCAAGCTGCGCGACTTGCGCGACAGCCTGAGTGCCCTGAGCGCGGACACACCGTTCATCGCCGATACCTTCGACCAGGTCATCGCCATCGTGGACAGCTTCAATACCCGCTTCGTCGAGCCTTTGACGAGTTCGGCGACGGGGCGCGCGAACTTCGGAACCATCCAGGAGATGGCCGACCAGGTCTCGCGCAGCACCAATGACGAATTGGGCGAGCTCGGCTTGTCGTTCGACCTCGCCACCCGTGAGCTGACGTTCGACTTCGATTTCGGCGCCACCTATGCCGCCGATCAGGCTTTTGATTTCGGATCCGCGCTGAGCCTGAGCGCGACGGGCGAGCTCGTTGCCTCGGCCTATCTGTCCGGCACCCTGGGCCTCGACCTGGACGACGTGCTCAGCGCGGACTTCGGCGACGCGATCTTCCTGCGCAACGCGATGGTGGGGGGTGCGGTCGAGCTGAGCTCGAGCGATATCGATGCCGTCGGCGACTTCGGCCCGGTGGGCGTGACGGTCACCGATGGCACGGCGAGCGTGAGCCTCGCGCTGGACATTGCGCTGACCGACCCGAATCCGGACGGCCGCATCAATATCAGCGAGATCATCGCAAGTCCGCTGACGGTGTTCGGAACACCGGTGGTGACCGGTTCGGCCGCCTTTGTCCTGCCGGCGACGCTGGAAGTCGATATTCCGGGTGTCTTCCTCGCGGGCTCTGGTACGGTCAATGTCGATGCGACCGATCTTCTCGCGCCTGTGATCTCGATTACGGGCGCGACGGTTGGCCTCAATGTGGGCGATGGCGCGTTCGTCGCGGTCGCGGCACCGGTCACGATCACCTCCGGAACGATGACGGTCACGGATGGCGTCACGACGTTGGCCGGCGCCGAGGTGATGTCATTCGATGTCGCCGGGGCGGCGGTGTTCGCCGGAATCGGCGGCGCCTTGAACGCAACCAATGACGACCTTGAGCTGCCCGCAGAGGCGGTCGGGCTTCATGCAGCCAGCGCGTCGATCAAGTTCGTCATGGCCACGGGGGCGGCCTCGGACGGCGGCAATGCGGGCGATCGCTACGTCGGCGTCGAGTCCGCGTTGGGCAACGCCGAGCTGATCGGCGTATCAGGCTTTGAGCTGTGGTCGCAGGGCACGGTCAGGTTGAACAGCGCGACGGACTCGGACGGCACGACGCCACTGACGCCGCGCATGAACTGGACTGCCGCGACTACGGATCCGAACGATCCGACGGCGAGCGACATGCTGGTCGATTTGGATATTGGCGCGGCCGTTGAGTTGCAGGTTGAGGGTGCGGCCTCGCTGGCGGTGGGTTCGGGCAGTGACTACAACCTGGTGGCCTCGATCACGGCGAGCAAGCTGGGGCAACGCGACGCTGGGCGGCGCGACCACGGCGGGCACGATCGACGATGCGCAGGTGGTGTCGTTCGAGATCACCTCGGCGACGTTGTTCGTGGGCACGGGTCACCCGGGGCTGGATGGCACGACGCACCTGGCGCTGGCGACGCCGACGGATGGTTCGGCGATTGGCTTCGACGGTTCGGGCGGGTTCAAGTTCGTGTCGGTCTCGGATGGGACCAACAGCTACAGCGGCGTGGAGGTGAATATCACCAATGCGCAGCTTCTGGGTGTGAGCGGCTTCGAGCTGTGGTCGCAGGGCACGGCGAAGGTGAACATTGCGCCGACGCTCGAGCGTGTGGACTGGGCGACGGCGACGAATATCACCAACGATCCGGATGATCTGCTGGCGGATCTGACGATTGGCTTGGCCGTTGAGTTGCAGGTTGAGGGTGCGGCCTCGCTGGCGGTGGGTTCGGGCAGTGACTACAACCTGGTGGCCTCGATCACGGCGAGCAAGCTG
>LJNS01000029.1 GCA_001303245.1 Gammaproteobacteria bacterium SG8_30
GGATCGAGACGCGCGCCTACGTCCAGAACTACCGCAAGAGCGGAGAGGCCTTCTGGATGGAGGTCCGGATCGTGCCGGTGCGCGGCGCGGGCGGGGAGATCACCCACTGGGCGTCGCTTCACCGCGAGGCCGAGGCCCGGGGCGCCGTCGACAGCCAGTCGACCGGCCGTTTCCAGGCGATGGCCACGGGCCTGCTGCACCGCGACGACCCGCTGACCGGCCTCAAGTCGCGCGCCTCCTTCGACGAGTTGCTCGCCCATCACTTCGCCGTGTCGCAACGCGAGGGGCAGGCGCTCACGCTTTTCATCGTCAACATCGACGACCTGACCGGCTACAACGAGACTTTCGGCCGCCCGGGCGGCGATGCCCTGCTGAAGCGCATCGCGCGCACCATCGGCCTGGTGTTCCGGCGCGGCAGCGACCTGCTGGCCCGGCTCGAGGGCGGCAGCTTCGCCGTGCTGACGACCGGCATGAGCCCGGCGCAGATGCAGTCGCAGGCCGAGAGGCTGCGTGACCGCGTCAGGGACATGCGCGTCCACCACCCGCACTCGCGCTACACGCGCTACGTGTCCGTGAGCATCGGCGTGGCTGGCGGTATTCCCCCGCGGGATGCAGACTTCGCGGCCCTGCTGAAGAAGTCCGAGTCGTCCATGGAGGAGGCGCGCATCCAGGGAGATGCCGTGGTCGTGGCCCCGGCCGACTGAGGCGGACGGGCAGGCCGGCGCTGACGACGGCTCAGGCCAGCGCCTGGATCAGCTGTCGCGCCACGCGCAGTCGATCCGGCTCCGTTTCCGCCTCGACCGTAAAGCGGACGCGGTGCGAGCCGTCGAGCCTGAACCTGGCCGGGTCCTTCTGGATGAGCGCGATGACCCGCGCAGGATCCACGCGGTGCTCCTCGCCGAACTGCAGCAACCCGCCGGCGGGTCCGACCTCGAGGCGGGCGATGCCGAGCGGTGTCGCGCCGAGCCTGAGCGCCGCCACCCGGAACAGCGTCTGGGCGGCCGGCGGCAGCGGGCCGAAGCGGTCGATCAGCTCGGCCTGCAGCCCTGCGAGCATCTCCTCGTCCGCGACGCCCGAGATGCGCTTGTACAGGCGCAGCCGGAGGTGAACGTCGGGTACGTAGTCTTCCGGCAGCAATGCCGGCAGATGAAGGTCGATCTCGGCGCCCGAGTGCAGCGGCTTCTCGAGCTCGGGCTCGCGTCCGGCCCGCAGCGATCGGACGGCCCGGTCGAGCAGCTCCATGTAGAGGCTGAAGCCGATCTCCTGGATCTGGCCGCTCTGTTCCTCGCCGAGCAGTTCGCCCGCCCCGCGGATCTCCAGGTCGTGGGTCGCGAGCGTGAAACCGGCGCCCAGGTCTTCGAGCGACTCGATGGCTTCGAGGCGCTTGGCCGCGTCGGGCGTGAGCGCCGCACGCGGCGGCGCCATCAGGTAGGCGAACGCCCGGTGGTGGGAACGGCCGACCCGCCCGCGCAGCTGGTGCAGCTGTGCCAGCCCGAAGCGATCCGCGCGGTCGATCAGGATCGTATTGGCGGTCGGGACGTCGATGCCCGATTCGATGATGGTCGTGCACACGAGCACGTTGAAGCGCCCGTGATAGAAGTCGAGCATCATCTGCTCGAGGTCGCGCTCGCGCATCTGGCCATGACCGACGCGCACGACCGCCTCGGGCACGAGGCTGCGGACCCTTTCCGCCAGGCGCTCGATGGTCTCGATCTTGTTGTGCACGAAGTAGGCCTGCCCGCCGCGGCGAATCTCGCGCAGCAGCGCCTCCCGCACCAGCGAGTCGCTCCACTCGCACACGAAGGTCTCGATCGCGACGCGCTCGGCAGGCGGCGTCGTGATCAAGGACAGGTCGCGCAGCCCGCCGAGGGCCATGTTGAGGGTCCGCGGGATCGGGGTCGCCGTGAGCGTCAGCGTGTCGACCTCCGACCGCAGCTGCTTCAGCCGCTCCTTGTCGCGCACGCCGAAGCGGTGCTCCTCGTCGATGATGACGAGGCCGAGGTTCCGGAAGGCCACGTCGCGCTGCAGCAGCCGCTGCGTCCCGATGACGATGTCGATGCCGCCCTCGCGCAGGCCGGACACGACCTTCTTCTGTTCGGCGGTCGTCCTGAACCGGGAAAGGTTCTCGACGCGCACCGGCCAGTCCGCGAAGCGATCGGCGAAGGTCTGGGCATGCTGCTGAGCAAGCAGCGTCGTCGGGACGAGGATCGCGACCTGCCTGTCGGCCTGTACGGCGGCAAACGCGGCCCGAAGCGCGACCTCGGTCTTGCCGAATCCCACGTCGCCGCACACGACACGGTCCATCGGGCGGTCGGACCGGATGTCCTCGATCACCTGCCGGATAGCCTCCGCCTGGTCGACCGTTTCCTCGAACTGGAAGGCGGACTCGAAAGCCCGCAGCTCCGCCTCGTTGATCCCGGTCGCCAGCCCGGGGCGCGCCGCCCGGCGCGAGTACAGGTCGAGCAGTTCCGCCGCGGCGTCGCGGATGCGCTGGGCCGCCTTGCGGCGGATCCTTGCCCACTGGTCGCCCCCGAGGCGGTGCAGGGGCGCGCTCTCGGGCGCGGAGCCGGTGTAGCGGCTGATCCGGTCGAGGGTGTGGACCGGGACGTAAAGCTTGTCGCCGCCGGCATACTCGAGCACCAGGAACTCGGCAGGGCGACCGTCCGCGTCCATGACGCGCAGGCCGCGGTAGCGGCCGACGCCATACTCCTCGTGGACGACCGGTGCACCGGGCGCGAGATCGGTCAGTTCCTGGAGGATCGCCTCGGGATCGCGCTCCGTCCGCCGGCGCCGTCGCTCCTGGCGCGCGCGCTCGCCGAGCAGTTGTTCCTCGGCAATGACCGCGACGTGCGCCGCCGGAAGGAGGAGGCCGCCGAGCTCCGGCGCGACGGTGATGCACAGGGCCGACTCCTGCTCCAGGAAGTCCTGCCAGCCGCCCACCAGGCGCGCGTGAATGTCGCGGCCGTGCAGCAGCTCGAGCAGCACCTCCCGTCGACCCGGGGAGTCGGCCGCGATGAGCGTGCGGCCCCCGAAGGCGCCGAGGAAGGCCTTGAGCGCGGCCGAGGGATCCTCCGCGCGCGGGTCGAAGCGCAGCGCGGGAGGACGGTCCGTGCCGAAGTTTCGGCTGCCGGCGGCGACGCCCGGCTCCACCTTCGTACGCCGGGCCTCGACGATCGGGCGCTCGCGCATTGCCGCGAGCAGTTCCTCCGGCGGCAGGTAAAGCTCCGGGGGCGCGAGCAGCGGTCGCTCGATGTCGTGCCGCCGTTCCTCGTATCGCTGCCCGATTTCCGACCAAATGGCCGCGACCGCAGTCGGCGTGTCGGCCGTGTCGACCAGGGTGGTGTGGCGGGGCAGGTGTCCGAACAGCGTCGCCGTGGCGGGGAAAAACAGCGGCAGCCAGTACTCGATGCCGGCCGGCGCGACGCCCTCGCTGACGAAGCGATACACCGGGCAGCGCATCGGCTCGCCCTCGAAACGGGCGCGCCAGCGTTGCCGAAAGCCCTTGACGGCATCGGGGGTCGTCGGAAACTCGCGTGCCGGCAGCAGGCGCACTTGCTCGAGGCTGTCCTCCGAGCGTTGCGTGTCGGGACTGAACACGCGAATGCTCTCGATCTCGTCGTCGAACAGGTCGAGGCGGTAGGGATGGTCCGAGCCCATGGGGAACAGGTCGACGATCGAGCCGCGGATCGCGAACTCGCCGTGCGACATGACCTGGCCGACCTGCGCGTAGCCGGCCGCGGCCAGGCGGGCGCGAAAGGCGGCCAGGTCGAGGCGGTCACCGCGATCGAGCGAGAAGCTGTGCGCGGAGACGTACTCGGGCGGCGGCAACCGCTGCATCGCCGCCTCGAGTGAGACCACCACGACGCCGCGGCGCAAGCCATGCAGCGCCCACAGGGTCTCCAGTCGTTCCGAGACGATGTCCGGGTGAGGGGAGAACGGGTCGTAGGGAAGCGTCTCGTGGCCGGGCAGGCCGCGAACGGGGCAGTCCGTCGCGGCATAGAACCCGATCTCGGTGCGCAGTCGCGTGGCCTCGCGGTTGCCGCCGGCCACGACGACCACGGGGCCGGGCGAGGCGTCCGCGAGTTCCGCCACCGCGAGCGCGAGGGCCGAGCCGTACAGCTCGCCCCAGCAGGTCGCGGCCTGGCCCGTCGCCTCCGCGGGCGCGAGGAGTCGGCGTGTGTTCATGACGGGATCGGCCAAGCGCAGCTGTCCGGGACGGGTTACCCCGTCCCGGATCCAAAGGGAGCGCGCAGGATACCCGCCGCGAGGCGGATGGCAACCGTCAGTTGGCGCGGGCCGGGCCCACGATCACTGCGTGGAGCGCCAGGTTGTGCTCGAAGAACACCGAGAAGCCCTGATAGTCCCAGCGCGTGATGGGCGGGTCCCCGACGGCCGCGTACTTGCGCACGGGCGTCCCGAACCGGGCCTCGACCTGCGCCATGGTCGCGCCGCGCGCAGGACGCGCGGGCACCGACGCGGACGGGTCGCCCGTGTTCATGTCGAGCGGCTGCGCCGAGGCGACCGTCGCGGTCAGCGCCAGGGCGGGAACGAGCAGGCGAACCAGTTTCATGAGGTAACCTCCCGCGGGGAGTGTAGCACCGGGTCCAAATGTGTAGAGGTTCACGGCGCAAATCCTTGATCGGCTTCGCGATTCTGGCGTCCGGACGGCGGACTCCGGCTGTGGTTCAATAGCGCCCCATGCTAAAGCCCCTCCCGCTCGGTATCGGGCTTCGTTACGTCCGGTCCCGGCGCCGGTCCTTCTTCGTTTCCTTCATTACCTGGGTGTCGGTTCTCGGCGTGTGCCTGGGCGTTGCCGCGCTCATCACGATCCTCTCGGTCATGAACGGCTTCGAGGGGGAGCTGCGGTCGAGGCTCCTGGCGCTATCGGCGCACGCGACGCTCGTCCGGCCGGGCGCCTCCGGGGACGAACTCGCCGCCCTGGCCCGGCGCGTGGTCGAAGAGCCCGGCGTCGCGGATGCAGCGCCCTACCTCGAGGTACAGGGCCTGCTCTCTGCCGGCAGTCGACTGTCAGGCGGGACCGTACGCGGCATCGACCCGGCGGCGGAGGCGCGCATCGGCCAGCTCGACGAGGCCATGATCGCCGGCTCCCTGGACGACCTCGTGCCCGGCTCGAGACGAATGGTGCTGGGCCGCGTCCTGGCTGCGGACCTCGCGGTGCGCCTCGGGGACACGGTCACCGTGCTGCTGCCGCGCGCCGACGCGACCGGCAACCTGGTGCCTGAGATCGGCGCGTTCACGGTGTCAGGTGTCTTCGAGATCGGTCTCGCCGACCACGACGCCACGCTCGCGCTCGTCCCGCTGGGCGACCTGGCCCTGCTCGGGGGCCCGGCGGCACCGTCGGGCGTGCGAGTCACGTTCGACGATCCCCTCGATGCACCGCGCGAGACCAAGGTCCTGGCCGCCCGGCTGGGCGGGGAGCTCGAGGTACGCGACTGGACGCAGGACCATGCGGCCTACTTCCACGCCATCCGCCTCGAGAAGACCATGATGACGCTGATCCTGATGCTGATCGTGGCGGTGGCGGCCTTCAACATCGTTGCGAGCCTGGTCATGGTGGTGAGCGATAAGCGCACCGACATCGCCATCCTGAGGACCCTGGGCCTGGCGCGCAGCTCCGTGGTCGGCATCTTCATGACACAGGGCACGGTCATCGGCTGGATCGGCACGGCCGCGGGTGTTGCGCTCGGCCTGCTGCTCGCCGTCAACGTGGGCGACATCACGCCGGTGCTCGAGCGGTGGCTCGGATTCCAGGTCTTCGACCCGGACGTGTACTACATCAGCCGCATCCCGTCGGAAGTGCGGTCCCTGGACGTCGGGCTCATCGCCCTCGCAGCGCTCGCGCTCACCTTCGTCGCCACCGTCTACCCGGCACTGCGCGCCGCGGGTACGCAGCCCGCGGAGGCCCTGCGGTATGAGTGAGCAGTCGCGGCTTCCCTACACCTGGTGGATCGGCTCGCGCTATCTCCGCCTGAGGCGTGACGACCGCTTCATCGGCTTCATCTCGGCCATCTCCATGGCCGGGATCGCCGTTGGCGTCGCCGTGCTGCTGGTGGTGCTCTCGGTGATGAACGGCTTCGAGCGCGAACTCGAGGAACGCATCCTGGCGGTGACCTCGCAGGCGACGCTCGAGGGACTCGAGGGACGGCTGCCGGACTGGCGCGAGCACGAGGCGCTGACCCGGACCTCGCCCGGCGTGGTCGCGGTCGCGCCCTACGTCGAGGGACGGGGCATGCTGGTCCACGGCCCTCGCTCGGCAGCCGTGCAACTACGGGGCGTGGAGCCGTCGGCCGAAAGACAGGTCTCCGCGCTCGGCGACTCGCTGAAGGGCGGATCGCTCGACGAGCTCGAGGCGGGTGCCTACGGCATCGTGCTCGGGAGGGCGCTGGCCGGGGAACTGGAGGCCGCACCGGGTGACCGGGTGCTGCTCGTGGTGCCGCAGGGCAACGTCACGCCGGCGGGGGTCGTGCCGCGCATGCGGCGCTTCACCGTGCGGGCCGTCTTCGATGCCGGCATGTACGAGTACGACCGCGGCCTGGCGCTCCTCAACATCGAAGATGCGCGCCGGCTGCTGCGGCTCGGCGGTGACGTCACCGGGCTGCGCTATGCATTCGAGAAGCCGTACATGGCGCCCGCGCGGATCCGCCAGATCGCGGTCGACCTGGGGGGTGGCTTCTACATCAGCGACTGGACCCGCAGCCACGCCAACTTCTTCCGGTCCATCCAGGTCACGCGCTCGATCATGTTCGTCGTGCTGCTGCTCGTCGTCGGCGTCGCGGCCTTCAACATCGTCTCGACGCTCGTCATGGTCGTCAAGGAGAAGCAGGGGGACATCGCGATCCTGCGGACCCTCGGCTCCAGTCCGCGCGAGATCCTCAGCGTGTTCGTTATCCAGGGTACGACCATCGGCGTAGTGGGCACCGTACTCGGCATGGGGCTCGGGATCGCGCTCGCGCTCAACCTGACGGCCATCGTCCATGGGCTGGAGGGGCTCATGAACACGACCCTCGTGGACGCGCGCGTCTACTACATCGACAATCTGCCTGCCGACATCCGTCTTCGCGACGTGCTGACCATCTCGGCGACGGCGCTTGCGCTCGGAGTGCTGTCCACCGTGTACCCCGCCTGGCGCGCGGCGGGCACGGCCCCGGCCGATGCGCTGCGCCACGAGGTCTAGGAGTCCCCATGCCCGAGACGCCCGTGCTCTCCTGCAGACGCCTGCGCAAGGAGTTCCGGCAAGGGCCCGTCACGCTCACCGTGCTCGAGGATCTCGACTTCGAGGTCGAGGCCGGCGAGCGGGTCGCGATCGTCGGGGCTTCGGGCTCCGGCAAGACGACCCTGCTGCAGCTGCTCGGCGGCCTGGACGACCCGACCGCCGGCCAGGTCTGGATCGACGGCCAGGAAGTCTCCTCGCTCGGCGAGACGGCCCGGGGGCGGCTCCGGAATCGCGCCGTGGGCTTCGTCTACCAGTTCCATCACCTCCTGCCCGAGTTCTCGGCGCTCGAGAACGTCGCCATGCCGCTGCTCGTGCGCCGGGAGCCGCGCGCGGAGGCGTACGCGCGAGCGCGGGACATCCTGGGCCGGGTCGGGCTCGGCCCGCGACTGGAGCATCGGCCGGCGGAGCTGTCCGGTGGCGAGCGGCAGCGCGCTGCGGTGGCCCGTGCGCTGGTGGCCTCGCCGCGCATCGTGCTCGCCGACGAGCCGACCGGCAACCTCGACGGCGCGAACGCCGCACAGGTGTTCGACCTGATGCTCGACCTGAACCGCGAATTGCGCACGAGCCTCGTCATCGTCACGCACGATGAGCGGCTCGCGGCGCGGATGGATCGCGTCGTGACGCTCACCGACGGAAAACTGCACGAAGCGAACGCTTGAGCCGTGCCGCACTCTGGCTTTCCGGGTCTAGTCTGGGCGGCATCCTTCGCGACCCGAGGCCGCCTTGCTCGTTCCAGCGCTGTCGCTCGCCGCGGGCATCGCCGCGGCGCTGGTCCTGGAGGAGCTGCCCGGGCGGCCCGGGCTCGCGACCATCGCCTTGGCGGCAGCCGGGCTGGCGAGCCGGGGACGGTTGCGATGGCTCGCGTGGGCAGTCGCCGGTTTCGTCCTGGCCTGCGCGCAGGGCCAGCGTCTGCTTGCGAACGACTGGCCCTGTTCACGCGATCGAGAGCGGATCTCCGTAACGGGAAGGGTGGTCTCGCCCGCCGAGCGACGCGAGGGCCGCGTCGACTTCGACGTGATCGCCGACGAGGCATCCCGCAGGCGCGGCGTGCCTCCCAAGCTGCGCCTGTCCTGGTACGAGCCGACGACGATCCCGGTGCCGGGGGAGACATGGCGCTTCGACTCGCGGCTGCGTTGCCGCAACGGCTTCGCCAACCCGGGAGGATACGACCGGGAGCTCGCGCTCCTGCGGGACGGGTACGGCGCGACCGGCTATCTGACGGGAGACGCCGGACTTTCACAGGGCACGGGACGGCCTGCCCCCATTGAAGGCGCGCGGGCGTGGGTGGCCCGGCAGATCGAGAGCGCGGCCGGACACACGCGCTCCGTCGGCGTGATGCAGGGGCTGGCCGTCGGCTTGCGCGGCAGCATCCCGGAGGAGCTGCGGGACGCCTTCGTCGCGACCGGCACGGCTCACCTGATCGCCATTTCCGGCATGCACGTGACGGCTTTCGCCGTGGTCGTCCTGTTGCTGTCGCGGCTTGCACGGCGATCGCTGGGCGGACCCGGCCTGGCGGCCCGGTGGCCGACGCTGCAGTCCGCGCTCGTCGTCGCGGTGACGGCAACCTACGGGTGGCTGGCGGGCGCCTCCCTGCCCACGCTGCGAACGGTGTCGATGGTCGCGATATTCGCGGCGCTCAGGATCGCGAGGCGTTTCACGGACCCGGCGGCCGGCCTCGCCGGGGCGGCGGTCGTGATGCTCGCAAGCGATCCGCTCGCGCTCAGTTCGGCCGGCTTCTGGCTGAGCTTTGCCGCCGTCGCGGCGCTGTTGGCGCTGGCTGCGGCGCCACCGGGCGCCGCCGCGCTCGCGCGCAGCTTCGCCAGGTCGCAGGCAGCCGTGACCCTGATGCTGACGCCGGTGCTTGCCGCGGCCTTCGGTTCGATTCCCGTGGCGGGGCCCCTTGCGAACGCCCTGGCCATTCCGGTATTCACGTTCCTGCTGCTGCCGGCGACGCTGGCGGGTACGGCGCTGCTGCCGGTCTGGCCGGCACTGGCCGCCTGCATCTGGTCGACGCTCGGCCAGGCGCTGGACCTCCTCTGCCAGGGCCTGCTCGCGATGGCGGCATGGCCCCACGGCACGTTCAGCCCGCCCGAGCCGCCGGGCTGGCTGCTGGCCGCGGCCATGACGGCGGCCGGGCTCGCGGTCGCCGTGCCGGGGCCTGCATTCAAGTGGCTGGCCGCATGTGTGCTGGGCTCGCTGCTGCTGCGGCCGGGTCCCGGGCCGTCGCAGGGCGAGTTCGAGATCTCGGTGCTCGATGTCGGGCACGGCCTCGCGACCGTGGCCAGGACCGAGCACCACGTGCTGGTCTTCGACACGGGACCTGCCTGGCGCAGCGGCGGCGCGGCCGCCCGCTTCACGCTCGTGCCTTACCTCAGGTCCATCGGCGCGCACGCCCTCGATACGGTGGTGCTGAGTCATCCCGACCAGGACCACGCGGGTGGCCTGGAGACCCTGGTGCGCGCCATGCCCGTCCGCCAGGTGCTCGGTGAGCAGAACGGCGCGACGGGCCTGCCGGTACAGCCGTGCGTGGCCGGGCGGGGTTGGACCTGGGACGGCGTGCGTTTCGAGGTGTTGCATCCGCCGCCGGGGGTCGCACTGCGCGACAACGACCGGTCCTGCGCCCTGCGCGTGGTGTCGCCGGCCGGAGCAGCCCTGCTGCTCGCCGATCCCGAGCACCGGGCCGAGCAGTGGATGCTGGGCCGGGAGCTGTCGGCCGACGTGGTGCTCGTCCCGCACCATGGCAGCGCCAGCTCCTCGAGCCCGGCGCTCGTGTCGGCCGTCGGGGCGCGGCTCGCGCTCGTGTCGAACGGATTCGGCAATCGCTGGGGGCTCCCCCGCGACGAGGTGATCGGCCGCTGGCGGGAATCCGGCGCATGGGTGCTGACGACGGCCGCAGGCGGCGCCCTGCTCGTCCGGTTCCCGCGCGGTGCAGCAGAGCCGGAGGTCTCCGCGTACCGGGACCGGACGCGGCGCTGGTGGCGGCGGCCGGATGGATGCCCGGGCAGGCCCGGCACGGTATCATGCAGGCCGCATGTGGGAGATCATCCAGGCCGGCGGCCCCGTGATGTGGCCGATCATCCTCTGCTCGGTGGGGGCGGCCGCCATCATCCTCGAGCGCCTCTGGACCCTGCAGGAGAAGCGCGTCATTCCGCGCGAGCTGACCAACAAGGTCTGGAAGCTCGTCGAGACGCGAACGCTCACGGAGCGGCACATCGAGGCGCTCGAGCACAACTCCCCTCTCGGCCGGGTCCTCGCGGCCGGGCTCGCCAACCGCGACAAGGGCCGCGAGCTGATGAAGGAGGTCATCGAGGACACCGGAAGGCACGTCGTCCACGAGCTCGAGCGCTTCCTGAACTCGCTGGGCACCATCGCCGCCATCACACCGCTGCTCGGCCTGCTCGGGACGGTCACCGGGATGATCTCCGCGTTCGAGGCCATCACGACGCAGGGCGTGGGTGACGCGCGCGTGCTCTCCGGCGGGATCGGCGAGGCGCTGATCACGACGGCCGCGGGCCTGATCGTGGCGATCCCCTCGCTCATCGGCTACCGCTACCTGCGCGGCAAGGTGGACATGCTGGTCGTCGAGATGGAGAAGGAGGCGATCAAACTCGTGCAGTCCTTCGATCGTCTCGACTCGCGCGCCGCGGCCGGCGCCCACACCGCGGCCGGACCCCGCGCCGCGGCCGGCAGCCGCGCTGCGGCCGGCCAATGAACCTCAGCCCGCGCCGCCGCGAGGATCCGGAGATCAATCTGACGTCGCTCATCGACGTCGTCCTGCTCCTCGTAATCTTCTTCATGGTCTCCACCACGTTCGTCGAGGAGGGGCGGTTGCGCGTCGAGCTGCCGCGGGCGAGCGAGGAGCCCGTGACGGCCATTCAGGATCCCATCGTCATCACGATCACCGCCCAGGGCGCGTACCGCGTCAACGAGAAGAGCCTCGTCAACAACGCCCCGGAGACCCTGCGCAGCGCGCTGCTCAAGGAGTCCGAGGGCGAGCGCGAGGCACCCATCACGATCCGCGCGGACGCGCGCGCCACGCACCAGGCGGTGGTCACCGCCATGGATGTCGCGGCCCGGCTCGGCTTCCGGCAGGTCAACATCGCCACCGTCAGTGAGCAGACGTAAGGCCGACCCGTCCCTGCCGCCGATCACGGCTGGCGGGCTCAGAATCTACCTGCGGCTGCTCGCCTACGCGAAGCCGCACTGGCCGATGTTCCTGCTCGGCGTGCTGGGCATGACGCTGTTCGCCGCGGTCGACACCGGGCTCGCCTGGCTGGTCAAGGAGTTCCTCGACGGGGCCTTCGTCGAGCGCAACGAGCACGTGCTGGTGATGGTGCCGGCCGGGATCATCGTGCTGTTCGCGGCCCGCGGCATCGGCGACTACCTGTCCGTCTACGCTCCCGGCTGGGTCGGGCGGCACGTGATCAAGGCGCTTCGCACCGACGTCTTCGGACAGTACCTGCGCCTGCCCGCGGCCTTCTTCGACCGCAGCGGCGCCGCGACGCTGCTTTCCCGGCTCACCTACAACGTCGAGCTGGTCGCCGAGGCTGCGACCACAGCGATCACCTGCATGATCCGGGACACGCTCACCATCTTCGGCCTCCTCGGCTGGCTGTTCTGGCTTAACTGGCGCCTGACCCTGTTCGCGCTGACGGTCGCTCCGCTGATCATCGGGTTGATGCGAGTCACGAGCAAGCTGTTCCGCCGCTACAGCCAGCGCATCCAGAGCTCGATGGGCGACGTGACGCGCGTCGCCAAGGAGGCGCTCGAAGGCCAAAGGCTGATCAAGGTCTTCAATGCGCAATCCCAGGAGGCGGCGCTCTTCGAGAGCGTCAACGAGCACAACCGGTCGAGCTTCATGAAGCTGATCACGGTGAGGGCCGTGTCGAACCCGGTGGTGCAGATGATCGCTGCGCTCGGCCTGGCGGCGGTCATGTACGTCGCCATCCGGCAGGTGCTGGACAAGGGCCTGTCCATCGGCGAGTTCACCTCCTTCCTGACGGCGCTGCTGCTGATCACCGCGCCGTTGCGGCGGCTGGTGGGGATCGTCGGCCCACTGCAGCAGGGCATCGCGGCAGGCCACAGCGTGTTCGAGATCCTCGACACGGCGACGGAAGGGGAGGGCGGCGAGCGCAGGATCGGGCGGGCCCGCGGGGAAGTCGAGTTCCGCAACGTCTCCTTCCTCTATTCAACCGACAAGGGCGAAGTGCTGCGTGACATCGGCTTCGTCGTGAAGCCGGGCGAGACGGTCGCCATCGTCGGCCGGTCGGGCAGCGGCAAGTCGACGCTTGTCGGCATGCTGCCGCGCTTCTACGACGCCACTCGCGGGCAGGTGCTGCTCGACGGCGTCGACGTGCGCGAGTACCGTCTCACGGACCTGCGCGACCAGTTGAGCCTCGTCAGTCAGGACGTCATGCTCATCGACGATACCGTGCGCAACAACATCGCCTTCAGCGCGCCCTCGGCGCCGCCGGAGGCCGTCGAGGCCGCCGCGCGTGCGGCGCACGTGCTGGAGTTCACCCGCGACCTGCCCGAGGGGCTCGACACCCGTGTCGGCGACCGCGGGACGCTGCTCTCCGGCGGACAGAGGCAGCGCGTGGCGATAGCCCGGGCGCTGCTCAAGGATGCGCCGGTGCTGATCCTCGACGAGGCCACCTCGGCGCTCGACACGGAGTCCGAGCGCGTGATCCAGCAGGCCCTCGACGAACTGCTCCGCGACCGCACCACGCTGGTCATCGCGCATCGCCTGTCGACCATCGAGAATGCCGACCGGATCCTGGTCATGGAGGAGGGCCGGCTGGTCGAGAGCGGCACGCACACGGACCTGATGGCGCGCGGCGGCGTGTACGCGGCGCTGCACCGGATGCAGTTCAACGTCTGAGGCCGGGGTCGGTCCCGCGAAGCGCTAAGAGGCATGCACGACTGGCTGCTCGAGATCTGGTACGGAGAGCGCGGGCGGGGTGCGTGGCTCTTGCCCTTGGCCTGGCTGTTCGGCGGAATCGCCGCGCTGCGGCGGGCGGCCTACCGGCGTGGCTGGCTCGAGCGCTACACGTCGTCCCGACCCGTCGTCGTCGTGGGCAACCTGACCGTGGGCGGTACGGGCAAGACGCCGCTCGTCCTGTGGCTCGTGGAGGCGCTCAGGCTGCGTGGCCACCACCCGGGCGTGGTCAGCCGCGGGTATGGGCGCCGGGCCTCCGAAGCGCGCCGGGTCGCGGCAAGCGATCCGGTCTCCGAGGTCGGCGACGAGCCGGCGCTGATCGCGCGCCGCAGCGGGGTACCCGTTGCGATCGGCGCGGACCGGGCTGCCGCGGTGCGGTTGCTCGAAGAAGACTGCGACGTGATCCTCTCGGACGACGGCCTGCAGCACTACGCACTGGCGCGGGACGCCGAGATCGTGGTCGTAGACGGCCTGCGCGGCCTCGGCAACGGCCGGCTGCTCCCGGCAGGACCCCTGCGCGAGGGCCGCTCGAGGCTTGACGACGTGCAGGCCGTGGTCGTCAACGGGCCGGGCGATCCGGTCGCCGGTGCGCTGCGCATGGAAGTCGTCCCGAAGCGCTTCTGCGCCGTGACCGGGACGCGCTGCGTACCGCCGGACGCCTTCCGCGGCCAGCGAGCCCACGGCGTCGCGGCGATCGGGCACCCCGAGCGCTTCTTCCGCACGCTGGCGGGCCTCGACATCGCCGTCGAGCCGCATGCCTTCCCGGACCACGCGGTACTGACGGCCCGGGACATCGAACACCCGGGCGACGTGCCGATCCTGATGACCGAGAAGGATGCCGTAAAATGCGCAGGGCTGGCCGGGCCGCGTCACTGGTACCTCGAGATCGGAGCCAGCCTGCCCCCGCTCGATGCCGAACGTCTGCTCGCCGTGGTCGAGGAAACCTGCCGAAGCCGGTCATGAGGACCTGAACATGGACACGAAGCTGCTCGACATCCTGGCCTGCCCGGTGTGCAAGGGGCCGCTGGTGCACTTCCGCGACGAGGAGGTGCTCGTCTGCCGGGCCGACCGGCTGGCGTTCCCGATCCGCGACGGCGTGCCGGTGATGCTCGAGGAGGAAGCCCGGCAGCTGTCTTCCGAAGACCCGTTGATGGCGCGCTGACCGCCGCCCGCCATGTTCCGCGCCGTCATCCCGGCCCGCTTCGCCTCGACGAGGCTACCCGGCAAGCCGCTCGCCGACCTCGGCGGCAAGCCGATGGTGCGCCACGTGCACGAACGGGTCGTCGCCGCGGGGGCCGCCGAGGTCATCGTCGCGACGGACGATGCCCGCGTCTCCGCGGCATGCGCGGAGTTCGGGGCCGAGGTCGAGATGACCTCGGCGGAGCATCCCTCCGGCACGGACCGGCTCGCGGAGGTGGCTGCCCGGCGGGGCTGGCGCGAAAGTGACACCGTCGTGAACGTGCAGGGCGACGAGCCCCTGTTGCCCCCGGTGCTCGTGCAGCAGGTGGCTGCGCTCCTGCGCGCCGATCCGGGCGCCGACGTCGCCACGCTCGGCACGCCGATCGGGTCGCTCGAGGAGTTTCTGGACCCGGCGGTCGTCAAGGTGGTCAGGCGCGCGGACGGCAGGGCGCTCTACTTCAGCCGCGCGCCGATCCCCTGGCATCGCGAGGGCGCACCCGCCGGAGTCGCGAGCCAGCAGGAGTTCGCCGGCGCCTGGCGCCACCTGGGCCTGTACGCGTACCGGGTCGGCGCGCTGAAGCGTCTCGCGGCGGCGGAGCCTGCGCCCCTCGAACTGATCGAGAAGCTCGAGCAACTGCGCGCCCTGTACCTCGGCATGGTCATCACCGTGGGCGAGGCCGTCGAGCGCCCCGCGCCCGGCGTCGACACACCGCAGGACCTCGAGCGGGTGCGAGCGATGCTGCGAAAGGGTCCGAGCTGACGGCGTATCGTGCCTGAGGCTTCCACCGGCACAGCGGGCGCACTCTAGCTGGTCGTCTCCGGGACGACCCGGTTCGCAGCCGCCGCCGCCGCGACGCTTGCGGCGCGCTGGCTGCGCACGCCTCGCGCCGGGGCCCATCGATCGCGGAGTCGCAGGAATGGCACTTCAACCCACCTGGTCATCACAGCTCCGAGGGTGACGGACACGGCGACGTAGATCAGGGCCTGCAGCGTGAGGACCAGCGGGGCAGGCGCGTCCAGCGAACCCACGGCGGACTGCAGCTGCCAGTAGCCGGGCACCACGAACGGGACGAAGTAGTGCCAGAGATAGATGTTGTAGGACCAGCACCCCATCCTGGCAACCGGTCGCAACGCCGCACCGTCTCCCAGGCGCGAGTCGAGGAACTCCAGCGCGAGGCCGATCAGGATCGCGTAGCCGATCGCGAGACCGGTGAATCCCGGGCCGAACATCAGCGCATCGTTGCGCGAGAAGGAGATTGACGGCAACAGCAGCCCGACTGCGACGGGAAGGAGGAGCCACCAGTACCGGCGCGCCAGGAGGCGAGCCTGGCCGGGAAACCGGCGGCGGTAGAACTGCAGCGCCACGCCGAGGATCAGGCTGTCGAACCGGAAGTGGGACAGCATGAAGTCGTTGACCTCCGGTCCGTCGTTCACCAGAACGTGCCACACGCGCAGACCCATCCCACCGGCCAGGGAGAGGGCGAAGAAAGCGTGGTAGCGAGCCAGTCCGGCGCCGGCGGCTCCTCCGCCGCGACCCACGACGAGCAGGAGGAGTGGCAGCAGGAGATAGAAGTGTTCCTCCACGGCGAGGGACCACGTCGGTCCGTTGACCCCGCGGTCCAGGTAGTTCTGCAGGAAGAGTCCGTGCACGAGCAGGTCGTTCGCGGCGCTGCCGGGCGATGCGAGGTCGATCCAGCGCGTCGCTTCGATTCCGGCGAGCACTGCGAGCAGCGCGAAATAGGACGGCCAGATCTTCAGGCCTCGGCGCAACCAGAAGCGACCGCAGCCTATTCGTCCGTGACGATCCAGCTCCGAAAGCAGCAGTCCACCGATCAGGTATCCGCTCAGCACGAAGAACAGATCGACACCGGTCCAGCCGAGATTCTTGAGCGCCCAGAACGCAAAGCCGGAGGCCCCGTCGACCTGCGGTTGGTTGGGAATCATCTCCGGACCAGCGTGGTGCAGGATCACCATCAGGATGGCGATCCCCCTGATGGTGTCCAGCGCGAGGATCCGGCCTGTGCCCCGGATGACTGGCAAGGCTTTCACGGCGCTGCAGATCGACGCAGGGAGCAGCGGGACATCACGATGCCGCCGAGGACGTCGCGACAGCAGTCGGCCGCAGCAACCGTGACACCCACCGGACCAGCCCAGGGGCGTGATCGATGACCCGGGCCAGAAGCTGCGGGTCGTCCACCTCCTTGCAGCTGCCGAGGTCGGCGCGAAGCAGCCATGGGCCGCAGACGAGCGCATTGCGCAGGCGTACACCTCGTCCGACATAGGTGCCTGGCATGACGACGGAGTCCGTCACCTCGGCGCCGACGTCGATGACGCAATCCTGGCCGATGTCGACGGTTCCGGAGATCGAGACGTGATCGCGTACGATCGCGTTACGCCCGATCCGGGCCCTGCCCTCGACCAGTACGGTCCTTGCCAGGCGGGCGCGTGGACCGGTCAGCGTGTCGGGATCGAAGCCTGCCCTGCCGGCGGGCAGGGTGCCGGCGAACCTGCCGTGCAGCGCCTGCAAGCCGGCAGCGTGCAGTGCGTCCAGCGTCTCCAGGAGCGCAACGCCTGCCTGCATCCGGTGAACCCGCACTGCGGTGCGTGGTGGCGGCCCCGATCGCAGGCGCGGCCAGTCGAGCTCGTCTGCAGAGTCACGGCAATCGCCTACGATCGCCATGCCCGCAGGACGATCGTCGTCGACCGCGTGCAGGTCTCGCAGTCCTTCGCGCGCAGCGCGGTCGACCAGCCCACGGCCAAATCGCCCTCGCATCACGTCGCCGCGGCAGACCAGGACCGGGTCGTCGTCCGTGAACGTCGCGTCGAGCACGGCGGAGGGCCGGGCCTCGCCCTGTGTCGGCAACCAGTCCAGGCGGAGACCCAAGCGCTCGCCCGCACCGAAGGCTTGCACGACGGCGTCGCTCGGTTGAGCAACGGCCAGCACGGCGTGGCGGACGCCCGCCTCCCAGATGTCCTCGAGGCAGTGCTCCAGCACGGGCTTGCCGGCCACGGGCAGCATCGCCGGGCATGGGAGTCCCGCGATCGGGGTTTCTGCGTGGTGGAGCCGATCGGCCAGGACCAGCGCTTTCATCGAGTGTTCCTCCGCGGTTCAGTAGGCACCGCGTCCGCGCAACAGGGCCGGTACGGTGCGTGCCAGGAGTCTGAGGTCCTCGCCGAGCGACTGCCGGTGGATGTACTGGAGGTCCATCTCGACCTGCATGGGGAACGGGATCTCGGACCGACCAGACACCTGCCAGATGCAGGTGATGCCGGGCGCTGTCTCGAGACGGCGCCGATCGCTGGGACTGTACTCGGCCACCTCGCGCGGCAGAGGCGGGCGCGGGCCCACGAGCGACATGTCGCCCCGCAAGACGTTGAACAGCTGCGGCAACTCGTCGAGCGAGGTACGCCGGACGAACCGGCCGACTCGCGTCACCCGAGGGTCTTCCCGCATCTTGAAGATGACCCCGCCCGCCATCTCGTTCCGCGCCAGCAGCTCACTGATGCGCGCCTCGGCATCCACGTGCATCGACCGGAACTTGAACATGGTGAAGGTACGACCGTCTCTGCCGACGCGCTGCTGGCGAAAGATCACCGGGCCCTTCGAGTCGAGCTTGATGGCGAGCGAGACGAGAAGCAGCAGCGGCGCGATCGCCAGCAGGCCGAGCAGCGACAGGACGACGTCCAGCGACCGCTTGGTCAGCCGGGTCACCGACTCGCTGATCAGGGGCATGAGGCGAAGCCACGCGCCCCGACCTTCCGCGAGGCGGCGCTGCACAAGCCCGTTCCCCGTTATCGCCGCTGCAGCCGGCCGATGGCCACCCTGCACGTGGCTCATCGCCACCCGGTACAGGAACACGACATTGCCGACGACGTATCGCCGCCACAGACGCGAGGGCTCTTGCGCCAGCCGCCAGACCCACTCCAGTCCGACCTGGCGCAACCACAGAGGCGCGCGCGGGATCCGCCCCGAGTAGTAGTCGAAGAGCCCGCCCACGCCCAGCTTGACGGGGGGTGCGAGGCTGGCTTCGTGCTCCTTGATCCACAGCTCCTGACGCGGCGCACCGAGGCCGACCAGCAGAATCCGCGCGCCCGATCGATTGATGTCCTCGATCACGTCGGCCTGCTCGTCGTCGGAGAAATAGCCGTGGTGAAATCCGGCGATCCTCAGGCCGGGAACGGCCTGCTGCATGGCACGCGCTGCGGCGACGGCTACGCCCGGCCGCCCGCCGAGGAGGTAGACCGAGATGCCGGCGCGTGCCGCGGCGCCGCACAACAGCGGAAACATGTCGGTCCCATTGACGTTGGCCAGGAGCCTCTGACCGAGCAGCCGGGCGGCGATGCGCAGGCCGATGCCGTCGGCGAAGACGCAGTCGGCGGCTGCCAGCGCTTTCCGGTAACGGGCATCGGTCGAGGCGATGTTCAGACAGTCGGCATTTCCGAAGAAGACCGTGGCGGGCCGACAGGAGCCCGCGCCGTGGACGATCCGCTCCACGGCTTCCGCCATGGTCACGTTGTTCAGCTTGACGCCGAGAATCCTGATGCGTCGCGGAGCGAGACCCTGGGCGCCGCCGGCGAGCGTCGAGGCCACGATCGAGCGGAACGCCAGGGCGAGTCCGCTGAAGGCGCCGTGCCTTGCCACGAAATCCAGGTCCGCCGACAGTTCGTCCGCATGATCGATGCCGGTCTGCCGCTGCAACGCAGCCACGGTGAACAGGCCGGGCCGGACCGCGAATCGCGCGGGGACAGCGGCGAGCAGAGAAGGCAATTCATCGGGCCCGGCCGGACGGGGTCCGCCGAGGGCAAGCGAACCCGACAGGACGTTGAACCAGCGGGCCCAGCGCGCACCGGCCCAAGGTCCGGAGAAGGTCAACAATTCCAGCCGGCTCGCGTGCCGGCCGTGGGCGGGCGACCTTTCCAGGACGCGGCCGGAGGCCAGCCAGCCTGCCAGCGCGCGCAGAGCCAAGAACGGCGACAGCGCCGCAAGTACGACGCCGGCAACGATGGCGTCGAGACTGCGAGCCGCCCAAACCTGTTTCACGGTGGGGATTGCCACGGTAGTCGATCCGGTCGAGTTGAAGACACGACGTCGTAGCAGCAAGTCGCGTGCCAGCTTCCCGGGGAGCCGATTCCGAGCATTGCCGGCGGTCCCGGCCGGGAATCGACGCAGGCTGACTCGCAATTTGCGAAGCGAAGGAGGGCGTGGCCGCATTCTGCGGGAGGCGGGCCCTGCTTGCCCCGGCGCGCCAGGCAACCGGGAGTGGCACGAAACTTGGACATCCCGCGGCATTCGTGCCTATAGGCAGCGCCGGGGAGACGCCAGACCGTGGAACTCAAGCATTGGATCTTCGTTGCGATGTCCATCATCGCCATCCCGGCACTGGCGGCGCTCGGGCTCAGGCACCGCTGGGGCGAGCGGCTGTTGGTAGCCGGAGCTCTCCTGTCGACGTCCTACCTGGTCGACATCAACTTCATCTCCATGGAGTGGTACCGGGGGGACACCCGCGGTTTCGAGTTCGGGGTCACGGACTGGATGGTCATCGCCCTCGCTATTACGATGCTGGGCTCTAGGCGCTGGGCGGGTCGACGACCTCGGGTACCGCCGCTGTGGCTGCCGCTCACCCTGTACCTGGCGATCGCCGCTGCGAGCGTGCTGGCGGCCTACGTTCCGGTGTACGCCGGTTTCGGCCTGTTCAAGCTGCTTCGTGCGGTGGCCGTGTACTGGGTGGCCTACAACTGGCTGCGCAGCGAGGACGACCTGCGCTTCGTCCTGTTGGTGCTGGTGGCGATGGTCGGCATCCAGTTCCTGCTGGTCCTCGGCCAGCGTGCCGGCGGACTCTACCGCGCCGTTGGCTCGACGCCTCACCCCAACACGCTCGCGGTCTACGTCAACTTCATGAACATGATCTTCCTCGCGGTTCTCATGTCGGGGCGGCTGCGATTCCCGGCCAGCGCGGTCGTCTGGACCGGATTTTCGATGGGCACGCTGATCGTGCTCGCCACGTTCTCGCGTGGCGCCCTGGCCACGATGGCGCTGGGCTACGGTCTGGTCGTGTCGTTGTCGTTGCTCGACCGGGCGAGACCGCGCAAGCTCGTGATGGTCGGCATCATGGCCCTTGCCGCGCTGCCGCTGGTCGTCAAGACGGCACCGTCGGTCATTCACCGCTTCCAGACGGCGCCTGTCGAGTCCGGGCTGAGCCGGCAGCAGGCGAACGCCGCGGCGCTCGAGATGGCCCGCAATCACTTTCTGGGCGTCGGCCTCAACAACTACTCGCACGTGGTCAACAACACGGCGTACTCCCGCTTCGTCCCGCTCGAAGCGGACCGGGGCATCGTGCACAACGTCTACCTGCTGCAGGCGAGCGAGTTGGGCTGGGTCGGGCTCGCCGCCTTCCTGCTCGTCGTCGCCGGATTTTTCTGGCGGGCAGGACGTTTCCTCGCACGTCGCACGGACGACCTCGCTTCCGCGGTGGCTATCGGCATCTTCGTCGGGATGGTCGCCCTGTGGGCGCAGTCGTTGCTCGAGTGGCTCTTCCGGCAGACCTACGTGACGATCCAGTTCTTCCTGCTAGCCGGATTCCTGTGCGCGCTTCCCCGCGTGTCGAGTGCCATCCGCCGCGCGCGTCACAGGCGCGCGGCGCTGATCGCTCTCATTGCGAGGCGGCGGCGACCCGTCCTGCCGGCATCCCGCCCGCTGCCCGTTCCCCTACGTTGAGCAACTTGGCGGCCTCGCGATTGGCCCACACCTCGACGCGATCGCTGCCACGGAACGGCAAGACCTCGATCCTCGACATCGCGGTGGGGCCGCCCGGCGCTATGCTCGTCAGGTCCGGGTTGTATGCGCGCCGATACCCGTCGTACAGCACCAGGACGGCCGGTCCCTGCTGGTCTAGCCAGCCGGTGAGTTGTTCGGAGGAATTGGTCCAGGGCCGCGGTTCCGCTCGTCGACCGGCCCAGAAGCTGCTGGAGCTCACGTAACCGTATCCGTCGCCATAGATGGCCACGCGCTCGGGCACGCTTTCGGCCAGCCAGGCGCCGATCGCCCGGTGCGGGCCCCTCTCGGCCTCCGAGTGGAGAGCCAGAGGCACGATCAGGACCCCGAGCAGCAGCAGGGTGGCCGTGGCAGGTGTCCACGCCCAATATTCACCGCGCAGACGCTCGGCGACGAAGCGGCCGAGGACGACCAGGCCAGCGGCCCCGAACAGGCAGCAGCCGATGACGGTCGGAAGCAGCATCCGCGGCTCCAGCTGCAGGAGCGGGTAGAACAGCAAGGGCCACAGCGTGAAAGCGAGCAAGGGCCACTCCCGCCTGCCGCCACCCCGGCGCCTGGCGAGCGCCGGCAGCAGAAGGGCGGCCAGGAAGATCGGCGAGAGAAGCATCCCCGGCAGACGTTCGAGCGTGTAGCGGACGTTCTGCGGCCAGCGGTCGGCTACGACCTGGAGCCGCGACCTGGGCGAGTCGGCTTGACGCGTCTGACCGGCCTCAATGGCGTACGTTTCTCTCGCCGCGGCCACCGGGTCGAGCATCTCGACGTGCTGCCGTGTCGCGTTCGTTGCCTTGGCCAGCAGCTGTGGGTGACCGAAAAGCATGGTATCGACCGCGAGCGTCGGCACGACGACGGCTGTCGCGGCCAGCACTGTGAGCGATGCGGCCGGAAGCCAGGCGCGCAGCCCGAGGTCACGGCGCAGCAGCCAGGGCAGCAGACCGAGCACCAGGGCGATCAGCGCGGCCTCGTTTCTCACCAGTACCCAGGTTGCGGCACCGGCGCCGAGGGCCACGGCAGCCAGGCGACGCCGCGGCGCAGCGATGAGGGTCGTCGCGCCCCACAGCGCCCAGAGGGCGGCGTGCAGGAAGAAAGACTCCGCGTAGCCGTTGACCGAGTATTCGATCAGTCGCGGATGCAGCGCCACGGCCAGGCCCGCCACGACCGCTGCGGTCCGGCCGTAGAGATTCCAGGTCAGGAGCACGGCCGGCACGATCAGAGCGGTGCCCGGGATCAGCGAGGAGAGAACCAGCGCCGGATACTGGCCAAGACCGGCCCACACGAGGAGCGCCTGCCAGTAGTCGAACAGGCTGTGCCAGAAAGGATCCGCTTCCCAGGCGCGGCCGTGCCCGATGGCCCAGGCGACCCAAGAGTAGGACACGGCGTCGCCGTAGGCCACGGGCGCCACGGCAAGGAAGAGCAGCCGCGCGGCCAGACCCGCCAGCAACAGTGCGGACAGCAGCCACGTCGGGACCGGTCCGTCGGCCGGGCCGAGGATAGGCCGGTCCCGGAACTCGAGGAGTGAGCGGGGCGTGAACACGGCGAGCCGATAGCCGGCAAACGTCACCAGGAATGCGCAGCAGACGGCCGCCAGCTTGGCCAGGTTGGCGAGTACGACCGGTTCCGCGTCGATGCCCGCCAGCACGCGATGCGCGACGAACAGCGCGACGCCGGTCTGAACGCCGATGCCGAGCAGTGCGACGCCGCCGAAACGGAGAGGGCGGCGAGCGCCGCCGAGAGGGCGATACCGCCGGGCCCCGAAGGCCGGAACAGCCACCAGAGCACGTTGAAGGCGGCCACGTCGACGAGCGTATTCACGACGCCGACGGCGGCAAACCGACCGGCCTGCGACAGCAGCCGCCGGAGTGCGTCAGGAACGGCAGGAGGCGTGCTCACGGTGTCCCGACCCCCGTGTCCGGCTCAGCGCGCTGCAGCACGAGTCGCTCGGCGCGGGCACCGAAGAACCCCGCGTTCCGCTGCCGGATCCTGAAGAGGGACGTCAGCATGCGCAGCCCGTCCCGGACCGGCCGGATCTTGGAACCGGCGACTTCCTGCCAGCGGACCGGTACCTCCGCCACGGCGTAGCCGGCCAGCTGGGCGCGATAGAGGATTTCCACGTCGAATGCCCAGCCGTGCTCGCCGAGTTCGCGAAACAGGGCGCGGGCTACGTCGGACCGCAGCAGCTTGAAGCCGCACTGGGTATCCCCGATTCCCGGTACCGCCATCAGGTTGACCAGGGCATAAAACGCTCGCCCGAGGCGTGCACGCAACGCCGTCCGGCTGCGCGTCTTGTCGCCGACCGCTCGCGACCCGATGACGATTTCCTTGCCCTGCCGCGCCTGCTCGAGCAGCGACGCCGCTTCCTCGATCGGCGTCGCGCCGTCCGCGTCCGCGATGAGCACGAACCTGCCGTCGGCCGCCTCGACTCCATCGAGTACGGCGCGGCCCTTGCCGCCGTTGCGAGGCCGCCGGAGCAATCGCAGGCAGGGTTCCGCTGCGGCGACAGACGAGACATAGCCTGCGGTGTCGTCCGAAGAGCCGTCGTCTACGACGAC
>LJNS01000103.1 GCA_001303245.1 Gammaproteobacteria bacterium SG8_30
GATTTCGGCGCCTTCGAATCGCTGCGCAACCTCAAGGAGCAGATCGTCCGCGAGGTCGAGCGCAAGGGCATGCAGGACAACATCAAGCTGGGCCCGGGTGGCATCCGCGAAATCGAGTTCATCGCCCAGGCCTTCCAGCTGGTGCGTGGCGGGCGGCAGCCGCTGCTGCAGGAACGCAATGTCCTCAGGGTGCTCGATGCGCTGGCCGTGCTCGGCTACCTGCCGGCGCATGTCTCGCTGCAGCTCACCGAGGCCTATGTGTTCCTGCGGCGCGTCGAGAACCGCCTGCAGGCGGTGGCGGATCAGCAGGTGCACGAACTGCCGGACGACGACACCGGCCGAACGCGGCTTGCCTATGCCATGGGTTTTCCGGACTGGGGAACATTTGCCGACACCCTGGCCGGCCACCGCCGCCTGGTGCAGGAACACTTCGGGCAGGTGTTCGCCGCACCGCAGTCGAAGGAGACAGCGAAGCGCAGCGAGGACGCGCCTGACCTCGAGGCGGTGTGGGCCGGCCGGCTGGAGCCGAAGGAGGCCGCTGCCGAGCTGGAACGCGCGGGCTATCTTGATGCGGAAGAGCTGGCCTCCTGGCTGGTGGGTTTCCGCAAGGGGCCGGTAACCCGCTTCCTTGGGGAGCGTGGCAGCCAGCAGCTGAACCGGCTCATGCCCATGCTGCTCGGCACGGCAGCGGGTGCGGACCGGCCCTCCGAGACGCTGCGGCGGGTCGGCGACCTGCTCGAGGCCATTGCCGGCCGAACCGCTTACCTGACCCTGCTGGTGGAAAACCCCATGGCCCTGTCGCAGCTGGTGCAGCTGTGTTCGGCCAGCACCTGGGTGGCGGCCGAGCTGGCGCATTACCCGATCCTGCTGGACGAGTTGCTAGATCCCAGGACTTTGTATGCACCGCTAGACCGGGCCGGCCTGCAGGGCGTGCTGGAGATCCGCCTGGCCGGCATCCCGGCAGATGACCTCGAGCAGCGCATGGACCGGCTGCGCCAGTTCCGCCATGCCTCGGTGCTGCATGTCGCGGCCAGCGATATCATCTCCGGCCTGCCGGTTACCGCGGTCGGCGACCACCTCACCGATATAGCCGAGGTGGTGCTGGAAAGCGTGCTGCAGCAGGCCTGGGACCACCTGGTCGCACGTCATGGCCGGCCGACCTACGTGGTCAGGGGCAAGCGCCGCGAGGCACAGTTCATCATCATCGCCTACGGCAAGCTGGGTGGCAGGGAGCTGGGCTACGGTTCCGATCTCGACCTGGTGTTCCTGCATGACAGCCAGGGCAAGAAGCAGCGCAGCACCGGCCCGCAGGTGGTCGAAAACGGCGAATTCTTTACCCGCCTGGGCCAGCGGATCATCCACCTGCTGAATACCTTCACCGCCGCCGGCATCCTCTACGAGGTAGACACCCGGCTGCGACCGAACGGCGCCTCCGGCCTGCTGGTCAGCAGCCTGGAGGCCTTTGCCGACTACCAGCGGCGCAGTGCCTGGACCTGGGAAAGCCAGGCGCTGGTACGGGCGCGGGTGGTGGCCGGCGACAGTGACCTGGCGCGCCAGTTCGAACGCGTGCGCAGCGGTGTGCTGGCGCGGCCGCGCGAGGCCGGCAATCTGTGTCACGAGGTGGTCGAGATGCGCGAGCGCATGCGGACCGAGCTCGACGACTCCAGCGGTGAGCGGTTCAATCTCAAACACGGCCGCGGCGGTATCGTTGATATTGAATTTATGGTTCAATTCGGCGTTCTGCTCTGGTCCGGCGAGCATGAGGACCTGCTCAGGGCGACCGACACCCTGCACCTGCTAGGCGTGTTCGCCGAGGCAGGCCTGCTTTCCCTGGATGATGTCGAGGCGTTGCGCGCCGCCTACTGCGGCATGCGCCGCCGTATCAATCACCTGGCGCTGCAGGAGGAGTCCCCCTTGGTCGCCAGCGACGAGCTGGCCGGGGAGCGGTCCGCGGTCGTGGCGATCTGGGACCAGTTGATGGCGGCAGGGCAGGACGGCTGACGCCTGTGTGAATCAGGAAATGTGCAGGGGCGGCTTCAGCCGCGATGGGTTTTATCACAATCGCGAATAAATTCGCTCCTACACGAGATTTTGTGGATTGCGTAGGAGCGGCTTCAGCCGCGATGGGTTTTATCACAATCGCGAATAAATTCGCTCCTGAATAAATTCGCTCCTGCACGATTGATTTGAATTTCTGGAGACTGAAGTATGTCAATGGCAGACCGTGATGGTGTCATCTGGATGGATGGCGAACTGGTTCCCTGGCGCGAGGCGCAGACCCACGTGCTGACGCACACCCTGCACTACGGCATGGGCGTGTTCGAGGGGGTGCGTGCCTACAAGGCCGACCAGGGCACCGCCATCTTCCGGCTTGCAGACCATACCCGGCGGCTGTTCGGCTCGGCTCATATCATGAACATGCCGGTGCCGTGGGATCAGGAAACGATCAACGAGGCACACCGCGCGGTGGTGCGCGAGAACGGTCTGGAGACGGCCTACATCCGGCCCATGTGCTTCTACGGTTCCGAGGGCATGGGACTGCGCGCAGACAACCTCAAGGTGCACGCCATCGTCGCGGCCTGGGAATGGGGGACGTATCTCGGCGCGGAGAACATGGAACGCGGCATCCGCATCAAGACCTCGTCGTTCACCCGGCATCACGTCAACATCACCATGTGCAAGGCCAAGGCGAACGGCAACTACATGAATTCCATGCTGGCCCTGAACGAGGCCCTGACCAGCGGCTATGACGAGGCGATGCTGCTCGACTCGGACGGTTTCGTGGCCGAGGGCAGCGGCGAGAACATCTTCATCGTGCGCAACGGCGTGCTCTACACCCCCGATCTGACCTCGGCGCTGGAAGGCATCACCCGTGATTCCATCATCCGCCTGGCGCAGCAGGAAGGCCTCGAGATCCGCGAGAAGCGCATCACGCGCGACGAGGTCTACCTGGCCGAGGAGGCCTTCTTCACCGGCACCGCCGCCGAGGTGACGCCCATCCGCGAGGTGGACAACCGCGCCATCGGCCACGGTGGTCGCGGTCCGATCACGGAGCGGCTGCAGTCGCAATACTTCGACCTCGTGCACGGCCGGCTGGAAGGCTATGCCGACTGGCTGACGGTGGTGTAGGGGAAGTGCGATTCACCGCAGAGACGCAGAGGGCGCAGAGAAAAACACATCATTAACCGCAAAGGCGCGAAGAACGCAAAGATAGAAAGGGTTCAAAGAACAAAAACATGTGAAATTCGTCGTTAGATCGTAGGTCGGGTTAGGCGCACAAGCGCCGTAACCCGACAAGCAAAATGCAGGAACGTCGGGTTACGCCCTACGGGCTAACCTGACCTACCATTCATTCAATGGATCGTGAACATTTGTAGTATTTTTCCTGCTTTGCTGTGAATTCTTTTATCGGGTTTCTCTGCGCCCTCTGCGTCTCTGCGGTGAATTATTATTAGCCTTTCTTGGGGTGCCCGGCGTCTCTGCGGTAAACAATCTACTGCAGCTCACCACCCGACTGCTGCAGCCGGTACAGCCGCGCATAGCAGCCGTCCAGCGACAGCAGTTCCTCGTGGGCGCCGGTCTCCGTGATCCGTCCCCCCTCCAGCACCACGATGCGGTCGGCGTCGACGATGGTCGACAGGCGGTGGGCGATGACCAGCGTCGTGCGGCCATGGCGCAGCGTCTCCAGGGCCGACTGCACAATCCGCTCGGACCCGATGTCCAGCGCCGAGGTCGCTTCGTCGAGCACCAGGATCGGGGCGTCCTTGATCATGGCGCGGGCAATCGCGATGCGCTGCCGCTGGCCGGCCGACAGGCGGATGCCGTTTTCACCGATGAGGGTATCGAGGCCGTCGGCTAGCCTGTCGGTGAATTCGGTGATGTGTGCCTGCTGGGCGGCTGCCTCGATGGCCTGCCGGTCCGGGGTTTGCGCCGCGCCGTAGGCGATGTTGGCCGCGATGGTGTCGTTGAACAGCATGACATGCTGGCCGACCCAGGCGATGTGCCGCCGCAGGTTTTCCAGCTGCAGTGAAAGGATGTCGATCCCGTCGATCAGGATGTCACCCCGGGCCGGCTGGTAGAAGCGCGGCAGCAGGCTGGCCAGCGTCGACTTGCCGCTGCCTGACGGCCCGACCAGCGCCACGGTTTCCCCGGCACATATGTGCAGGTCGATGCCGTGCAGGGCGGGCGCCTGGCTGCTGGCATGTGTGTAGCTTATATCCCGGAATTGGATGTCGCCGCGGACAGTCTCCAGGACTTCGCTGCCTGTATCCGGTTCCTGTGCCGCGTCCAGCAGTTCGAAGACGCTGGCCGCCGCCGCCAGTCCCGACTGCAGGTGGACATTGACCCGTGTCAGCCGCTTGATCGGTGACAGGGTCAGGGCCAGCGCCGTGATCAGCGAGACGAATTCACCGACACTGAGCTGCCCGGCCAGCGATTGCCGCGAGGCGAAATAGATCACCAGCGACAGGGCGATGACCGTGAGCATCTGCACCAGCACCACGTGCGCCTCCGAGGCCGTGGTCACCTTCATGTGGTAGCGGCGGATCAGGTTGTTGAAATTCCCGAAGCGGCCCCGTTCGTAATCACTGCCGCCGAAGATGCGGATCTCGCGGTTGCTGTTGATGCTTTCCTGCACCACCCGCGTGAGGTCGCCGACGCTGTCCTGCAGCGAATGGCTCAGCCGGCGCAGCCGGCGGCTGACCAGGCGGATGACCAGTGCCGTGAACGGCGCGATCACCAGTACCACCAGCGACAGGCGCCAGCTGATGTAGAACGACCAGGCCAGCAGGCCGACCACGGTGAGGCTGTCGCGCACCAGGGTGACGATGACCTCGGTGGCCGCCTGCATGACGCGTTGCACGTTGAAGGTGTAGCGCGAGATGATGTTGCCCGAGCTGTGGTTGTCGAACCAGCTGACCGGTAGCGACAGCAGGCGGTTGAACATGCGCGTGCGCAGGTCCATGACGACACGCGTTGCCACCCACTGCATGCCGACGGTAGCCGTGAAGCCTGCCAGGCCGCGGACCAGGAACACCAGCACCAGCAGCAGCGGCAGGAGCAGCAGGTTGGCGGTGTTGCGGGCGACGAAGGTCTCGTCCAGCAGCGGCTTGAGCAGGGCCGCCATGAGGGGCTCGGTGGCGGCGAAGACCGCGGTGCCGAGCAGCGCCAGCGCGAACATGCCGCGGTAGGGCAGTACATGCTGCAAGAGCCGGAGGTAGAGTTGCCTGCTGTTCATGCGGTTGCGGCGGTGTGCCGGTCTTTATGATTATGTGTGCCGATGGTACACAGCTTGTTGAAAGAATTGTATTTTTATACCCATCCCGTTGCTGGTGGGAGATTTATCCTGTAGGAGCGAATTCATTCGCGATCGGGTTATGGATGTTCGCTACATCAATCGCGAATGAATTCGCTCCTACAGGGGTATAATACCCGGCAGATTTCATAACAGAATCAAAGAGGATACCTGCGTGCCCAATCCGGATACTGCTGCCACAGCCGGGCAGGACAAGCTCATCCAGCCCAACGCGGAAAACCGCTACGAGGTGAGCCGGTCTGACCTGCCCCTGCACTGCCCCATGGAGGGCATGAGCCTGTGGAACTCCCACCCGCGTGTCTATCTGCCGATTGAAGAGACAGGAACGGCCAAGTGCCCTTACTGCGGCGCCGACTACACCCTGAAAGACTAGACGGCCACCCCGTTAGCTTCCGCCGCAGCCAGGCCGCACCGCGGGTCGTCTGGCGTTTCAGCGACGGCAAGCCGGGGCACGACAACCAGAGTCTCGGCCTGACCGATGCGCTGCAGCGGCATGTGCCGGTGGAGTGCTACGACGTTCCCGTAGCGGCCGGCCGGTCCTCCTGGCCGGACTGGCTGCGTGGCCGGTTTCTGCAGGGCGGGTTACTGCCGGATCCCTGGCTGCTGGTCGGGGCCGGTCATGCCACCCAGGTCCCGATGCTGGCCGCTCGCCGCGCCCGCGGCGGCAGGGCGGTGGTGCTGATGTCACCCGTCCTGCCGAGGCGCCTGTTCGATCTCTGTGTCATCCCGGAACATGACCGGCCGCGGCCCGCCGCCAACGTGCTCGAGACGCTCGGCAGTCTGAACCGGGTACAGGCCGTGGAACCGGGCCGGCATGACAGTGGCCTGCTGCTGGTCGGCGGGCCGTCGCGCCACTGCCACTGGGATTCCGGGCAGGTCATCGACCAGATATCCCGCATCATCCGCTACGCCTCACAGCGGCACTGGACGCTGGCGACCTCGCGCCGGACGCCGGCGGGTTTTGCCGAGCAGGTGCAGCGTGGTGTGTTCACCGGGACGCGCTCTATCAGGATCTTGCCCTGGCACGAGACATCGCCGGGCTGGCTGCAGGGCGCATTCCACCACGCCGACTGCGTCTGGGTGACCGAGGACAGCGTGTCGATGCTCTATGAGGCGCTGACCTCTGGCCTGCCGACCGGCGTGCTCGAACTGCCGCCGCGGCGGGCGGGCCGGGTCGGGCGCGGCGTGCGCGGACTGATCCGCGCCGGCGAGATAACACCCTTTCACGCCTGGGCCGCCGGACGCCCGTTGTGTCGGCCCGACGGGATCTTCGACGAGGCAAACCGGTGTGCAGACTGGATCTGTGCACGCTGGACCTGAACTCACCGTAGTCCAGCTGTTGCCGGCGCTGGATGGCGGCGGCGTCGAGCGCGGCACGCTGGAGGTGGCCGCCGAACTGGTCCGCCGGGGCTGCCGGTCCATTGTGCTGTCCGATGGCGGCCGGCTGCTGCCGGAACTGCTCGCCTCCGGCTCCGAGCACGTCTGCCGTCCGCTTGGGCGCAAGTCACCCGCCGTGCTGGGACAGGTGCGTCCGCTGCGGCGTTTTCTGGCCGAACAGCGCGTCGATATCCTGCATGCCCGTTCGCGCCTGCCCGCCTGGATTGGCTGGCTGGCGCTGCGGGGCATGGCACCCGCTACCCGCCCGCATTTCGTGACGACGGTGCACGGTCTTTACTCGGTCAGCGCCTACAGCGCCGTCATGACACGGGGCGAGCGCATCATCGCCGTCTCGCGGCATGCGCGCGACTATATCCTGGCCAACTACCCGGACGTGCCGGCCGGGCGGATCGTGGTGATTCCGCGGGGCATCGATCCGGCCGCTTTCCCGGCGGGTTACCGTCCTGATGAGAACTGGCTGGACGACTGGTACCGGCAGTACCCGCAGACCCGCGACCGGTTTGTCGTCACCCTGGCGGGTCGGCCGACGCGCCGCAAGGGTGTGCTGGATTTTATCGACATCATCGGTCGCCTGCGTTCGCTCGGTGTGCCGGTGCATGGCCTCCTGGTGGGCGACTTCCCGAAGCACCGTGAGGCAGGGTCACGGCGACGCATCGACGCGGCGCTGGCCACGGCCGGTGCCGGTGATGCCGTGACGCTGACCGGTTTCCGCGCTGACCTGCGGGAGATTATGGCGATTTCCGATGCGGTGCTGTCGCTTTCCCTGCAGCCGGAATCGCACGGGCGAACCGTCAGCGAGGCGCTGGCACTCGGACGATCGGTGGCCGGGTATGCGCACGGCGGCGTGTGCGAGCAGTTGTCCGGGCTGTTTCCCGAAGGGAGCGTGGCCGTGGGTGACACGGCCGGGATGGCGGACAAGCTGGCCGGCTGGTACCGCGAGCCGCCGTCACTGGAGGCTGTCAGCCCATGGCCGCTGCAGCGGACGCTGGACGATACGCTGCGGGTGTACAGGGAACTGGCTGGTGATCCCTGAGGACATTCTTGTAGGAGCGAATTCATTCGCGATTGATTTATTGAAAAATGATCCATTAATCGCGAATGAATTCGCTCCTACAACGTAATTTTTCATTGGGTTGATAAAGATAAAAGCACCGGCATGACTTCCTCCGATCGCATACTCATTATCAAGCTGGGTGCGCTGGGCGACGTGATCCTTGCCATGCCACATGTCCGGCGGATCGTCGAGGCACACCCGGATGCGCAAATCACGCTGCTGACGGCGCCCGGGTACGCCGACATCGTGGCCACCGAGCCGGGCGTGGCAGTCGTGGCCTTCAGGCGCCGCGGTTTCCTCGAGATGTCGCGCCTGCTGGCCTGGCTGCGACGGCAGCGCTTCGGCCTGGTCTACGACCTGCAGGGTTCGCTGCGCAGCCGCATCATGACGCGCGTCTCGGGTGCCGATCGGCGTGTGGGCCGCCGTGTCGATGCGGCCTATACCGATGCTCCGGCTGCAGCCGGTAAACGCCTGCACGCCTTCGATGAGCTGAACCGGTTGCTGGATTGTGCGGGCATCGAGCCGGCCACCCCGCAGTTGCAGCTCGACAGCGGTGCATCGGCCAGGGCAACGGTTGCCGACTGGCTGCAGGAGCATGCGCTGCAGGATGAACGGCTGGTGCTGCTGCATGCCGGTTCCAGCGAGCGCTGGTTGTCAAAGCGCTGGGACGAGCGACATTATCTTGAATTGGCGCGCCTGCTGGAGGCGCACCGCTGCCGGGTGGTCTGGATCGGGGGAGAGGCCGAGCGGGAACTGAACCGGCGGCTGTCAGCGGCAGCGGGGCTGGACGCGACGGGTGCCTTTGATTTCCGGCAGCTCATCGCCCTGGGGCAGCGGGCCGCCTTTGCCGTCGTCAGCGATTCCGGACCCATGCACATCCTCGCCGCGGCCGGCCTGCCCGTGTACGCCTTCTTCGGCCCGACCGACTGGCGGCGCAGTCATGCCCTCGGCCAGCAGGACAGGGTCCTGACCAACCCCGTTCCCTGCAGTCCCTGCCACCTGCCGGTCTGCCCGCCGGAGAAGCGGCATACCTGCCTTGACGGGATCACGCCCGCAGCTGTTCTAGCGCGGATGGAGAGTGACGGTGTGCTGTGAGTTGATGTAGGCCGGGTCAAAGAGCGGAGCAACGGACCCGACGGGGTCTTTATAGCGCAACGGTTATGTACGGCGAATGCCTGTCGGGTTACGCCCTTTGGGCTAACCCGACCTACAGGACACGGTATTGACACAACAATTCTGCGTCGATGATATGTGCCTGTTGTTTATGTAGGTCGGGTCAAGGAGCGTAGCGACGGACCCGACGGGGTCTGTTCATTCGCGATTATTCAAAAGGCATGAAACAGATCGCGAATGAATTCGCTCCTACGCGGCTGCAAGCAGAGCCCTGGTTAATCATAGACGGGTGCTTCACCCTCCGGGCGGGTCTTGAAACGCCGGTGTGCCCAGAGATACTGCGCCGGCTGTTGTCCGCCGGGGAAGTTCTCCAGCGGCGGCAGCAGTTCCAGCTCGTAGCCACGACTTCCCGGTAGACGACGCTGGAAAAAGGGGATGACCCGTGCGCCGCTGATGGCGGCAATGCGCGAGGTTGTCGTCAGGGTGGCGGCCGGTATACCGAAGAAGGGCACGAAGGCACTGTTGCCAGGGCCATGATCCTGGTCGGGCGCGTACCAGACGGCCCGGCCCTGCTTCAGGCTTCCCAGCAGGCCGTTCATATCGTCGCGCGGGATGGCCTTCTCGTACAGACGGGTGCGGGCCCTGCTCATGACATGTTCGATAACCGGGTGCTTGTGTTCGCGGTACAGCACATGAAACGGCACATGCCGTGCCAGCAGGCGGCCGCCGATCTCCAGGGTGGTGAAATGGGCACTGAGCAGGATGACGCCCTTGCCCTCCTGCAGGGCGGCCTGAAGGTGCTCCAGCCCGTGGATGGTCGCCAGGGGCTCGAGCATCCTCTCCCGTCCCCACCAGGCGAGGGCGAATTCCACCAGCGCGATCCCCAGCGAGTCGAAGTGCCCGGCGAGCAGCTGCCGACGCTGCTGTTCACCGAGTTCGGGAAAGCACAGTTCCAGGTTGGTCGCCGCGATTCGTCGGCGCCGTCTGCCGAGGCGCAGTGCTACCCGGCCGATGGCCCGGCCAATAGTCAACTGCCAGGCATAGGGCAGCCGCGTGATGCACCAGAGCATGCCCAGCAACAGCCACGTCGGCCAGTGACGCGGGGAGTAGCGGGCGGCGGTCGGGGTTCCGGACATGAACAGGTTTGCAGGAAATCGGCTTGCCCAGAGTGTAGCCACCCTGCGGTTAGGCAACAAACGGTGTATATGGGCGGGTGCGGCGGTATGATGGCGAAAATAAAACCGATCCTGTCCCGATGGATATCCAGATCCCCGCATTCGAGAACAGTCGCGTCCTGGTGATTGGCGACGTCATGCTGGACCGTTACTGGCACGGCGATGCCAGCCGTATCTCGCCGGAGGCCCCGGTGCCGGTGGTGCACGTTGGTGACACGGAGGAACGCCCCGGTGGCGCGGCCAACGTGGCCCTCAACACGGCTGCACTCGGTGCACAGACCCGCCTGCTGGGACTGGTCGGCCGGGATGAGGCGGCCAGCTCGCTCGAGGCGATGCTGGCCAGCGCCGGTGTTTCGCATGACCTGCACCGGGCGCATGATTGCCGGACGGTGACCAAGCTGCGGGTCATCAGTCGCCAGCAGCAGCTGATCCGGCTGGACTTCGAGGACGGTTTTGAAGCCGCTGCGGCAGCGGGGCTGTTGCTGCCCTACCGCGATGCCCTGTCAGCCTGTGACATCGTGGTGCTGTCTGACTACGGCAAGGGCACGCTCGGCCCTGCCGCGGAACTCATCGCGGCAGCACGCCAGGCGGGCAAACCGGTGCTGGTCGATCCCTGCGGCTCCGACTTCAGCGCCTACCGGGGCGCCAGCATCATCACACCGAACCTGGCCGAGTTCGAGCGCGCGGCTGGCCGCTGCGACTCGGAGGAGGAACTCGCAAGCCGGGCGAGCGAGGTGATGGCGCGGTATGAACTGGCGGCCATCCTGCTGACCCGCGGTGAACACGGCATGACGCTGTTCCGGCCGGGCGAGCCGGAGCAACACCTGCCGACGCTGGCGCGCGAGGTGTTCGACGTGACCGGTGCCGGTGACACCGTCATCGCCGTGCTGGCGGCGGCCATGGCGGCCGGTGAACCACTGGCATCGGCGATGACACTGGCCAACCTCGCCGCGGGCATTGTCGTCAGCCGCCTGGGCACGGCCAGTGTCTCGCGGCCGGAGCTGGTCAGCGCGGCCCGGGGTGCACATGCCGCCGGCAGCGGGGAGATGAACGAGGAACAGCTGCAGCTGGCGCTTGCCGGGGCGCGATCCCGGGGGGAGCGCATTGTCATGACCAACGGTTGCTTTGATATCCTGCATGCCGGGCACGTCGCCTGCCTGGACAAGGCGCGCCGGCTGGGCGACCGGCTGGTGGTCGCAGTCAACGACGACGCCTCGGTGTCGCGCCTGAAAGGGAAGGGGCGCCCGGTAAACCCCCTGGAGCGTCGCATGGCCGTGCTGGCCGCGCTGGGCTGCGTGGACTGGGTGGTGCCGTTTTCTGAAGATACCCCCGAGCGGTTGATCTGCGAGGTCAGCCCGGACGTGCTGGTCAAGGGCGGCGATTACCGTCCCGGTGAGATCGCCGGCCACGACTGCGTCGTGCGCAGCGGCGGCGAGGTGGTTGTGCTGGAGTACGAGCACGGCTGCTCGACGACG
>LJNS01000030.1 GCA_001303245.1 Gammaproteobacteria bacterium SG8_30
TGCATATACAGCTGCCGGGCTAGACTCTGGCCATGGCGCAAGCCCGTCCCCTGGACACGCTGAATCCGGCGCAGCGCCGCGCCGCCACGCACGGCGCGCGCGACGCATCCGGCCGCTTCCGCGCCGGGCCGCTGCTCGTCGTCGCCGGCGCCGGGACCGGCAAGACCGCGACGATCGCCCACCGCGTCGCACACCTCGTGCTCGAAGGTGTCGATCCCGCCCGCATCCTGCTGCTGACCTTCACGCGCCGCGCCGCGCTCGAGATGGCACGCCGTGCCGAGCGGATCGTCGGCGAGGCACTGGCCGCACGCCGCGCGGGCCGCCGGCCACCGGGCGTGAGACTGCCCTGGGCGGGCACCTTCCACTCGGTTGGCGGCCGTCTCCTGCGGCGCTACGCCGCAGCGGTCGGTCTCGAGTCCGGGTTCAGCGTGATGGACCGCGGCGACTCGGCCGACCTGCTCGACGTGCTCCGCCACGATCTCGGGTTCTCGCGCCTCGAGCGACGCTTTCCCCGCAAGGACACCTGCCTCGGCATCTACTCGCACCGCGTCAACCAGGGTCGCGAGCTCTGCGACGTGCTGGAGCAGAGCTTCCCCTGGTGCGCGGACTGGGAGCAGGAGTTGCGCGTGCTTTTCCGTGCCTATGTCGCGCGCAAGCAGGGCAACGGCGTGCTCGACCGCTGATGGACGAGCCGTCCATAGCCGCGGAACTCGGCGGAGCCTTCGACCAGGTCCTCGTCGACGAGTACCAGGACACCAACGCGCTGCAGGCGGAGATCCTCGCGCGCCTCAAGCCGGACGGGTCCGGCCTGATGGTCGTGGGGGACGACGCGCAGTCGATCTATTCCTTCCGGGCCGCTCGGGTCGAGAACATCCTGGAGTTCCCGCGGCAGTTCGCGGGGCCGGTCGAGGTCGTCACGCTCGAGCAGAACTACCGCTCCGTCCAGCCGGTCCTGGATGCCGCCAACGCACTGGTCGCCGGTTGCCATCGGCAGCACCGAAAGACACTTGCGGCGAGCCGCCGCGGTGGACGCCGGCCCGCACTCGTGAGCGTGCTGGACGACCAGGGACAGGCCGGGTACGTCGTCGCGCAGGTTCTGAGGAACCGGGAGGCAGGCATTTTGCTGCGCCGGCAGGCCGTGCTGTTTCGCAGCTCGCACCACAGCGACGTGCTGGAGGTCGAGCTGATCAGACGCGGGATCCCGTTCGTGAAATACGGTGGCTTGAGATTCCTGGAGGCGGCCCACGTCAAGGACCTGCTGGCGATCCTGCGCTGGGCGGACAATCCTAGGAACGGCATCGCGGCGTTCCGCGCGCTGCAACTGCTGCCGGGAATGGGCCCCGCCAACGCCGCGCGCTGCGTCGAGCAGCTGGCCGCGGCCGGACACTCGCTGCCCTCGCTCGCCTCGTTCCGTCCTCCCGCCGCGGCACGCGAGCAATGGCCGGGACTGGTCGCGACCCTGTCGCAGCTGGCGTCGCCGGACGCCCCCTGGCCCGGCCAGGTCGAGATCGCCAGGAGGTGGTACCAGCCGCAACTCGAGCGGCTCTACGAGTCGGCCGCGGTGCGCGCCGCCGATCTCGACATGCTGGAGCAGGTCTCGGGCCAGTTCGCCACGCGCGAGCGATTCCTCACGGAACTCACCCTCGATCCGCCGCAGGCAACCGGCGATCTGGCGGGTCCGCCCCTGCTCGATGAGGACTACCTCGTGCTGTCGACGGTGCATTCCGCCAAGGGTCAGGAGTGGGACGCCGTCTATGTCCTGAACGTCGCGGACGGCAACTTTCCCTCCGAGTTCGCTGCGGGCCGCGAGGACCTCGTCGACGAGGAGCGCCGCCTCCTGTACGTCGCCATCACCCGCGCGCGGGACGAGCTGCACCTGATCGAGCCGCTGCGCTACTACGTGACCCAGCAGCCCAGGCGCGGAGATCGTCACGTCTTCGGCGCCAGGAGCCGGTTCCTCGATTCCGACGTGCTGGCCACGCTCGACCGTGCAGTCTGGGGCGAGCGCGAGGAGCAGCCGGCTCCGGTCGCCTCAAATGCACAGCTAGACGTTGCCCGGCGGATGCGGGAAATGTGGTGAGCGAGCGGTCGTGATCAGTCGAGGGGCTTGCGGAACTTCAGCGTGAAGCGGTCGCTCTCGCCGATCGCCAGGTACCGGTCGCGGTCCTTCTCGGCCAGCCTCAATGTGGGTGGCAGCGTCCAGACCCCGCGCTCGTAGTCCTTGGTGTCCGACGGGTTGGCGTTCACTTCGCTGCGTCCCAGCAGCTCGAACCCCACGCTCTCCACGAGCGCGACCGCATAGTCCTCGCGGACGTAGCCCGATCGCGCCTCGGGGTCCTGGGGCTCGTCGTTCTTCGCGCGGTGCTCGACCACGCCGAGAATGCCGCCGGGCCGGAGTGCCGCGAACATCGCCTGCAGCATCGGCACCGCGGCGTCGCGCGGCATCCAGTTGTGGATGTTGCGGAAGGTCAGGATCATGTCCACCGACGCGGGCGGCACCGGTGCCATCTTCGTCGGGTAGTGCAGGGCCACGACCTCGACCTTGCCGTAGACGTCGGGTCGCGCATCGAGCTTCGCGCGGTAGGCGGCCAGACCATCCTGGACGAACCGGTTGTCCATGTCCGGGTCCCAACTGGCCGCGATCAGGCGGCCGCGCTCGCGCAGCACCGGTGCGAGGATTTCGGTGTACCAGCCGCCTGCACCCGGCCAGATCTCCATCACCGTCATGTCCCGACGCAGCCCGAAGAAGGTCAGCGTCTCCCTCGGGTGGCGATAGACGTCCCTCGCGCGGCTGGATTCGCTGCGGTGGTCGCCGGCGATGGCGGCATCGAGCGCCGCGGACGTGGCAGGGTCGGTGACGGGTGCCGCGCCGCCGTGGGTCCCAACGTCGCGCGGCGTCGCAGTGGTGCAGCCGGCCGAGAGCGCGGCGATGAGGACGGTCGCGGCTGCGTGGTTCATCCGGCGGCTTGCTGGCATGTCCGATTGCTCCGTTTGTGACTTCGTCGGCGTGCGGAGATGGCGCCCGGCACCTTACTCGATGCGGCGTCCCGAGTCCCGGCCGGTTCGTCGCGTCATGTCAGGTCACCTCGGCCGGCCGGCAGTTCCGCGACGGCCGCGAGCTCGACCAGCGCGTCGGAGAAGAACAGTCGCCGCACCTCCACGGCGGTCGCCGCCGGTGGCGCCGCTCCCGCCCGCTCGTAGAAGCCGTCGCGCACGTAGGCGGCGCGTCCCAGCCACTCGATGTCGGTGGTGAAGGCGGTCTCGCTCACCACGTGCACCAGGCTGCACCCTGCGACCGAGAGGGCGCGCTCGAGGCGCTCGTAGATCTGCCGGATCTGCGCCTCCATGTCGCCGACTCCGACCACGCGCATCTGGTCGTCGATGGACGTGAGACCGGACAGGTACAGGGTGCCATTCGAGCGGACGGCGGCGCTCAGATTGAACCGCTCCTCGATCTCGCGGCTGACCCGCACTACCTGGTTCCAGCGCGCCATCCCGTTCTCCCGCAGGGGCCCCAGCAGGTTGGATTCTAACGCCGACCGGTCAGGCCGCCCTGATGCCCGGAAAGTAAAGACCCCACCGCGAGGTGGGGTCCTGGCTGGTCTTCCGGGCGAACCCCGGAGGATTCAGGAGTCAGAAGCGGCGTGGGCCGCCGCCGCCGGGTCGCGGCGCGCGCGGCTGGGCCTCGTTGACGCGCAGCGCACGGCCGTTCATCTCGTAGCCGTTCATCGCCGCGATCGCAGCCTGCGCCTCGGAGGGTTGCATGTCGACGAAGCCGAAGCCTCGCGGTCTTCCGGTCTCGCGGTCGTTGATCAGCTTGACCGACTCCACGGCGCCGTGCTGCTCGAAGAGGGCGCGCACGTCGGCCTCTGTCGCGGAGAACGGAAGGTTGCCAACATAGATCGTGGTCATCGGGACATCACTCGCTCGTCGAGCGCGCGCGGCAGGCCTGGTCGCTGCAGCACGCGCGGATCATCGCAACGCCGCCGCGACAGCGCGGGTCGCGCGGGCGCGACCGTGCTGCTCGCGACGACACCGTCGGTCGCGCGCTGGATCTTCTCGTCTCGGGAGTTACAGGTGTGCGGGGCACGGAACCAATTGCCCGTCGTAGCAGATGCGGCGTGAACAACCGAAATTCATCGTACGCGCGGGCGGACCGTGTCGCAAACCCGGAACGTTCCGCACCGCAAAAAGGCCAAGGGGGCATTCCCATCTTCCCTTCACGCAACCTGACCGCAACCGTGCCGTGATGGGAAAGGAAAACAGGAATGTACCCTGGATCGAGATGCGCTAGGGTCGCTCGCGCGGCCGGGGTGGTACCGGCTCGACCTTCTTCCTGAAGTAGGTCCAGCTGGTCTCGTTCTCCCGGCGGTCGGAGAAGGGCGGAGGCTGCCTGTAAAGCGGCGCGTGGCTGTCGATGTACTCGCGCATCGTCCCCCCCATCTGGTCCCAGCTGTCCAGCTTTCGTCCCGCCGACGTCACGTAGAGGAGCCCGACGCGGTCGCCCATCTTCATCCACGGCAGCCACTTGGAAATCCGCGTCCATGACAGCACGACGTGCGCCGTGTGCCGCGACGGGTCGGTCAAATCGTCCACCTGTCCGAAATCGCTGAACATCTCGACCGCGTGGTACCAGCCGCCTACGTACGGCTGATAGTCGCCGGCGAGAGGATTCAGGTAGAAGAGCGGCGTGGCCCCGGTGGTGAACCAGTCGTTGCCGATGATCGTGGCATCGAACTCGTACGGCTTGCCGTCACGGCGCACGGGAAAGAATCCGGTCTTCATGCTGACAGGGTCATTTTCCGTCTGGATCACGTCGACTTCTTCGCCGCTCCAGGGATTCTTCCACCGTTCCAGGGGTCTGCCCGTCTCCGGGTCCAGATAAAGCAGGATTTCACGCGAAACCAACCTGAACCCGGTGCCGCGCTCCGGGTCCACGACGGTCTCGCACTGGCGGATGTTCATTCCCTCGATCCTGAACAGCATCCGGTCCTTCTCGCCCGGAATGCGGCTGTACATCTCGCCATGCCACCAGTAGGTGACCGGAATGCCGTCCTCGAGTGAGCAGGATATCTTGCGGCTCGCGAGCAGCCCGCCTTCCGGAGTCGACAGGTCGATCCGGTCGGTCGTTGCCGCGGCGAGGGATGCCGACATGGTGCCGGCCGCAACGGCGGCGCCGAAAAGCAGCTTATTCATCGTCGTCTCCCCGGGAGCGAATCCCGTGGCAGGGAATGACCCCGCCACGGCAACAACTCAATGACTCCTGCCGCCCTGGGCGGGCTGTACTTTCTTCTTGAAATACGTCCAGCTGGTCTCGTTGGGGCGCGGGTCGTCGCCCGGCGGTGCGTCCCGGTACTCGGGGAAGTTGGCGTCGATCTCCTTCTTCATCACCTCGGGCAGCTCGTCCCAGCTCGCGAGCTTCACGCCTGCCGTGTGGTAGTAGACCTCGCCCTCGCGGCCGCTCATCTGCATCCAGGGAAGCCAGTCCGCGATCCGCACCCAGCCGACCCGGATCTCCGCCGTGGGCCTGGTCGGATCTAGCAGATCGTCGAGGTCGCCCATGAAGTTGAACATCTCCGTCGCGTGGTAGAAGCCGCCGACGTACTTCTGGTAGTCGCCCGCGAGCGGATTCGTGTAGAACAGCGGCACCGTCACCGTCTGCCACCAGCGATTGCCCTCGGTCGAGCCGGTCCACGACAGCGGCTTGCCGTCCCGCCCGACGGGCCACCAGGTGCTGTTCACCGGGTCGTTGGCGATGTGCAGCACCTCGACCTCCTCGCCCGTCCAGGGATTCTTCCAGGTGCGCACCACCTCGCCGGTCCCGGGGTCGAGATAGAGCAGGATCTCGCGCGAGACCAACTTGAAACCCGTGCCCTTCTCCGGATCCGTGACGGTGGTGCAGCGGCGGATGTTCATGCCCTCCACCTTGAACAGCAACCGGTCGCGCTCTCCCTGGACCCGGCTGAACACGTTGCCGCGCCAGTAGTAGGTCACCGCCTCGCCGTCCTGAAGCGAGCACTGGATCTTGCGGCTGGCCATCAGCACGCCCTCCGGCTTGCCCAGGTCGATCCCGGGCACGCCGGTCTTCGCAGCAGCCGCGATCGCCGAGACCGACAGCAGGGCGGTGCCCAGCGTCGCCAGCAGCAGTGTCTTCCTCATTGCATGGCTCCTCTGTTTGAACGGGCCGGTCACGGCCGGTCCGGACGTGCCGATACAGTAGCCGCGGCCCCTCTCAGCCTGCGACCTCCGGCTCCAGGTAGGTGTAGCCGGCCAGCTCGGACTCGTAGAATCGCTTGAGTGCCTGGCCCTCGGCGACCGACAGCCGCCCGTCGCGCATCGCGCGCTCGCAGTCGCGCGCGAAGCGCGGGTAGAGCTCGTCGGGGTTGTACTGCATGTAGCCGAGGACGGTGCTCGCGGTGTCGCCCTTGACGACCTCCTCGATCCACCAGCCGTGCTCCTCGTCGAGGCGGATGTGGACGACGTGCGTGTCGCCGAACAGGTTGTGCAGGTCGCCGAGCGTTTCCTGGTAGGCGCCGACCAGGAACGCGGCCAGGTAATAGTCCTCGCCGGGCTTGAGCTCGTGCAGCTCCAGCGCCCGCTTGACGTCGCGCAGCGAGACGAAGCGGTCGACCTTGCCGTCGGAGTCGCAGGTGATGTCGGCCAGCACCGCGCTGCGCTCGGGCCGTTCACCGAGACGGTGCAGCGGCATGATTGGGAACAGGTGGTCGATCGCCCAGCTGTCCGGCAGCGACTGGAAGATGGACACGTTGCAGAAGTAGGTGTCGGTCAGGACGCTGCCGAGCCCTTCGAGCTCCTCGGGAAGGCGCGGCAACCTGCGCGAGACGTCGCGGACCCTCGAGCAGGTGGCCCAGTAGAGACGCTCCGCGAGGCCACGCATCTCGAGCGAAAGGTAGCCGAGGCTGAACATCTGGTGTACCTGCTCGCGCGCCTGCTGGGCGTCGTGCCAGTACTCGACCAGCCGTCGCTCGCTGACCGAGCCGTAGGCGTCGAGCAGGTCCTGGACGGGCTGCGGCAACTCCTCCCCGGCCTGCGAGGAAGCCTCCAGGTCGGCCTCCACCCTGAAACGGTCCAGGCGCGACGCGCCGAGGACGTTGAAGACCAGGACGCTGTGGTGCGCCGCGATCGCCCGGCCCGACTCGCTGACGATGACCGGGTGCTCGATGCCCCGGGCGTTGCAGACGCTGGCCACGCGGTACACCACGTCGCTCGCATATTCCTGCAGCGAGTAGTTCATCGAGGACTCGAAGTTGGTCCTCGATCCGTCGTAGTCGACCCCGAGACCCCCGCCGACGTCGATGTACCGCACGCCGGCGCCGAGACGCTCGAGCTCTGCGTAGACGTGAGCGAGCTCGTTCACGGCTTCCTTCACGCGCCGGATGTCGTGCAGCTGCGAGCCCGGGTGACAATGCACGAGCTGCAGGCAGTCGAGCATGTCGTGCCGCCTGAGCACCTCGACGAGCTCGAGGATCTCGGTCGTGAACAGGCCGAACTTGGACCGGTCGCCCGCCGACTGGCGCCAGCGCCCGGCGCCCTCCGAGGCCAGCTTGACGCGCACTCCGAGCACCGGCCGGACGTCGTAGCGCTGCGCGTGCTTCAGCACGTAGGCCAGCTCGCTGAAGTTCTCGATCACCGGGATGATGCGACGGCCGAGCTTGCTCGCGAGGATGACCGCCTCGATGTAGCTGTCGTCCTTGAAACCGTTGCAGATAATGAGCCGGTCCGGCGAATCCTCGGTCATGGCCATGACCGCGAGCAGCTCCGGCTTGGAGCCCACCTCGAGTCCGAAGCCGAGGTCGCTGCTGCCGCGGTAGACTTCCTCGACCACCAGCCGCTGCTGGTTCACCTTGATGGGGAACACGGCCGAGTACGCGCCGCGATAGTCGTTCTCGGCGATGGCCGCGGCGAAGGCGTCGTGCAGCCGGCGCAGGCGGTGGCGGAGGATGTCCGAGAAGCGGATCACGACCGGCGCCGTGAGGTCACGCGCCCGCAGCTGCTCGACGACTTCGTACAGGTCGATCTGGCGGGCGCGGTCGCCGTCGGGGCGGACCACGACGTGCCCCGCCTCGTTGATGCTGAAGTAGCCGGCGCCCCAGGCTTCCACCGCATACAGGTCCAGCGAGTCCTCGACGCTCCAGCCGGCGCCGGCCGTCAGCGTGCTTGCAGCTTCCAACGCGATGGCCTCCCCAACAAAGGCGAACGCGGGCGCTGCGCCCGCGTCGATCGACGCGCCGCAAGATACCAGAACGCGGATGACGTCGGCACCGCCGCCTCAGGCAGGACCCCTGGCCACCGGGCGCGTGGGGTCGCGGATCCACTCGCTCCATGACCCTGGATAAAGCCGCCCCCGGCCGAGGCCGGCGTGCTCGAGCGCCAGCAGGTTGTGGCACGCGGTGACGCCAGAGCCGCACATGCCGACGATCGCTTCTGCCGGTCGACCGGCCAGCAGCCGGGCCCAGGCGCTTCGCAGTGCGTCCCGGCCCAGGAAGCGGCCATCCGCCGACAGGTTCGCCTGGCAGGCGAAATTCACCGCGCCCGGCACGTGACCGGCCACCGGATCGATGGGCTCGTTCCGTCCTTCGAAGCGCTCGGCAGACCGCGCGTCGACGAGCAGGCAGCCGCCGGCCTCGAGCAGGTCCGCCAGCTCGGCGGTGGAGACGGCGGCCCCCGTCTCCGGCTCCGCCACGAATCGCGTAGGCTGCCTCGCCGCCACGGAGCGGTCGAGCGAGCCGCCTGCCGCGCACCAGGCCGCCAGGCCGCCGTCGAGCACGGCGACCCGCGCGTGCCCGAGCCAGCGCAGCATCCACCAGAGCCGGGCGGCAATTACTCCCCCGGATGCGTCGTAGGCCACCACCTGCGTGGACGGCGCGATACCCCAGCGGGAGAGGATCTCGGCGAATACGGCCGGATCCGGCAGGGGGTGGCGGCCGGTCGCCGCGGTCACGGGCCCCGACAGGTCGCGGTCGAGGTGCGCATAGACCGCGCCGGGAATGTGTGCCTGCGCATGGGCGCGTTCTCCCGCCGAGGGATCGGCCAGGTCGAAGCGACAGTCGACGAAGAGCAGGTCCGTCGAGGCGGGCACCGTCCGCAGCGTGTCCGCGTCGATCAGGGTGGTGAAGTCCATGCCCGGGTTCCGTGCAGCCGACTGCGGCAAGTCTAGCCGAGACGGTTGCAACCTTTTCGCACCTGTGCGCATCCCAAGGATCATGGATCTCCGCAGAGCAACTCCCGCGGGCCGGGCGGCCCGCAATTCCGGGCAGGCCGATTCGATGCCGCCGATCAGCGCCTCGGAGCGCGAGTTCTGGCGCCGTGCCGTCGAGGCGGAGCGTGCACGCCTCACGCTGGCTCCGGGCCCGGGCGACTCGCCTGCGCCGGGAGCGAACTGATCCTCCGGTACCCGGCACCCCGGCACCGGCCGGCAGGCCGGCTTCCCGGCGCCCGTCGCGCAGGCTCGCCCATGCGACGGGCGCTTCTCTTGGGTTAAAGTTACCGATCCGGCCCGCGCCCCACCTGCGACTCCCGCCCGGGTGCCAGGCCGTAGACGCCAACCCACACGACAGAACCGGGAGAGCCCTGCATCATGACGAGTCACAAGATCCACACCCAGTTTCCAGGCCGGCTGCTGTTCATCGGCTTCGGCAGCATCGGGCAGGGCGTGCTGCCGCTGATCATGCGGCACGTCGGCGGGCTCGCGCCGGAACGGATCACGATCGTCACCGCCGACGATGCGGGTCGGGCGGAGGCCGAGGAATTCGGCATCCGGTTCATCAACCATCCGCTGACGCGTGAGAACTACCGCCACGTGCTGGAGCCGCTGGTCGGTCGCGGCGATTTCGTCCTGAACCTCTCGGTCGACGTCTCGAGCATCGCGCTCGTCAAGCTGTGCCAGGAGAAGGGCGCGTTGTACCTCGATACGTGCATCGAGCCCTGGCCCGGCGGCTACAACGATCCGAACATCCCGGCGAGCCGCCGCACGAACTACGCGTTGCGCGAGGAGGCCCTCGAGCTGCGCAAGGCCTATCCCGATGGCCCGACGGCCGTCATCACGCACGGCGCCAACCCCGGCCTCGTGTCGCACTTCGTGAAGCAGGCACTGCTCGACGTCGCGGCGGACACCGACGTCGATGTCCCGGAGCCGACCACACGCGAGCAGTGGTCCGCCCTGGCCCAGCAGCTCGGCGTCAAGGTCATCCACATCGCCGAGCGCGACACGCAGGTTTCCAGCACTCCGAAGGAGCCCGGCGAGTTCGTGAACACCTGGTCGGTGGACGGCTTCATCAGCGAGGGCAGCCAGCCGGCGGAGCTCGGCTGGGGCACGCACGAACGCCACTTTCCGCGGGACGGCCGCCAGCACGACTTCGGCCGTCGCAGCGCCATCTACCTGACGCAGCCCGGCTGTGCGACGCGAGTGCGGACCTGGACGCCGCAGGCAGGGCACTTCCACGGCTTCCTGATCACGCACGGCGAGTCGATCTCGATCTCGGACTACCTGACCGTGAAGGAGAACGACCGTGTCGTGTACCGTCCGACGGTTCACTACGCCTACCACCCCGCAGACAACGCCGTGCTGTCGGTGCACGAGTTCTGCGGCCGCAACTATCGCGAGCAGGAGCGCAAGCGGATCATGATGTCGGACATCACCGCCGGCATCGACGAGCTCGGGGTGCTGCTCGCGGGCCACCGCAAGAATGCGTACTGGTACGGATCGCAGCTTTCCACGGACGAGGCCCGCCGGCTCGTCCCCTACAACAGCGCGACGTCGCTGCAGGTGACGGTGGCGGCCCTGTCGGGAATGATCTGGGCGATGGAGAACCCGAGTCGGGGCATCGTCGAGCCGGACGAGATCGACTTCCGTCGCAACCTCGAGATCTGCATGCCCTACCTGGGTCCGGTCGTCGGCAAGTACACCGACTGGACGCCGCTCTACGATCGCGGGCGACTGTTCCCCGAGGACGTGGACGAGAGCGATCCCTGGCAGTTCAAGAACATCCGCGTCATCTAGCCGGAGCCGTCCTGGTAGGCGATCGCGGTGATGACGAGCGTCTGCCGCCCGCCACCGGGCAGCTCGATGCAAACCTCGTCGTCCAGCCGCCGGCCGAGCAGGACGCGGGACAGCGGCGAGTCCATGCTGATGTAGCCGGGCGCCATGTCGAACTCGTCGGGACCGACGATCCGGTGGCGTCGCAGGCCTCCGTCTTCGTCCTCGAGTTCGACCCAGGCCCCGAAGAACACGCGCCGGGGATCGGCAGGCGGCGCTGAGACCACCACCATGCCGTCGAGCCGCTTGCGCAGGAACCGCACGCGCCGGTCGATCTCCCGCAGGCGGCGCTTGCCGTAGGTGTACTCGGCGTTCTCGGAGCGGTCGCCCTGGGCCGCCGCTTCGGCCACCGCCCGGGTCACTTCCGGGCGCTCGATTCGCCAGAGGTGATCGAGCTCCTCACGCAGCCGGCGGATGCCGGCGGGCGTGATGTACTTGGATCCCGGGGTCGTGGCCGGCTTCCAGCGTGGCATTATGTAAAATAAGGGCGGTGAGTACGGTGCGGCAGCGATCGGAAAAGGGCTAAAGAAAGCCCCGGCGCGGCCGTTAAGAGGTCGGGAGCGCCCGGGCAGCGGGTGCCGCGCACGGGACCCATTCTGTGCGTGGGGTCACGGAAGCAGGGCGCTCGGAAGCGTAGATTCGCGACCAGTGGTTGGCTCATTGCATATCCCCTAGCGGACTTTCCTTCCCTTCACCGTAAGTCCGCTTCTACAGCCTCAGGGCACTCCCCTGGGGCTGCTTTTTTTGTCCGGTCCGGACCGGATGGATGGCCTGTCGGGCGCGATCGTGTCGACCCCGGGAGGTTCGTTCAGCGCGACAGGCCCGTCCTCGCACCGTGCGGTAGAGTCTAGCTTCCCCGAAGGATAGGCTCACGGTTCCGGGGAAGAGGCGCTATGGCCGGCAGCTTCAAGGACCACTTCTCCCGCCAGGCCGCGGCCTACGAGCGCTACAGGCCCGGTTACCCGCCGGACCTGTTCCGCTACCTGGCCTCGATCGTGCCCGCCCGGGAGCGGGCGCTCGACGTTGCGACCGGCAACGGGCAGGCGGCGGTGGAGCTCGCGGCGTGGTTCGCCTCGGTGAGGGCCACCGAACCCAGCGCGAGCCAGCTGGCGCGCGCGCGGCCGCACCCGAGGGTCGAGTACGCGCGCGAACCGGCCGAGCGGATCGGCTCGCCGGACGCCTGCTTCGACCTCGTCACCGCCGCCCAAGCCGCCCACTGGTTCGACTGGCGCCGCTTCTACCCTGAGGTGCGCCGGGTGCTCCGCCCGGGTGGCGTCCTCGCCGTCTGGACCTACGAGAAGTTCCGGGCGGGCGGCGACATCGACCGGATCGTCGACGACTTCTATCGGGACGTGGTCGGGCCCTACTGGCCGAGGGAGCGCAGCCACGTCGAGGAGGCCTACCGACGGCTGCCTTTCCCATTGGAGGAAGTCGCCGCGCCGCAGTTCGACCTCGTCACGGTCTGGTCGGCCGAAGTCGTCCTCAGCTATCTCGGCACGTGGTCGGCCGTGCAGCGCTACCGGGACCTGCGCGGCGAGGACCCGCTCGGGATCGTCGCACCACTGCTTCGCGACGCCTGGGGCGGTGACGATCGGCCGCTCTCCTGGCCGATCCACCTGCGCATCGGTCGCTGACGGCGCCGGGCCGCGGCGGGTCCTGTCTTCCCGGCGAGGCTGCGGGCCGGAGGGGCCTGGGTGGTGCCGCGGAAGCACGGGGCCTCGATACGCATCGCGAACTGGAATCTTGGCAGGCGGCGGGCCAAGATCGGGCTGGGCCGGGCAACGGGAGCCTGCCCGCACCGTCCAGGAGGTTTGCCATGCGCGCAGGACTGAAGACGACGATCGTGGCGGTTGCCCTGCTGCTCTCGGGCTGCGGCTACAACACGCTGCAGGTGCAGGAAGAGCAGGTAAAGTCCGCCTGGTCGGAAGTGCTCAACCAGTACCAGAGGCGGGCGGACCTCGTGCCGAACCTGGTCGCTACGGTCAAGGGATTCGCCGCTCAGGAACAGTCGGTGCTGGTGGGCGTGACCGAGGCCCGGGCCAAGGCTTCGCAGGTACAGGTCAACGCCGACGATCCTGCCTCGCTGGCGGCGTTCCAGGCCGCGCAGGGCGAGCTGTCGAGCGCACTGTCCCGCCTGCTGGTGACGGTCGAGAACTACCCGGAGCTGAAGTCGGACCAGAACTTCCGCGACCTGCAGGCGCAGCTCGAGGGAACGGAGAACCGGATCACCGTTGCCCGCAACCGCTACATCCAGGCGGTCCAGGACTTCAACGTGACCGTCCGGCGGTTCCCGACCAACCTGACCGCGATGGTCTTCGGCTACGACGTGAAGCCGAACTTCTCCGTCGAGGACGAAGCGGCGATCTCGAGGCCGCCGCCGGTCGACTTCACGACGCCGGCTGCCGGCAGCGGCTCTGGCTGAGCCGGGACTGCGGGTGATGCTGGCGGTCCCGGCGCGCTGGCCGGCCCTGCTGGCGGGGATGCTGCTCGTCGGGCACGCGGGTCCGGCGCCCGCCGAGACGCTCCAGCCGGTGCCTCCGCTCGAGCGCCGGGTCACGGATCTCACAGGGACCCTGAGCCCGGCACAGCAGGAGCAGCTCGAGGGCAGGCTCGCGGCGTTCGAGCAGCGCAAGGGAAGCCAGCTCGCCATCCTGATCGTGTCGACGACGGCGCCCGAGGCCATCGAGCAGTACTCGATCCGGGTGGCCGAGCAGTGGCGGCTGGGTCGCGCCGGCATCGACGACGGCGCGCTGCTGCTCGTGGCCATCGACGACCGGGCGATGCGCCTCGAGGTGGGCTACGGCCTGGAGGGTGTCATCCCGGACGCGATCGCGAAGCGCATCGTTAGCGACGTGATCACACCGTACTTCCGACAGGGCGATTACTACGGAGGCCTGGAGGCGGGCATAGAACGGACCCTCGGCATCATCGACGGCGAGCCGCTACCGGAGCCGGAGCCGGGCTGGCGGGAGAACATCGAAACGGGGGAGTCGCTGCTGCCCCTGCTGCTCGTGTTCGCGATCGTCGCCGGCGGGATCCTGCGGGCCCTCCTCGGGCGGCTTGCCGGCGCGACCGTCACGGGCGGCCTGGCGGGCGGGCTCGTCTGGCTGCTGGTGAACGTGCTCGGCATCGCGATCGTGGCGGCCGTCGTAACCTTCCTGGTCGTGGTTCTCGGCGGGTTGCCGCGACGTGGCTGGTCCACCCGGGGTCGGGGTGGAGGCGGCCTCGGCGGAGGGTGGGGAAGCTGGGGTGGCGGAGGTGGTCTGGGCGGGGGGTTCGGTGGCCTGGGCGGCGGCTTCGGCGGCGGCGGGGCGAGCGGGCGCTGGTGATGGAAGCCGGGCGGATCCTGAGGCACCTGGTCACGACCCGGCACGCGGCGCGGCGGGCGTTTCCGGCAGCGTCGCTCGAACGCATCGAGGCGGCCGTCCGCGACGGCGAGCGGACTCACGACGGCGAGGTGCGCTTCGCCGTCGAGTCGGCCCTGGAGCTGCCGTCGCTGCTGGCGGACCAGACGCCGCGGGAACGCGCGCTCGAGGTGTTCTCGCTGCTGCGCGTGTGGGACACGGAACGCAACAACGGCCTGCTGATCTACCTGCTGTACGCGGACCGGGACGTCGAAATCGTGGCCGACCGCGGCTTCAACGGTCGCGTCGAGCCCGCGCAGTGGGAGGTGCTCTGCGCGCGCATGCGGGAGTACTTTGCACGGGGCGAGTTCGAGGCAGGCGTACTCGCGGGCGTTGCGGAGGCGAGCGCGATGGTCGCAAGGCACTTTCCCCTTCGGGGCCGGCGCAGTGCCGACGAGCTCCCGGACCAGCCGGTGGTCCTCTGACTCCTGCGGCGTTCCCTGTCGGTACCCGGCGACGGCGGCTCGCCCGGACGGGGCAGGTGCTTGGTGTCATAATCCGCCGATGCTGAAGACCGCCCACCCGCGCAGCCGGCGCGGTATCGCGATCATGCTGCTCTCTCTCGGCACCACTGCCTGTGCGCCGCTGGGCTCGCTGTGGAAGAAATCGGCCGGTCCGGACTGGCCGGAGACGCCACGCCACGACCGGCCGGCGGAGGTGCCGCTCGCGGAGGCGACCCACCGGTTCACCGTGCGACCGGGCAGCGATCTCGTCGGGCGGGTCCAGGTGACCGTGGCACGCCACGAGGACACGCTCCCGGACATCGCCCGGCGCTTCAATCTCGGCTACGAGGAAATCGTCCGCGCGAATCCTGGCGTGGATCCCTGGCTGCCCGGTGAGGGCACGCGCATCGTCCTGCCGACCCGGTTCGTGCTGCCGGACGCGCCCCGAGAGGGGCTGGTGTTCAACCTCGCCGCGATGCGGGCCTTCTACTACGTGCCGAGCGACCACACGGAGGCGCCGGTCGAAGTGATCACGCACCCGATCGGCATCGGCAAGGTCGGCTGGAGCACCCCGGAGGGACGTACGCGGATCATCTCGCGGGTCAAGGATCCGACCTGGACTCCGCCACGGTCCGTGCGCGAGGAGCACGCCAAGAACGGCGACCCGCTGCCCCCGAAGGTGCCCGCCGGCCCCGACAATCCGCTGGGCCGGCACATGATGCGGTTCGACTGGCCGAGCTACCTGATGCACGGAACGAACAAGCCCTACGGGGTCGGCATGCGGGTGAGCCACGGCTGCATCCGCTTCTACCCCGAAGACATCGAACAGCTTTACGACCTCGTCCCGGTCGGTACGCGCGTCACCGTGGTGAATCAGCCCTACCTGCTCGGCTGGGAGGGTGAAGTGCTGTACGTGCAGGCGTACGGGCCGCTCGAGGACGACGAGCGCGACTGGGAACACGGGCCCGCCAGCCTGCGAAAGAAAGGAGCCCGGAGCGGCTCGACCCTGTGGAAGCGCATCGCGGCCGAGGACGAGCGCATCAGCTGGACCCGGGCGCGGGAGGTGTCCAGCGAGCCGGCCGGGATCCCCCTGGCCATCACCGCGGGACGGGAAGAACGGCTGCCCGCCTTGCTCGCCGCCGCACCCGTGGTGCGGAACGCGCTGCCTGCCGGCGCGACCTGGGACGGCACGGAGGACCAATACGCCGACGAGCCCGGTTTCCGCGAACTCCTGTCCGAGCGGGACCCCCCCGTGCGCGAGACCGCCGTCCACTGAGACGGACGTCGCGCCCGCCTAAAGACGCCGGCCCTGCTGCCGATGATCCCGGACAAGGGAGGAGCACCGGCATGCAGCTCAAGTTCTACACGAGCGTCCTGGTCGACCGTCCGGGACATGTGTCGCCGCGCCAGTACAACGGCGTGATCACGGTGACCGACGAGGAATCCGCCCAGGACGTGAGGGAGGCAGTCGGCGCAGCGGTGTGCCGGTCGCTCGGTGTCGAGCGCGAGCGCGTGCGCGTGGTTCACTGCTCACGGGTCCACTGAGACGCGATCCTGCTCCCCACGGCCGGGGCCGGCAGCCTGTCACCGGCTCGTCATCTCCGGCCGCTAGATTGCCACTCCCCAAAGGCCGTCGCCGCGTCCCGGACGCCGGCCGGAGGGTTCCTTGCGCATCCTGAAGCTGTCCGACGTCTATTTCCCCCGGGTCAACGGGGTATCGACCTCGATCCAGACCTTCCGCCAGAGCCTGTACGAGCTCGGGCACGAGACGGTGTTGCTGGCACCGGACTATGGCGATCCGGGGCAGTGCGAGGAAGCGGGAGTCCGGCGCGTCGCCGCCCGACGGGTCCCGCTCGATCCCGAGGACCGGATGATGCAGTACCGCCGGTTGCTAGGGCAGGCGCGCGACACGCTGCGGGGCGGCGGCTACGACGTCGTCCACGTTCATACGCCTTTCCTCGCGCACTATGCGGGCGTCCGGCTGCGTCGCGAGTTCGGCGTGCCGGTGGTCGAGACCTACCACACGTACTTCGAGGAGTACCTTCACCACTACGTACCGTTCCTCCCCGGCGGCGTGCTCCGCTTGCTGGCGCGCCGCTTTACGGTCAGCCAGTGCCGGGCCGTCGACGCGCTGGTGGTCCCCACCCACGCCATGCTGGAGGTGCTGCGACGCTACGGCGTCGCGGCCCGGGCCGAGGTGATTCCGACCGGGCTCGATCCGGAGCGCTTCACCGGGGGGGAGGGGAACCGCTTTCGCAGGCGTCTCGGCATCCCTTCCGGCCAGCCGCTGCTGGTCCACATCAGTCGCGTGGCTCACGAGAAGAACATCGACTTCGTGCTCCGCGTCTTTAAGCGGGTGCACTCGTATCGACCCGGCACGCGGCTGGTGATCGCCGGCGAAGGCCCCGCCGAGGCCTCCCTGCGCTCGCTTGCGGCACGACTCGGCCTGCAGGCTGCCGTGCACTTCGTCGGCTACCTCGACCGGGCCGGCGAGCTGCTCGACTGCTACCGCGCGGCCGATGCCTTCGTCTTCGCCTCGCGGACCGAGACGCAGGGCCTCGTCCTGCTGGAGGCGATGGCACTGGGCGTGCCAGTCGTCTCGACCGCCGTACTCGGCACGACCGAGGTGCTCAGGGACGCCGAGGGCGCCATCGTCGTACGGGAGGAGGAGAGCGAATTTGCAGCGGCGGTGCTCGGGCTCCTCGACGATCCCGAGCTGCAGACGACGCTCCGCGCGGGGGGCGCGCGCACCGCCGCCCGTTGGTCCGCGACTTCGCTGGCGGGCAGGATGGCGGAGCTCTATCGAGACGTGGCAGGCGGCGCAGCCGAGGCGCTCGGTGAGCCGGTGCGCTAGACTCGGGGCCCGGGACGAGGAGGCGCGAGGAAGCATGCAGTCCGAGTGGCTGAAAGTCATGCTCGAGGAAATCGCGCGCAAGCGCGAGGAAGCCGAGCGCGCCCGACGTGAGCAAGCGCTCCGCACGCAGGAGCGCGATGGCGGTGCTGCGCCGACCGGTGACGGTACGAGCCGGACAAGGCGGCACGCCGAAACCTGACCCGGCAGACGCTGGCGCGGCGGCCGTCCTCTCGTGCTAACCTTCGGAAAACGCAGGGGAGCCGCCGGTGGCGGATCGACTCACCGGGATCGACGTTCATGAGGAACCCGGCGCCGAGCAGTCCATCGCGCGGGCGCCGACGGGCATTGCCGTCTTCGTCGGACGGGCCCTGCGCGGTCCGCTCAATCGTCCGGTCCTGATTCGTTCCTTCGCCGACTTCGAGCGCAGCTTCGGCGGCCTGTGGCAGCCGAGCACGCTGTCCTACTGCGTCGATCAGTTCTTCGAAAGCGGCGGCGAGACGGCGCTCATCGTGCGGGTCGCCAACGGCGCCCGGCCCTGCAGCCTCTCGCTGCCCTGCTCGGGCGAAGCGCTCGAGCTCGCGGCCATCGCCCCGGGCACGCGTGAGTTCCTGCGCGCGGCCGTGGACTACGACGGGATCGGCGAGAACGAGCAGGACCGCTTCAACCTGGTGCTGCAACGCGTACGCTCGTGCGGATCCGAGCACATCGAGGACCAGGAGATCTACCGGCGGCTCTCGAGCCACCCCGAGTCGTCGCGCTTCGCGGGCAGCGCGCTCGCCGAGTCGCAGCTGGTGCGGGTCGCGGGAGCCGTTCCGGGATCGCGGCCGGAGCCCACACTCGCCGTCGGCAGCCGGAATCGAGCAGGCTATGTCGACTCGAGCCCGGACGGGGACGATGGAGGACCCCTGACCGACTACGACATCATCGGCTCCGCCGCGCAGGGCACGGGCCTGTTCGCGCTCGGCTCGGTGGAGCACTTCAACTTCCTCTGCATTCCGCCGCTCGCACGTGACCGGGACGTGGGGCCGAGCACGCTGCTGGTCGCTAACCGGTACTGCCGGGACCGGCGCGCCATCCTGGTCGTCGATCCTCCCTCGGCCTGGGACTCGCCCGCGGCGGCGATCGCCGGCATGCAGGAGTGGCCGCTGGCGAGCGACAGCGCGGTCATGTACTTCCCGAGGATGCTCGCCTACGACAAGCTCCGTGGCCGGTTCGAGTCGTTCGCTGCCTGCGGCGCCGTGGCCGGGATGCTGGGCCGAGCGGGCGGCCGCCAGCCGGTCTGGTCGCCCCCCCATCCCGCGGAGGCGATCCTGCGCCCAGGCATGCGCCCGATGTGCGCCGTGGGTGACGTGGACCGGAATCGCCTGGCCACCCTCGGGGTGAACGCGCTGGCCGTCGCGCGCGCTCCGGGTGGCGAGCGCACTGCTGCGCGTACGCTGGCCGGGCCTGGCGCGTCGTCACCGGACAGGCGGCTGCTCGGCCGCCGGCGGCTGGCGCTACTGCTCCTCACGAGCATCGAGCGCGGCACGCGCTGGACGCTCTTCGAGCCCAACGGACCGGTGCTCTGGGGCAGGCTGGCGGGGCAGGTGCGGGCGTTCCTGACCTCTCTCGAACAGGACGGGGCCTTCGAAGAGCGCGCGGCGGACGATCGCTGGTTCGTGATCTGCGACGGACGGATCAACCGCGAGTACGAACGCGACCGGGGCATCGTCAACCTTCTGTTCGGATTTGCGGCCGCGCGCCCTGGACAGTTCCACTGCTACCTCATCAGTCATCGCGCGGGCGGCAGCCGGGTCAAGCCGGTCAGCGTTAACGGGCTGCAGTCGCTGTTGAGCCTCCCGGAGCAGCTGCTCGAGGAGTCCCTTCCCGACCTGCGCGCCCACACCTGCTGAGCGCGGTCAGCGCGTTCCGAAACCTCCGCCGCCCGGCGTCTCGATCACGATCACGTCACCGGCTCCGACCTCGCTCGTGGCGCTGCCGCCGAGATTCTCCCGCCGCCCATCGCGGCGCTCGAGAGCGTTGCGCCCGACCTGTCCCGGAGCGCCGCCGGCGAGGCCGAAGGGTGGAACGCGCCGGTGCCCCGACAGGATCGAAACGGTCATCGGCTCCAGGAACTCGATGCGGCGGACGAGCCCGTCGCCGCCGCGGTGGCGGCCCGATCCTCCGGATCCGGGACGGAAGGCGAATTCCCGCAGCAGGACCGGGTAGCGCGACTCCAGAACCTCCGGGTCCGTCAGCCGCGAGTTCGTCATGTGGGTCTGCACTCCGGACGCCCCGTCGAACGCCGGCCCCGCGCCGGCGCCGCCGGCGATGGTCTCGTAGTACTGGGTCGTCGCATTGCCGAAGGTCAGGTTGTTCATCGTTCCCTGGGAGCCCGCCAGCGCGCCGAGCGCGCCGTAGAGCGCATCCACGATGCACTGCGAAGTCTCCACGTTGCCCGCCACGACGGCGGCCGGCGGCCGCGGGTTGAGCAGCGAGCCTTCCGGGACGCGGATCACGAGCGGCCGCAGGCAACCCTCGTTGAGCGGGATGTCTGCGGCAACGAGGGTGCGAAAGACATAGAGCACGGCCGCCGTGCACACGGCGAGCGGCGCGTTGAAATTGCCGGATGACTGCGGCGAGGTGCCCGTGAAGTCGACGACTGCCGAACGGGCGGCACGGTCGATCGCGACGCGTACCGCGATCGCCTTGCCGTCGTCGAGCTCGTAGCGGAACGAGCCGTCCTCGAGGCGGTCGATGACCTCGCGCACCCTGGCCTCGGCGTTGTCCTGCACGTGACGCATGTAGTCTCGGACCGGCCCGAGTCCGTGCGCGAGGACGAGCCGTTCCATTTCCTGCCTGCCGCGCTCGTTGGCGGCCAGCTGCGCCTGCAGATCGGCGATGTTCTGCTCGGGATTGCGCGCCGGCCAGGCTGCGGTCGTCAGCGCGTCCCTGAGCGCGCCCTCGCGCAGCCGGCCTCGCGCGAGAAGCCGGAAGTCCGTGAACAGCACGCCCTCCTCGTCGATGCTGCGGCTGCCGGGCGGCATCGAGCCGGGCGTGATCCCGCCGATGTCGGCGTGATGGGCGCGAGAGGCGACGTAGAAGTCCGGCGACGCGTCCTGCCCCGCGAACAGCGGCGTCACGACCGTCACGTCGGGCAGGTGGGTTCCGCCGGCGTAGGGTGCGTTGAGCATCCACGCGTCCCCGCGCGCCATGTGCCCGGAGTGGGCCGCGATCACGGCGCGCACGCTCGCCCCCATCGAGCCGAGGTGCACCGGCATATGCGGCGCGTTCGCCACGAGGCAGCCCGCGGCGTCGAACAGCGCGCAGGAAAAGTCGAGCCGCTCCCGGATGTTCACCGACACGGCGGTCGACTGGAGCACCGCCCCCATCTGCTCCGCGACGTGCATGAAGCGGTGGTTGAACAGCTCGAGCAGCACCGGGTCCGCGCGGCTCGAGTCGAGCTCGCGGGACCGCCGGGGCCGACTTCGCGACAGCTTCAACTCGCCAGAGGCCAGCGGTTCCGCCTCCCAGTCGTTTTCCACGACTGTCGTGGCATTGGCCTCCACGATGATCGCCGGCCCGCGCACGCGGCTCCCCGCCTCGAGTTGCTCCCTTCTCCAGAGCGCTACGCGCCGCCAGCCGTCGAACCAGCCATCGACTTCGGCGGCAGTCCCGGTCACGCCGGCCGTGCCCGGGGGCAGGCCATCACGAAGCGCCGACTGCCCGCCCGGTGCGACGGCCTCGACGCGCAGTGTCGCGATGGCGAGCCTGGTGAGCTCCGGCTCGAAGCCGAAACGTCCCGCGAAGCCGCGGGCAAAATCGTCGCGCATGGTCGCCAGGTCGCTGATCGGAACGGGCAGCGACATTTCCGTCCCCTCGACCTTGATCTCCGCGCCGGACTCGACCCGGATCGCGGCTGCGGGCGCTCCCTGGGAGACGAGTTCGGCACGGGCCTCCTGCTCCACGCAGGCGGCCACCGCCCGGAGCTCCGCCAGGGAAGCGGTGCCGAGCGGCCGCTCGACGCTGCGCCTGATCAACGCGCGCTGGTCGGCGAGCCCGATGCCCCAGGCCGACAGTACTCCTGCGTGCGGATGGATGAGGACCTCCCCGATGTCCAGCGCGTCGGCCACGCGGCACGCGTGCTGGCCGCCCGCGCCGCCGAAACAGAACAGCGAGTAGTCCTTGGCGTCGTGGCCATGGCGCACCGAGACGTGCCGGATGGCGTGGGCCATCGTCTCGATCGCGACCTCCAGGAAGCCTTCGGCGAGCTCTTCCGCGGTCCAGCGCCTGCCGGTAGATTCGGACACGCCTCGGGCGAGGGCGAGGAAGCCCCGGCGGACCGCCTGGGTGTCGAGCGCCTGGTGGCCGTCGGGACCGAAGACGCGCGGAAAGTGGTCCGGCTGCAGCCGTCCCAGCAGCACGTGGATGTCGGTGACGGCGAGCGGGCCGCCGTTGCGGTAGCAGACGGGCCCGGGGTGCGCACCAGCGGACTCCGGGCCGACCCGGAGGCGACCGCCTTCGAATCGCAGCACGGAACCGCCACCGGCTGCCACCGTATGGATGTTCATCATGGGTGCCTGCAGGCGGATGCCGGCAATGCGCGAGTCGAAGCGGCGCGGATACCGGCCGTCGTACAGGGCCACGTCCGTGGAGGTTCCCCCCATGTCGAACCCGATGAGCCGGCTGCGACCCAGCCCGCGGCCGGCCACGGCCATGCCGACAAGGCCGCCTGCGGGACCGGAGAGCAGCGCGTTGGCGCCGCGAAACGAGTCGGCCGCCGCAAGCCCGCCGTTGCTCTGCATGAACAGGATGCGGGCCTCCGCGTGTGCGCTGCCGAGCCGGTCCCGGAACCGCCTGGCGTAGCGCGCGAGCAGCGGCGTCAGGTAGGCGTCGACCACGGTCGTGTCGCCGCGGCCGACCAGCCGGATCAGCGGCGAGACCTGGTGGGACGTGCACACCTCGGCAAAGCCGGTCTTTCTGGCCACGCGCGCCGCCGACCGCTCGTGCTCAGGAAAGGCGTAGCCGTGCATCAGCACGATCGCGACACTCTCGATGCCGGAAGCACGCATGGCATGCAGCGAGTCGGTCAGCGAGGCCTCGTCGAGCGGCTCGAGAACCCGGCCCCGGGCATCGACCCGTTCCCGCACTTCCGCAACCGCCTCGTACAGCATTTCGGGCAGCACGATGTGACGGGCGAAGAGGTCCGGACGGTCCTGGTAGCCGATGCGGAGTGCGTCGCGGAAGCCTGCGGTCACGACGAGACCCGTGCGCACGCCCTTGCGCTCGAGCAGCGCGTTGGTCGCGACCGTGGTTCCCATGCGTACGACGTCGATCGTGTCCCCTGGCCGACCGTGACGGGCGAGCAGTTCGAGGATCGCGAAGGAAGGTGCGTCGTCGTAGCGGGCGGGGTCCTCCGACAGGAGCTTGCGGGTCAGAAGCCTGCCGTCGGGCCGGAGCGCGACCACGTCCGTGAACGTGCCGCCTCGGTCGATGGAGAATTGCCAGCCTCGGGCTCGGTCCATTCGGGGTACCGCACAGGGGCCCGCAGTGTCCATCGGCGGCTGGGCCGCCCGGCGCACGCGCGGCGCAGAGGACTTCTTCCTGGGCGGCCGACGCCTCGGCCCCTGGCTGGCTGCGCTGTCGCAAGGTGCGACCCAGTCCTCCGCGTGGACGCTGGTCGGCGTGAGCGGGGCAGCCTACGCCTGGGGGCTCCCGGCTGTCTGGATCTGGCTGTCGGTCGTGACCGGCTATGCCGTCAACTGGTTCCTGGTTGCGCCGCGCCTGCGGGCCCTGTCGGCGGGACAGGGCAGCGTCACGCTTGTCCAGCTGCTCACGCACGGCGAGGAGGGTGCCGCCGCGGTCGCACTGCGTCGCAGCGCTTCGGTCATCATCGTGACCTCGTTCCTTTTCTACGTGGCCGCACAGTTCCAGGCCGCGGGCACCGCCTTCTCGCTGGCTCTCGGCCTCGACTTCCGGTTGTGCGTCGTCCTCGGCAGTACGCTGATCGTGGCCTACACCCTCGTCGGCGGGTTCTGGGCGGCGAGCGTCACCGACTTCGTCCAGGGGGCGCTGATGCTGCTGGTATCGCTGTTGCTGCCCGTGGCCGCCCTCTCCGCGGCCGGTGGGCTGGACCCGTTGCTTGCGGCGACCGCAGCGGACGACCCGGCCCGTGCCGACCTGTTCGGCGGCCGCGGCGCTGCCGCCGCACTCGCCTTCGTGCTCGGCACTTTCGGCATCGGCCTTGCCGCTCCCGGCCAGCCGCACGTCGTGAACCACTTCATGGCGGCACGTGACGACGCCGCTGTCCGTCGCGGCGGCTTCATCGCACTCGTCTGGATCGGACTCGTCCTGGCCGGGATGCTGGTGATCGGCTGGTCCGGCCGGCTGCTCGTGCCTCCGCCGGATGCGGCCGAGGAAGTGCTGTTTGCATCCGCGGCGAGCTGGCTGCCTCCGCTGCTTGCCGGGCTCGTCACGGTCGCGGTCATGTCGGCCATCATGTCCACGGTCGACAGCCAGTTGATCACGGCGACCTCGAGCGTGACCGTCGACTGGCCCAATGGCCCGAGTCGGGCCGGTACGCCCGGCCTGCGGGTCACGCGCGCGGCGCTCGTGGTCTTCAGCGCGGCGGCGGCCTGCATCGCGATGTTCGTGCCCGAGAGTATCTACAGTCGCGTTCTCTTTGCCTGGAACGCGCTCGGCGCAGCCTTCGGCCCGCTCGTCATCCTGGTCGCCGTCGGTCGCATGCCGACCGCGCGGATGTCGCTGGCCTGCGTCTGGACCGGCTTTGCGTCAACGGTCCTCTTCTACCTGCTGCCCGACACGGAGGGCGACGTGGTGGAGCGTCTCCTGCCGTTCGTGCTCGCCTCGACCGTGGCGCTCGCGGTCGGCCGTATGCAGCGCTCGAGGGCGCCGACGTGACGGTGACGGAAGACGAGGCGAGGCTCGCCCGCATCCGGGAAGCCGTGGCGGCCATCCCGCGAGGTCGCGTCGACAGCTACGGGGGCGTCGCGCGCCGCGCGGGACTGCCGGGGCGCGCTCGGCTCGTGGGTCATGCATTGAGGACGGCACCGACGGAGCTCGACCTGCCCTGGCACCGGGTCGTGAATGCGAGCGGCCGGATCAGCTTTCCGTCGGGTTCGCGGCAGCATGCGCTGCAGCGCCGGCTGCTGGCCGGCGAGGGCGTGCGCTTCGGCGACGACGGACGCGTGGATCCGGCTGCGCGGGGCCTGGACGACGATCTCGACCGGCTGCTGTGGGGTCCGCCGGACGGCGGGCGCTGAGCGCGCAGGGCACGTTCTGTTAACATCGGGCGCCGCCTAGCGGAGCCGGGAATGACAAGCCGCCACGTGATTTTTTCCCACGGCAAGGAGAGCGGGCCGTGGGGCTCGAAGATCTCTGCGATGGCCGAGGTCGCGCGCAGCGAAGGCTACGAGGCGGACTCCGTGGACTACCGCGGGGTCGAAGACCCGCACGATCGCGTCACCCGGCTGCTCAGCTTCTGTCGCGACCTCCGCGGAGACCTCGTGCTGGTGGGATCGAGCATGGGGGGGCACGTGGCCGCGGCCGCATCCTCGCTGCTGCGTGCGCAGGGCCTGTTCCTGCTTGCGCCGGCGTTCTACATGCCCGGCTGCGAGCACCTCACGCCCAAGCCCGCCGAGTGTCCGCTCACCATCGTGCACGGCTGGCGCGACGACGTGGTCCCGGTGGAGAACAGCATCCGCTACGCGCGCGAGCATGACGCGACGCTGCACCTGATCGACGCCGACCACCGGATGCAGGACCAGATCACGCTGATCAACTACCTCTTCGAGTACTTCCTGGTGGCGCTGGACCTGCCGCACCTGCAGAAACAGGCCGAGAAGCGCGCCTGACGGCAAGGGGCCGGCGACGATCTCCCTCTCGCCCTCGGAGTTTGCCTCGCGCCGAGGCCGCACATCACATCTGCGAAGGACCACGAAAGCGCCGATCGCGTTAGAATCCTTAAAACCATCACGGAGCCAGTGCATGCGATTGCCTGCCATCCTGGTCTTGCCGCCGCTGCTCCTCGCGCTCGCCGCCTGCGGCGGTGAGGATGCCGAGGAGCGCGAGGTCATGAAACCCGAGGAGACCGTGTTCCGGGACCTCGTCACCGCTCCCGACAAGGTCGAAGACAGCGTCAACGCGGCCATGGACGCGCACCGCGAAGCGCTCGATCGTCAGATCCGCGAGAGCGAAGGCGACTCCTCCGGCGAATAGCGGCTGCGCACCGCGACAGCCGTGCGCGCGCCGGCGGGCGCACGGCGTCCGTTCCGATCACGCCGACCGACCATGAACCGCTACCTGGGACTCGACCGCAGTTTCCTGTGGGCCATGCGCGGCCTGATGCGCCTGTTCGTCCGCCCCGGGGTGGCGCCGGCGGATGCGCTCGAGCGCCTGCGGGGCCGGACGCGCCCGGTGCTCTACGTGCTCAGCGAGCGCAGCCTGTCCGGCTTCCTGGCGCTCGAGCAACTGTGCATGGACTCGGCATTGCGGCGACCGGGAAAGCGGCTCGCGGTCGGCGGGCTCGCGCTCGAGCGCTCCTTCACCGCGCTCGAGCGTCGCGCCGGCGTGCTGCGCAAGCGGCCGGACCGGCGCATGCCGGCCGAGTTGCCGGCCGCGCTGGCCGCGGCCGAGGCGGATCCCGCGCTCGAGCTCGACGTGGTCCCGGTCGCGGTGTTCTGGGGACGAGCCCCGCAGCGCGAACGATCCTGGCTCGACCTGGTGCTGTCCGAGCGCTGGGCGCTCGTCGGGCCCTTCCGCCGGCTCCTGTCGATCCTCTTCAACGGCCGCGCCACGCTGATCCGCTTCGGTCACCCGCATCCGGTGCGCGACTACCTGGTCGACGGGCAGGCGATACCCCGCGCCGGCCGGCGGCTGCTGCGGGAGCTGCGGGCCGAGTTCCGCAGCATGCGCGACGAAACGCTGGGGCCGGAACTGGCCACCCGCCGGGTGATCCTCGCCCAGGTGCTGCGGACCCGCGCGGTGCGCCAGGCGGTGCGCCAGGAGATCCGCGAGCGGGGCATCACCCGGCGCGAGGCGCTTCGTGATGCCAGGCGGCTCGGGCTCGAGATCGCGGCCGACTACTCGCACGCCTTCGTGCGGTTCATGGACCGGCTGCTGACCTGGCTGTGGACGCGGCTGTACGACGGCGTCGACGTCCGCAATGCAGAGCACCTCGATCGCCTGCCCGCCGGCTGCGAGATGGTCTACGTGCCCTGTCACCGCTCTCACATGGACTACCTGCTGCTGTCCTACGTGATCTACTACCGCGGCTACGCGGTGCCCTACGTCGCGGCCGGACTCAACCTGAACCTCCCGGTGATCGGGCGGTTCCTGCGGATGGGTGGGGCATTCTTCATCCGCCGCTCGTTCCGCGGCGGCGGGCTGTATCCCGTCGTGTTCACCAAGTACGTGGACGTGCTGATGAGCCGCGGCCACCCCCTCGAGTTCTTCATCGAGGGCGGCCGAAGCCGTACGGGTCGGTTGTTGCCGGCCCGCACCGGGATGCTCGCCATGACGGTGCGCAGCTATCTGCGCAACCCGCGGCGTGCGGTGGCCTACATCCCCGTGTACTTCGGTTACGAGCGCCTGTTCGAGGCGCGCACCTACATCGGCGAGCTGTCCGGGCGCCCGAAGGAGAAGGAGTCCGTTCGCGGCCTGCTGCGCACGCTGCCGGCGCTGCGGCAACGCTTCGGGCGGGTGCACGTCGGCTTCGGCGAGCCGCTCCTCCTCGGCGAGGCCCTCGAGCGCGTGCAGCCGGGCTGGCGTGACGCGCCGGTCGCGGACGACGCCCGTCCGCCCTGGTTCAGCGAGGTCGTGGACTCGGTGGCCGCAGAGGTCATGCGGCGCGTCAACAGCGCTGCTGCCGCGACGCCGGTGAACCTGCTGTCTGTCGCGCTGCTCGCAACCCCGCGGCAGGCGATGCTCGAGTCCGATCTGACGCGCCAGCTCGATCTGTACGTCAGGCTGCTGCGCGAGTGCCCGTATTCGCCGGACCTGGGCCTGCCGGAAGCCGACGGCGCGGCCATGATCCGCCTGGGCGAGGACATGGGCATGATCGAACGCCATGCACACTCCCTCGGCGACGTGCTGCGGATGCCCGACGAGGCGGCCGTGCTATGCACGTACTACAGGAACAACGTGATCCACCTGTTCGCGATGCCCTCGCTCGTGGCATGCGCGTTCCTGAACAACGCGGCGATGCGCACGGAGGACATCCAGCGCCTGGCGTGGCGCGCCTACCCGTACGTCCGCCAGGAGCTGACCCTGCGCTGGGAGGAATCCGAGGTGCCCGGCGTCGTCGACGACGTGCTCGAGGCGCTCGCCCGCAGCGGGCTGCTCTCCCGCAGCGAGGACGGCCGCGTCTGGCGCCGGCCCCCGACCGGCACGGTGGAAGCGGTGCAGCTGTCCGTCCTCGCCCAGGCCACGATCCAGACGGTCGAGCGCTACTACCTCGCCATCGCGCTGCTCCTGCAGGCCGGGCGCGGGGAACTCACTGCCGAAGGGCTCGAGCGCCGCTGCGCCTCCATGGCCCAGCGGATGTCGATGCTCTACGGGCTGAATTCCCCGGAGTTCTTCGACCGGACGATGTTCCGCAGCTTCATCGACCTGCTGCGCCGGCGGGGCGTCATCGAGGTCGGCGAGGGCGGCAAGCTGACCTACGGCGAGCCGTTGCTGGCCGTCGCCGACGACGCGCGGGTCGTGCTGTCGGAGCAGATTCGCAACAGCATCCTGCAGGTCACCCACAGCTGAATTTTTGCGCTGCAATACACGCCCGGATACGTAGAGGCGCGGGGTGGGAGGCGACGGCGTCGCTGATATACTCGGCGCGCAGTTGTGCGAGCCGGCCGTGCCGGTATCGGCGCTACAACAAACGGGCGGAAGCGTCAGGCGTGCGCCGGCGCTCCCCTACCCGAGTCAGCCGAGGACTCTCGGTCGTCAGCAAATGGGGAAGCACATGACCACTCATCCCGCCAAGCACGACCTCCGTACCGTTCGCCGGGCCGTGACCACGGCGCTGGTCGCCGCCGGCGCGCTCGGGGCGACGTCCGCGCAGGCGTTCGATTTCACGCTGGGGAGTTGGAACGGCAACTGGGACACGACGCTGTCCTATGGCCAGCTCTACCGCATCCAGAGTCCGGACCTGAACCTGATCGGAACGGCCAACGGCGGGATAGGCCGTTCCCCGAACATCGACGACGGCAATCTCAACTACGAGACGGGACTCGTCTCCAACGCCGCCAAGTTCGTTACCGAGCTGGCGCTGAACAAGGGCGGCTTCGGGCTGTTCGCCCGCGCCCAGGGCCTCTACGACTACGAGGCCGAGAAGCAGCCCACCGCGCGCACGCCGCTCTCGGACGACGCCAAGGACCTGATGGGTTCCTACGTACGCATGCTCGACTACTTCGTGTACGGCCGCTTCGACCTCGGCGGGCGCGAGCTCGACCTTGCGCGCCGGCAGCATGGTCGTGAACTGGGGGGAGAGCACGTTCATCCCGGGCATCAATGCCACGATTAACCACTTCGACCTCTCCGCGCTGCGCGTGCCGGGCTCGGAGCTGCGCGAGGCCTACCTGCCGCAGGAGATGGTCAAGGCGTCTTTCGGCCTCACCGAGAACCTGACCGTCGAGGCCCTCTACGAGTTCAGCTGGGACGAGACGCTGCCCGAGCCGGTCGGAAGTTTCTTCTCGTCGAACGACTTCGCGGTCGAGGGCGGTGAGCGCGTGTTCCTCGGCTTCGGCGCGTTTTCCGATCAGGGCGTGGACTTCCGCCCGCTCGGCGGCCCGTTCATCGAGGGTTTCCAAGGCGTGGTTCGCGGTCCGACCCGGGAGGCCAGCAACGACGGGCAGTACGGCGCCGCGATCAAATGGTTCCTGCCGAACTTTTCGGATGGCACCGAGCTCGGCTTCTATTTCATGAACTACCACAGCAAGGTGCCGCTGATCAGCGGCCGGACCGGCACGCAGGTCGGGGTCGGCAATGCGGTCGGCACGCTGGTCGGTGGCATCGCGACGGCCCAGGCGCTGGCGGCCGGTCTGCCGCCAGCAGCGGCCATCGGGATTGGCACCCAGCAGGGCGTGGCCGCGGCCGCCAGCGCCGGCGGCGACCTTTCGGCGGCGACGGCGGGCGGCTACGCCACGATCGCGGCCAACACGGCACTCGGCGGCGGCAACGTCACTGCCCAGGCGACGAACCTCGCCGTGCACGAGTACGCCCAGACGGCGCAGTACTTCACCGAGTACCCCGAGGACATCAAGCTGCTCGGGCTCAGTTTCAATACCCAGGTGGGTACGACCGGCATCGCGCTGCAGGGCGAGGTCTCCTATCGCATGGACGTGCCGCTGCAGTTCGACGACGTCGAGGTACTGTTCGCCGCGCTCGGTCCGTTCGAGCAGGCCGCCGCCGCGCTGCAGGGCATCACGCTGCCGCCGACCTGCCTGCCCGGTGCCGGCGCGACGCTGACGGCCTGCAACCAGATCGGCCGCTTCGGCGTCGACCAGGAGATCCAGGGCTGGGATCGCTACGACGTCTGGCAGGCGCAGCTCACCGGCACCAAGGTCTTCGGACCGATGCTGGGTGCGGCGCAGATCGTGACGGTCCTCGAGGCGGCCGTCACGAGCGTCGAGGGCATGCCCAGCAAGACCGAGGGTGGCCCGAACGACCGCGGCCTGCGCTTCAACGGGCCCGGCACGTCCGTGTCCGGCAACGTGGAACTCGCGAGCCGTCACTTCGGCGAGGTCGAGCCCCTCGACCGCTTCGCCGACCCGACTTCCTGGGGTTACCGGCTGGCGATCCGGCTCGACTACCTCGGCCTGATCGGGCCGTGGAACGTCAGTCCGCGCCTGGTGTGGGCCCACGACGTCAGCGGCACGACGCCCGGGCCCGGCGGCGCCTTCGTCGACGGCCGCACGGGCCTGACGCTCGGCGTCAACGCCAACCTGCTCGCGAAGTGGGAACTGGATGCCAGCTACACGCGCTTCGACGGCGCCGGCCGCTGGAACGACATCAACGACCGTGACTTCGTCGCCGCGACGGTGAAGTACTCATTCTGAATCCCGGAGAGACCTCATGAAACTGACAACCATCGCGAGCGTCGCCACCCTGTCGCTCATCGGGCTGAGTGGGGCCGCGCTCGCCGCCGTGAGTGCGGAAGAGGCCGCCAAGCTCGGCAAGGAACTGACCCCGATGGGCGCGATCAAGGCCGGCAATGCCGCCGGCACGATTCCGGCCTGGGAAGGCGGGATCACTTCCGCGGCGAAGGCGGGGTTCCCGGACTTCAAATCTGGCGGTCATCACCCGGACCCGTACGCGTCCGACCAGCCGCTGTTCAAGGTCGACGCCTCGACCATGTCCCGCTACGCCGACCAGCTGACCGCCGGTCACAAGGCGCTGCTGACGACGTACAAGGACACGTACTTCATGAACGTGTATCCGTCGCGGCGCAGCACGGCCTTCCCGCAGCGGATCTACGACGCGACGATCAACAACGCCACGAAAGCGAAGCTCACGGGCGGCGGCAACGGCGTGACCGGCGGCGTGGGCGGCGTGCCCTTCCCGATACCGAAGGAGGGCGTCGAGGCGATCTGGAACCACATCCTGCGCTACCGTGCCGACATCGCCGGCCGCAACATCGGCCAGGCGGCGGTCACCCGCGGCGGCGACTACACCATGGTCAAGTTCCACGACGAGGCCTACTTCGCCTATCACCTGCCGGGCGCGAAGGAGGAGGACCTCGACAACGTGATCGTGTACTTCCTGCAGGAGACGACGGCGCCCGCACGGCTCGCCGGCGAGATCCTGCTGGTCCACGAGACGCTGGACCAGACCAAGGAAAACCGCCGGGCCTGGCTCTACAACCCCGGCCAGCGCCGCGTGCGCCGGGCACCCAACGTCGCCTTCGACAACCCGGGCACAGGCTCGGACAACCTGCGCACCGCCGACCAGCTCGACATCTACAACGGCAGTCCCGAGCGCTACAACTGGACGCTCGTCGGCCGCAAGGAGATGATCGTCCCGTACAACTCCTACAAGCTGCACTCGAACAAGCTCAAGAACGACGACATCATCCGTCCGCTGCACATCAACCAGGACCACTCGCGCTACGAGCTGCACCGCGTCTGGGTCGTGGACGCCGTCCTCAAGCCGGGTCAGCGGCACGTCTACAAGCGGCGCACCTTCTACATCGACGAGGATTCCTGGCAGATCGTGGCCGTGGACTGCTACGACGCCCGTGACCAGCTCTGGCGCGTGCAGGAGGGGCACTCGGTCAACTACTACGAGATCCCGACCTACTGGTCGACCCTCGAGACCACCTACGACCTGCAGTCTGGGCGCTACCTGGCGCTCGGCTTCGACAACGAGGAGCCGATGACGGTGGATTTCAACCTCAAGCGCACGACGGCGGACTTCACGCCGGCAGCGATCTCGAGGCGCGGAACACGTTGAGCTGGAAGGATTGACGTCGAGCGGGCCGGCGGGCGAAATGCCAGCTGGCCCGCATAGCTTTCCGTGAGGGGAAACATGAGGCACATGCTCGCCGCGGTGGCGGTGCTCGCGATGGCCGCCGGGTTGCCGGCATCGGCGCAGGAGCAGGCGCCCGACGCCGCGCTGACGCCCGCGGTGATCGAGCCGCTCGCCGTCCGTTCTCTGATGCTCGATCTCGCCCGCGCCGGCGGCCGCATCGTGGCGGTCGGCGAGCGCGGCAACGTCCTGTATTCCCTGGACGAAGGCCGCAGCTGGACGCAGGTGCAGGTGCCGGCAAGCGCGAACCTGACGGCCGTGTACTTCGTCGACGAGCGGCACGGCTGGGCGGTGGGGCACGACGACGTGATCCTGCGGACGGAGGATGCCGGCGATAGCTGGGAGCTGGTCAACTTCGCCCCCGAGAACAACCGGCCGCTGCTCGACGTCTGGTTCGCGGACGAGAACCGCGGCTACGCCGTCGGTGCCTACGGCGCGATCTACGCGAGTGAGGATGGCGGACGCAGCTGGAAGCCGGTTCCCTTCGAGCCGGCGCCGCTGGGCGGGGAGTCGGCGCCTCCCGACCCCGACGACTACTACGCGGAAGTCGACATGGGCTTCGACTTCCACCTGAACGCCATCGCCCCGGCCGACGACGGTGCGCTGTACCTCGCCGCGGAGGCGGGCCGGCTGTTCCGTTCGGACGATTCGGGCGCAAGCTGGCGCGAGCTGCCCTCGCCCTATGACGGGTCCTTCTACGGCATCCTGCCGCTCGACGGGTCCGCGCTGCTCGCATTCGGACTGCGCGGGCACGTGTTCCATTCCGGCGACGGCGGCCAGACGTGGTCGGAGCCGATCCCGACCGGCACGACCGCGCTGCTCAATTCGGCCATCCGGCCGTCGTCCGATCTCGTGATCGTTGCCGGACTCAACGGCGTCATGCTGGTCAGCCGCGACGGCGGCCGGAGCTTCGGGTTCACCCAGCAGGACGACCGCAAGAGCCTGGCGGCGGTGATGTGGGCCGGCGACGGCGAGGCGATCGTCGCCGGCGAGACCGGCCTGCGCCGCCTGGCGGTGCCGGGGCTGAGGTAGGTCATGCACGCAACAGAAGAGAAGCGCGACGACGGACAGCCGACACTGGCCGAGCGGCTCGAGCCGCACGTCTTCGGCCATCGCAAGCTGATCCTCGCGGCCTTCGCGCTGCTGACGCTGGCCTTCGGCTGGATCGCGGTCGAAGGACTCCGGCTCGACACGAACTTCACCAAGCAGCTGCCGCTCAAGCACGAGTACATCGAGACCTACCTGGACCACCGCGACGCGTTCGGCGGCGCCAACCGGCTGCTGATCGCCGTGATCGCCCGGGAAGGCGACATGTTCACGCCCGAGTTCTTCCAGGCGCTCAAGATCGCGACCGACGAGGTCTTCTTCATCAAGGGCGTGGACCGCTCGCGCGTCCAGTCGCTGTGGACGCCCAACACGCGCTACACCGAGGTCGTGGAGGGTGGGATCCAGGCCGGCGACGTCATTCCTTCCGACTTCACGCCGGACGAAACGGGCCTGGCCCGCGTCAGGGAGAACATCCTCAAGGCCGGCATCGTAGGCCGCCTGGTCGCCAACGACTTCTCCGGCGCGATGGTCAGCGCCCAACTGCTCGACGCCGACCCGGAGACCGGCGAGCCGATCGACTACATCGAGGTGTCCAGAGAGCTCGAGAGAAACGTCCGGCAGAAGATCCAGGATGGCAAAGTCGACATCCTCGTCGACGTCCCCGTGTCGGTGCACATGATCGGCTTTGCCAAGGTCGTCGGCGACGTGGCCGAGGGCGCGATGTCGGTGGTGACCTTCGCCATCGTGACGGTCCTGCTCACGCTGCTGTTCGTGTGGATCTACATCCAGTCCTTCCGCATCGCGCTCGTACCGGTGACCTGCTCGCTGATCGCGATGGTCTGGATGCTGGGGATCCTGGTGCTGCTCGGCTACGGCGTCGATCCGCTCGGCATCCTGGTGCCGTTCATCATCTTCGCTATCGGTACCAGCCACGGCGTGCAGAAGATCAGCGCCGTGAGCGACGCCGCCATGTCGGGCGCCGACAGCAACGAGGCGGCGCGCCGCGCCTTCCGGCTGCTGTTCCTGCCGGCCATCGTGGCGCTGCTGTCCGACCTGGTCGGCTTCGTCACCATCCTGCTGATCCCGGTGGAGGTGATCCGCGAGATGGCCGTGACCGCGAGCATCGGCATCGGCGTCATCATCCTGACCGACCTCGTCCTGCTGCCCGTTCTCGTGTCCTACGCGCCCATCACCGAGCGCTACAGGAAGCGCGTCGCCCGCCGCCAGGAGCAGCTCGGCAAGGTCTGGGAGAGGCTGGCGCTGATCACCGGCAAGGGGCCCGCGACCGTGGTCATCCTGATCGCCGCCATCATCGGGGTGCTGGGGTTCATCAAGGGTCGCGAGACGCCCATCGGCGACACCCAGGCCGGCGTGCCCGAGCTGCGCGAGGACTCGCGCTACAACATCGACAGCAACCTGATCACCTCCAAGTTCTCGATCGGCACGGACATCCTCAACGTCATCGTCGAGACCGTCCCGAACGGCTGCATCGACCACCGCATCATCGACGCAGTCGACCGCTTCGCCTGGCAGATGGCCAACGTCGAGGGCGTCCGGGATGTCCTGAGCCTCGCGGGCGTCTCCAAGATCGTCAGCGCCGGCTGGAGCGAGGGCAGCCTCAAGTGGCGCAACCTGCCGCGCGACGAGCGCCAGCTCGTGCAGGCGCAGAGCTACATCGAGACGAGCTCCGGCCTGCTCAACCGCGACTGCAGCGTCATGCCGGTGATGCTGTTCCTGGCGGACCACCGGGCGGAGACCATCGAGCGCGTCATCGCAGCCGTAAAGGGCTACCGGGACTCCCACCAGGTCGCCGACGTCAAGTTCCGGCTCGCAACCGGCAACGTCGGCGTGATGGCGGCGCAGAACGAGGAGGTGAAGGCCAAGGAGTTCGTCATCCTCGGCTGGCTGTTCGGCGCGATCATCGTCTTCTGCCTGATCAATTTCCGCTCGGTGATCGGCACGATCCTGGTCATCGTGCCGCTGGCCCTGGGCTCGCTGCTCGTGTACGCGGTCATGGCCATGGTGGGCATCGGCCTGAAGGTCAACACGCTGCCGATGGTGGCCCTCGGCGCAGGCATCGGCGTGGACTACGGCATCTACCTCTTCAGCCGCATGCAGGAGTTCCTGCGCAGGGGCTTCGACGTCCACGACTCTTACCTGGGTGCGCTGCGGGTCACGGGCGCCGCGATCGTGTTCACGGGCATCACGCTTGCGGTCGGCGTGGCGACCTGGGCGTTCTCGCCGCTCAAGTTCCAGGCGGACGTCGGCCTGATGCTGACCTTCATGTTCCTGGTCAACATGCTCGGCGCGATGCTGCTGATGCCGACCCTCGGGGCCTGGCTGCTGCCGCTGTCGAAGCGCGCCGGTCGCGCGGCTTCCTGAAGGCCTCGCTCAGCCGTCCGGCTCGACCTGCCGGCGCAGGCGCTTCGTCGTCTGCCGGCGCTTCTTGGAGTCGATGCGCCGCTCCCGCGAGGCGGCGGTGGGACGAGTCGGCTTGCGCTGCTTCGGGACCCGCCGGGCCTGCTCCACCAGCTCGGCGAGGCGCCCGAGGGCGTCCCGGAGGTTCGCCTCGCGGCTCCGGTGGCGGTGAGCCTCGATCACGACCTCGTCCGCGCGCGTGAGACGGCGACCGGCGAGGCGCCGGAGCCGCTGCCGCCCCGGCTCGTCGAGCAGCCCGGTCGACGCCACCCTGAAGCGCAGCTGGCAGGCGGTGGCCAGCTTGTTCACGTTCTGCCCGCCCGGGCCGGGCGAGCGGATCCAGGCGAGCTCGTAGTCGGATGGGGGGATGCCGACGGGCCGCGTGTCCCCGGCCATGCGCGCGTCAGTCCTGACCGTCCATCGTCGGCTCGATCGGCCACCGGGCCCGGGGCGCCAGCGTGGAGGCCGAGGCGTTGCCCTCGAGGATGCGCAGCTCGCGCTGCGCCGGCGGAATGGTGATGCCGTGCTTGCGGAACAGCGCCCATATCTTGCGATTGACGTCGGAACGGACGTTGTTCACACCCTCGGCCGGATCGCCGATCCAGAACCGCACCTCGACTTCCATGCCGTAGTCGGCGAAGTCCATGAGCCTCGAGACCGGGGCCGGGTCGCTCAGGATGCGCGGGTGGTCGTTCGCAGCGTCGAGCAGCAGCTTGAGCGCCAGCTCCACGTCGTCGCGATAACCGATGCGCACCGGCAGCCGCAACCGGACCTTGGGGTGGCCGTAGCTCCAGTTGATCACCTGCTGCGTGATGACGTTCTGGTTGGGCACCAGCGTGGCCACGCCGTCACGGTCGCGGATGACGATGTAACGGCCACGGAGCTCCTCCACCCAGCCGAAGCCGTGGGTACTCGTGCCGGTGGTCCCCGTGAAGCTGATCACGTCGCCCGGCCTGATGGACTTGTCGATGAGCAGGACGAAACCGCTGACGAAGTTGGCGGCGATCGCCTGCAGGCCGAAGCCGAGGCCGAGACCGATCGCGCCCGAGAAGACCGTCAGCGCCGTCAGGTCGACGCCCGAGGCGCGCAACCCGAGCAGGATGCCGAGGCCGATGAAGAACGCGTAGCTCGACTTGATGATGCCGATGCGCGTGGACGGCGCCAGCGCGTCGATGTTCGAGACCCTGCGGTCCACCCAGCGTGCGACCCAGAGGCTCGCGATGACGAAGGCCGACACCGCGAACAGGGCCGCGATGACCGACCAGACGGTGATGCGGCTCTCGCCGGTCGACAGGCCGAAGGAGTCGAGCGTGGCCTTGACCGCGTCGAGCCAGCCCAGCATCTGGGAGGCCACGAGCGCCCAGACGGCCAGGGCGGCCTTGTTCTCGAAGCGCTTCAACCGGTTGTTGGGCGAGAGCGACCGGCGCAGCGCGAAGACGACGGCCCGGATCACGACCAGGGCAATCGCCAGGCGCAGCACCTGCTCGAGCATCGCGGTGCCGAGCGAGGCGGCCGAGATCACCGTCCGTGCCAGGAACACGACCGCCAGGCCGGCCACGTAGGGAGAGACGACCACGATCGCCTCGAGGGCGAGCCCACGGGCGCTCATGCCCGACTCCGAGCGGGGCACGTACCAGGCGCGGACGTGCCGCTCGATCGCCCAGGCGAGGCCCACCGCGACCACGATCGCGACGGCCTGGGCCAGGTTGGCGGCAGTCAGCAGCCGATCGAGAAGTTCCGTGAGTTCCTTCAAGCGGGCATGCCGTCGGCGGCGGTCAGGCGTTCATGTCCGGGATCAGCTCGCTCTCGAGCCGGGCGATCTGGTCCTTCAGCATCAGCTTGCGCTTCTTGAGCCGCCGCAGCTGCAGCTCGTCGACGTAGATGTCCATGGTCAGGCGGCTGATCACGTCGTCGAGGTCGCGGTGCTCGATGCGCAGCTCGCGCAGCCGCTGGATGCGCTGAAACAGCTCGGTGTTGACCTTGTCCTGTTCGCTTTCGCTCTTCATGCGGCTCTCGCCGGAACGGCCGGGAAGCCGGTGTCGTTCCACACCGGGCGTATCGACGCCGGAAGCTTAGCCAATCGTCCCGGCTGATTCCACGGCACGTCCGGGTCGTGGAAGTCCGAGCCGACGGATCCGGCGAGGCCGGTCCGCAAGGCGAGGGACGCGGCCTGCTCCACCTGCGCTGCCGAGCCGCCTCCGCAGGCGACCTCGATGGCCCGGCCCCCGGCCTCGCGGAACTCCCGCGCGAGTTCGCGCCGCTGTCCGCCCGATAGCGGGTAGCGAAGGGGGTGCGCCAGCACCGCGGTGCCGCCCGCCGCGACGACCCAGGCCAGGGCTTCCGCCATGGCCGGCCACCTCGAACGAACCTCGGCCGGGCGCCCCCGAGCGAGGTAGCGATCGAAGGCCTCGGCCATGCTGCGGACCGCCCCGAGCTCGCACAGGGCGCGGGCGAAGTGCGTGCGCGTCGGCAGATCGGACCAGCCGCGCGTCCGTTCCAGTGCGTCGCCCCCAGGTACCCCCGCCCGGTCCAGCCTGCGGGCGATCTCCACCGCTCGACGTTCGCGCTCGACTGCCAGGTTCCGCACGCCCCTGACCAGCGCAGGGGCGGCCGGATCGATCAGCAGCCCCAGCACGTGGATGCTGCGCCCGCGCCACTCGGCCGAAAGCTCGATGCCCGGCACGAAGGCCAGTCCGAGGCGCGCGGCTTCGGACCGGGCTTCCTCGAGCCCGGCCGTCGTGTCGTGGTCGGTGAGCGCCACGAGCCGGACGCCGCCGGCTGCCGCATGCTCGACGACGCGGGCCGGCGGCAGCCGGCCGTCGGAGGCCGTCGAGTGCGTGTGCAGGTCGACGCCGGTCACGCCACTGCCCGCGGCTCGAGTCCGACGCTGTCGACGGCCAGGCCCGTCATGACCACGAAACCGCGTCGGCGACTGTAGCCGTCGTCCGAATAGTCGAACACGTACGTACGGCGCAGCGCGAGGCCGCCGGTCTCCGGCCGCGCCAGCGAGAGCCGGAGCATCGACACGGTACCGTCCAGCAGCTGCACGCCGGCCCGGGTGCAGGTGTCGGTGGCGATCCGGTTGGCCAGCTCTCGGGCCGCGAGGCTGGCGTGCCATCCCCAGCCGACCAGGACCAGCGCGACGATGGCCGTGAAGACGCTCCAGCTCATTCCAGCAGGGCGCGCCAGTCCGTGGCGTCGTCGGCGAAGGCCAGGAAATGGGGGTTCAGCACGTCGGGGCGCGCATTGTAGGCGAGGGGACGTCCCTCGAGGTCCACGACGTGCCCGCCGGCCTGTTCCAGTACACAGTGGCCGGCAGCCGTGTCCCACTCGCAGGTCGGACCGAGGCGCGGGTAGACGTCGGCTTCGCCTTCCGCGACCAGGCAGAACTTGAGCGAGCTGCCGACCGCGACGAGCTCGTGCGGCCCGACCCTGCTCAGGAACCCGTCGAGCGACGAGCCGCGGTGCGACCGGCTGCCGACGACGCGGACCGGCCGCCGGGCCGGGGTTTCGACCGCGATCGCCCGGGCGCGGCCGCCGTTGCTCTTGAACGCCCCATAGCCCTCGCAGGCGTAGTAGTCGGTCTCGGCGGCCGGCGCGTGCACGACACCGAGCACCGGCCGGTGCCGATGGACCAGCGCCACGTTCACGGTGAACTCGCCGTTGCGCTGGATGAACTCCTTCGTGCCGTCGAGTGGATCGACCACCCACAGCCAGTCCCAGCGTCTGCGGGTCTCGAACGGCACGTCGTCGGACTCTTCCGACAGGATTGGCACCTCGGGGGCGAGCGTCCTCAGGCCCCGGACCAGCACGTCCTGGGCGCGCATGTCCGCCTCGGTCAGCGGCGAGCTGTCCGCCTTCTCCTGCACCGTGAACGCCGAGGCATAGACCCCGAGGATCTCGCGGCCGGCCGCGCGTGCGAGGCCCACCACGTCGATCAGCAGCTGGTGCAGGTCGCGGATCAAGACGTCGTCCCGCCGGACGGCGGCGTCCCGTCCGGGTGACCGGCGCCGCCGCGGCGGCGCCGCCGACGCCGGCGGCGGGGCGCGGGTTCTGCACCCGCCGCGTCCTGGGTCCCGGAGGGGGCCTCGCTGTCGGCCGACCCGGCCGGCGGCTCGGCCTGCCGCCCCGGGTGCCCGCTCGCTGGCTGATCGCGACGCGCGCTCCTGCCGCGACGGCCGCCCCCGCGCCCGGCCTCGCGCTCCCGCCCGGCACGGCGCTCCTCCCGTTGCCGATACGACTGTGTGTCCTTGTGGCGCGGCACGTTGCTCGCCGACTCGACCGGAGGCAGCTCCAGCGGGTCGAATTGCTCGACCGGCAGCTTGTGCCCGATGAACGCCTCGATTTCCGGAAGCGAGACCACGTACTCCTCGCAGCCGAGGCTCACGGCATCGCCCGCGGCGCCGGCCCGGGCCGTCCGGCCGATGCGGTGCACGTAGTCTTCCGGATCCTGCGGCAGGTCGTAGTTGAAGACGTGGCTGACGTCCGGGATGTGCAGGCCACGGGCGGCGACGTCCGTCGCGACCAGCACGCCGAGCTTGCCGTCGTGGAAGTCGCGCAACATCCGCAGGCGGCGCGACTGCGGCACGTCGCCGGACATGGCGGCTGCCTCGATGCCGTTCGCCCGCAGCTTGCGCTCCAGGTACTCGGCGACCCGCTTGGTGTTGACGAACACCATGGAGCGCGTCGCCTCCTTCTGCCGGAGCAGGTGGATGAGCAGCGGCGCCTTCTCGTCCATGGAGGGGAAGTAGATCGCCTGCCGGACGCGGTCGGCCGTGACGCGCTCCGGCTCTATGCGGATGAGCTCCGGGTCGTTCATGTGCTCGTAGGCGAGTTCGAGCACCCGTTGCGAGAGGGTCGCCGAGAACAGCAGGTTGAGACGCCTCTCGGCGGGCGGCAGGCGCCGCAGCAGATAGCGGATGTCGCGGATGAAGCCCAGGTCGAACATGCGGTCGGCCTCGTCGAGCACCATGACTTCCGCGTGGCGCAGGTCGAACACATGCTGTTTGAAGTAGTCGATGATGCGTCCCGGCGTGCCGATCAGGACGTCGACGCCGGCCTCCAGCTGGCGCCGCTGCTTATCGTAGTCGACGCCGCCGAAGGCCAGACCGAGCGTCAGGCCGGTGTACTGACCCAGGATCTCGGCGTCGTGGTGAATCTGCACGGCCAGCTCGCGGGTGGGCGCGAGCACCAGGGCGCGGGGGGACGTGATGGGACGTTCCGGCGCGGGGCTTTCGCGCAGCAGGCGGGCGTAAAGGGCGACCAGGAAGGCGGCCGTCTTGCCCGTGCCGGTCTGCGCTTGCCCGGCCACGTCGAGGCCGGCGAGCGCCCGCGGCAGCGACTGCGCCTGGATCGGCGTGCAGCGCTCGAAGCCCGCGTCGGCGACGCCACGGGCGAGCGGGTCGGGCAGGTGCAGGCTGGTGAAGGACAGCTCGGAAAGTTGTTGTTGGCTCACTATCGCTCTTCTGTAGGATTCATTGCTTGAAAAATCGCGCCCGACCGGCTAAAAAGCATCCTGAGCATCGCGGGTTCCCCGCAAGCATTCACGCAACGCCGGCAGATCCGAGGTGGTCGGGAACAGACCACCGGCCGGGCCGGCATCCTGGATGGTCAGCCCGTAGGTTCGAGCACCAAGACAATATTGTGCCGCATCGGGCATTGCCTCGTCACTTGCAGGCCCAGCGAGCCCGTGTTTCCCACTTCACTAGCAGACTTCCCCATCCCCCTCAACAGGAGGAACACCGCGTGAGCGGCAACATCGTTCATACCTCCGACGACACGTTCGACCAGGACGTGCTCAAATCGGACGTTCCCGTCCTTCTCGACTTCTGGGCCGAGTGGTGCGGCCCCTGCAAGGCCATCTCGCCGATACTCGACGAGATCGCGAGCGAGTACGGCGATCGCATCCGGATCGCGAAGCTCAACATCGACCATAACCGCCAGACCCCGCTCAAGTACGGCGTGCGGGGCATCCCGACGCTGATCCTGTTCAAGAACGGGGCGCCCGAGGCGCAGCAGGTCGGGCTCGTGGCCAAGTCGAAGCTCGCGGCACTGCTGGACCAGCACCTGTGAGAGGCTATCTCGGCAACCAGGCCCGCGGCGGGGGCGGCGGCGGCGGCGGCGGCCGCAAGGGCCAGCGTCATCGCGGCCGCGGCGGGCAGAGCCAGCACGAGGGCCTGCCGCAAGACGACTTCGTCGAGGGTGGCGAGAGCGACATCATCTCGCCGGAGGAGCTCGCGGCTTCGCGGCGCTCTATGAACCTGACCGAGCTCAAGACCAAGCCGGTGCACGAGCTGGTGCAGATGGCCGAGTCCATGGGGCTCGAGAACACGGCGCGCCAGCGCAAGCAGGACGTGATCTTCTCGATCCTGAAGGCGCACGCCAAGAGCGGCGAGGACATCTACGGTGACGGCGTGCTCGAGATCCTGCAGGACGGCTTCGGCTTCCTGCGCTCAGCCGAGGGCTCTTACCTGGCCGGTCCCGACGACATCTACGTGAGCCCGTCGCAGATCCGGCGCTTCAATCTTCGCACCGGCGACTCGCTGTCGGGCCTGATCCGTCCCCCCAAGGACGGCGAGCGTTACTTCGCGCTGCTCAAGGTCGGCGAGATCAACTACGACTCGCCGGAGAGTGCCCGGCACAAGCTGTTGTTCGAGAACCTGACGCCGCTGCACCCGACCAAGCGCCTAAAGCTCGAGCAGGGCAACGGCTCCACCGAGGACCTGACGGCGCGCGTGATCGACCTCGTGGCGCCGCTCGGCAAGGGCCAGCGCGGCCTGATCGTCTCGCCGCCCAAGGCCGGCAAGACGATGCTGTTGCAGAACATCGCCACGTCGATTGCGGGCAATCACCCCGAGGTGTTCCTGATGGTGCTGCTCATCGACGAGCGGCCCGAGGAAGTCACCGAGATGGCGCGGACCGTCAAGGGGGAAGTGGTCGCCAGCACCTTCGACGAGCCCGCCAGCCGCCACGTGCAGGTCGCCGAGATGGTGATCGAGAAGGCCAAGCGCCTCGTCGAGCACAAGCGCGACGTCGTGATCCTCCTCGATTCGATCACGCGCCTGGCACGGGCCTACAACACCGTGGTGCCCAGTTCCGGCAAGGTTCTCACGGGCGGTGTCGACGCCAACGCGCTGCAGCGTCCGAAGCGTTTCTTCGGCGCCGCGCGCAACGTCGAGGAAGGGGGGTCGCTGACGATCATCGCGACGGCGCTGATCGACACCGGCTCGCGCATGGACGACGTGATCTACGAGGAGTTCAAGGGGACCGGCAACTCCGAGATCCACCTCGACCGCCGCATCGCCGAGAAGCGCGTCTTCCCGGCCGTCAACATCAACCGTTCCGGGACGCGTCGCGAGGAGCTGATCACGGTGCCCGACGAGCTCGCCAAGATGTGGATCCTGCGCAAGCTGCTCCACCCGATGGACGAGCTGGCGGCGATCGAGTTCCTGATCGGCAAAATGAAGGACACCAAGACCAACGGGGAATTCTTCGACGCCATGAAGCGGGGCTAGCGAACAGGGGACATTCCTATTTTCCTTTTCTCTGTAACTCGCTGATTCTTGGGCGGGCCGCCAGGGGACATTCCTGTTTTCCTTTCCCCTGCGCCGCAACGGCGATGTGCAGTCCGGGAAAGGAAGATAGGAATGTCCCCTTCCCCTGCCATCCGCTACCTCTCCAGGGACCCGGTCATGCGTGACCTGATCCGCGCCGCAGGGCCCTGTACGCTCAAGGCGCGGCGCGGGTTCTCTCCCTACGAGTCGCTGCTTAACTCGGTCGCACACCAGCAGCTGACGGCCAAGGCGGCCGCCACGATCCTGTCGCGCTTCCGCACCCTCTACGGAGACGGTCGCTTCCCCGAGCCCACGGAGCTCCTGGCAACACCCCTGGAAGCCCTGCGAGGCGCAGGGTTCTCGCGCGCCAAGGCCGCCTCGCTGCACGACATCGCGGCAAGGACGCTCGACGGAACGATTCCGGCACGGCGGTTCCTCGCCCGGCTTCCGGACGAGGCGATCGTCGAGCGCCTCACCTCGGTGCGCGGCGTGGGCAGATGGACCGTCGAGATGTTCCTCATCTTCACGCTGGCGCGACCCGACGTCCTGCCCGTGGAAGACTACGGCGTGAGAAGGGGCTTTCGCTGCGCCTACGGCGGCGCGGAGCTGCCGCAGCCACGCGAGCTCGCCGGTTTCGGAGAGCGCTGGGCTCCGTACCGGAGTACGGCGGCGTGGTACCTATGGCGTGCCGTCGACATGCACGAGGCGGCGTTCGGCCGGGCCTGATCCGGCGCAAGTGGACGGCGGCCGGATCGCCGGCCCG
>LJNS01000031.1 GCA_001303245.1 Gammaproteobacteria bacterium SG8_30
AGGCGGTGCTGATCCGCCGGGCCTGGGTGGTCGGCGAGGAGCCGGCGGCCGCTACGGAGGCGCAGGCGTCCGCCACGGACGCGGCGGCCGGATCGGGCGCGGCATCCGGTGCGGAGGCGCGGGCAGAGCCGGAGGATGCCGCGGCCGGCGAGGGCGGCGAGGCACAGGCATCAGCCGAGCCGGGCTCGCCCGCGGACCTGCAACGAGAGGTCGGCGAGCCGGCTGGCGAGGCCGCCGATTCCCCGGACCGCGCCACCGAAGCCGGTGCAGACGGGAACGCGCCGCCGCAGTGATCCGCCTGTTCGCATCGGACCTGCACCTCGACCCGTCGCGACCCGACATCACCGATCAGTTCCTCGAGTTCCTGCAGGGCCCTGCGCGCGAGGCCCAGGCGCTCTACCTGCTCGGCGACCTGTTCGAGGCGTGGCTCGGCGACGATGTGCCGGACCCGCTCGGGGAGCGCCTCGCCGCCGCACTCGACCGGCTCGCCGATTCCGGCACGGCGGTCTTCATCATGCAGGGCAACCGGGACTTCCTGCTCGGCGAGGCGTTCTGCCGGCGCGCCGGCGCGCAGTGGCTGCCGGATCCCGTCGTGGCCCGTTTCGGCACGACCCGCGTCCTGCTGACCCACGGCGATGCGCTGTGCACCGGCGATGCCGCCTACCAGCGGCTGCGCGCGCTGGTGCGCGACCCGGTCGTCCAGCGACGTTTCCTCGCGATGCCGCTGGAGCGGCGCCGGGCGCTCGCGATGCAGGCCCGCGCGGGTAGCAGGCAGCACCTCCGGCAGGCGGAGGAGTACATCACCGACGTCGACCCCGCAACCGTCGTCGAGGTCCTGCGCAAGGCGGGCGTCGACACGCTGCTGCACGGCCACACGCACCGGCCGGGCATCCATCGGCTCGAGGTCGACGGCCGCCCCGCCACGCGAATCGTGCTCGGCGACTGGCACGAGCGGGGCAGCGTGCTGCGGTGGAATGACGCGGGGTATGAGCTGGTGGAGCTCACCCGGCGACCGGCACCCCCGAGTGAAACCTGAAGTGCCGGTCGGGCGAGGTCGCGAGCTCGCCCTCGACTTCGGCCAGCACCGTGAGCCGTGCCTCGAGATCCAGGCCGTGGGAGTCTGCGTGCGCCCTGGCAAGCTCGAGGTACGCCAGGAAGTGCCTTGATTCCGATGCTTCCAGGCCGCGGTAGAAACCGGCCAGCGGCTCGGGCAGGCGCGGCACGAGGCCGGCGAAGCGCTCGCAGGATCGGGCCTCGATCAGCGCGCCGCACAGGAGCAGGTCGAGTCGACGTGCCGGCTCGGCGGCCGAGACCTTCGCCCGAAGGCCTTCGGCGTAGCGCGACGGCCTTAGGCGCCGGAACGGGATACCCGCCAGCTCGAGGTGGCGCTGCACCTGCTCGAAGTGCCTGAGCTCCTCACGGGCGAGGCGGGAGAGCTGCCGGGTCAGGCGGTAGTCGTCGGAATAGGCGAACATCATCGCGAGCGCCGTGGAAGCGGCCTTCTTCTCGCAGTTCGCGTGATCCAGCAGCAACTCGGGGAGCCGCGAGGCGGCCGCGTCGTACCACGCGGCGGGCGTCGGTCGCGAGAGAAATACAAGCGGGGTCGGGGCGTCGGTGGCATATCCGGCCGGACCGGACGGACCGGCCAGATCAGAATGCCATCGCCTCGCGCTCGGCCTCGTCACGCTCGAGCTCCTTGATCGCATCCACCACGGCTTCTGCGGAAGGATAGCGGCGAGCGGGTTCCTTGGCCATGCAGTTGAGGAGCAGCCGCTCGAAGCGCTTCAACGCTATGGGAAGGTGAGGCAGCGGCGCGTTGGCGTGCTTGTAGATGATCTGCATCGGCGTGCCGGCCACGTACGGCTTGCGCCGCATCAGCATCTCGTAGAGGATCACGCCGAGGCTGTAGATGTCGCTGCGCTCGTCGGTCTCGCGGCCGTGGCCCTGCTCCGGGCTCATGTAGTAGGGCGTGCCGAAGATCTGGCCGCTGGCCGTGATCGAGGCGTCCAGCTCCAGCTGCTTGGACATGCCGAAGTCGATCAGCACGACGGAACCGTCGTCGCGCAGCATGACGTTGCCGGGCTTGAGATCGCGGTGCAGCACGCCGGCGTCGTGCAGCACCTTGAGGGCCTCGGCCATCTGGCGCAGGAGCTTCAGCGCATCGAGGGGCTTGATGCCCTCCTTGATCCGGTCCCGCAGGTCGCCCTTCGAGAAGTACTCCATCGCGATGTACGCGTGATCGTCGTCGGCGCCGAAGTCGAAGATCCGCACGACGTTCGAGTGGCGGATTCCGGCGGCGATCTGGTACTCGCGCAGGAAGCGGTCGAAGGTATCCGCGCCCTTGGTGCCCGTGTCGGGCGCCTGCCGCAGCACCTTCAGCACGACCTCCTCGGCGGTCTTCAGGCGCTGTGCGAGATACACGCTCGAGACCGGGTTCTCCGCCAGCTTGCGGACGAACTTGTAGCCCCGGATCGTGAGGTCGCCGAAGCGGCAAATCCGGTCGAGCTCGTCGAGCGACAGGACCGGCTCGCCCCGGCGGCGCCTCGAGGCCTGCGCAGAGCGCAACGTCCTGACGAGCGCGGGGTTGTCGATCTTGCTCCGGGAAAGGCAGGCAAACGCACCGGCCGACTTGGCGGCCCGTTCCGACTCGGGCGTGAGATCCGACATCATGTAGATGACGGGCGGGAACTCGCTGCGATGGGTCAGGTCGCGCAGCCAGTCGAGCCCGGCGGCAACGCCCGGCGACTCGTCGAGCAGGACGGCGTCGTAGCCGGAGGCGTGGAACTCGGGCGGCAGCCTGCCCTGGCGGCCGGGATCGTAGTCCGCGGTGACCGGCGAGTCGAAGCCTACCTGCACGTGCTGCGAGAGCAGGCGGCGATAGACCTCCTCGTCGTCGATGATCAACACCCGGATCGACATGCCGAGATTTTACATACTGAGGCCGCCCACCTGACTGTGACCCGGTTCGCGTCGCAGGGCGAAGAGTAGGTCTCCCACGTTGGTCCCGGTCGCCCCGGTGTGAACCAGGTCACCCGTGGCCTCGAGGAACCGGCCGCTGTCTGCGCGCGCCAGGCAGGCAGGTGCGTCCAGGCCCGCGTCCCTGCCCCGGTCCAGCGTGCAGCCGTCCGCGAACGCGCCGGCGTCCTCCGTGTTGCCGTCGGAGCCGTCGGTGCCACACGCCAGGAGCAGCCGGTCATCGCACCCGTCGATCTCCATCGCCGCCGCGAGGGCCAGGTGCTGGTTGCGGCCGCCCCGCCCCGGCTCCGGCGGCAGCACGACGGTCGTCTCGCCGCCAAAGAGGTGCAGCGCCGGGCCGTCGGCGGCAAGGTGAGCGCAGGCCATCCGCGCGGCCGCGCCAGCTTCGCCGTCGAGTCGCCGTTCATGCAGCACCGCCCGGATCCCACCGGCCTCGGCCCGGCGCCGCGCCGCCTCGAGCGCCTCACCTAGCCGGCCGACGCAGAGGATCGGCACCTGCAACGGCTGCCCTTCCGTCCGGGAGGCCCGCTCCAGCAACCCGCCGAGCCACGCCGGGAGATCCCCCGCCGGCGGCAGGGGCCGGCCGCGCGAGGCCAGCAGGCCGGAGCCGACGACCGCCGGGTCGTCGCCGGGCACGTCGGAGATGAAGAATGCCTCCACGTCGCAGTGCGCGAAGGCGCGCACTAGGCCCCCGGCCTTGACGCGGGACAGGGCACCGCGGATCGCATTGATCCGGCCGATGTCGACGCCGGAAGCGAGCGCCCACTCGTTCACGCGGCGCAGCTGCTCAAGGCTCACGCCCCGGGCCGGCGCCTCGAGCAGGCTGGACGCGCCGCCGGACACGAGCAGCAGCACGCGCTGGCCTGGAGGCGCTGCGCGCGCCATCGAAAGCGCCGCCTCGCCTGCCGCCAGGCTGCGCTCGTCCGGCACCGGGTGCGCCGCGACGTGGCAGCGCAGTCCCGGCATGCCCGTGAGCTCCGGGGCGACACAGTCCGCCCGGGTGACCACGAGCGCGCGCGTCACGTACGGACCGAGCGCATCGATCGCACCGAGCGTCATGGCTCCTGCGGCCTTGCCTGCAGCCAGCACCCAGGTGTCGCGGCGAGGCCTGTCGCGCAAGGCCAGGTTCATTCGTGCGCGCCCGTTCACGGCGGCCAATGCCGCCTCCAGCAGGTCGAGCAGGAAGGCGCGGCGTGGGTCCCGCCCGGAGGGCACGCGTGCCGGAATCAGACCACGCGCACGACGCGGCCGGGTTGCGGCTCTTCGCGTCGGCGGGCGCGCACCTCGTCGGCGCGGTTCTCCACCAGGGCGCGGAGGTACTCCTCCGTGACGTCGCCGGTGACGTACTCGCCGGAGAAGCAGGACGTGTCGAACTCCCTCACCTCGGCGTAGTCGTGGCGGCAGGCCGCAACCAGATCGTCGAGATCCTGGTAGATAAGCCAGTCGGCTCCCACGATCCGTGATACCTCGTCATACGAGCGGCCGCCCGCGACGAGCTCCGAGATCACCGGCATGTCGATGCCGTACACGTTCGGGTAGCGCACCGGCGGCGCAGCCGAGGCAAAGTACACCTTGCGCGCACCCGCCTCGCGGGCCATCTCGATGATCTGCGCGCTGGTCGTGCCGCGGACGATCGAGTCGTCGACCAGCAGCACGGTGCGTCCGCGGAACTCGAGGTCGATCGCGTTGAGCTTGCCGCGCACCGACTTCTGGCGCAGCTCCTGGCCCGGCATGATGAAGGTCCGGCCGATGTAGCGGTTCTTGACGAACCCCTCGCGGTACTTCACCCCGAGGGCTGCGGCCAGCTGCATGGCGCTGGTGCGGCTGGTATCGGGAATCGGAATCACGACGTCGATGTCGTGGTCCGGCCGCAGCCGCCGGATCTTCTCCGCCAGCCGCTCGCCCATGCGCATGCGGGCCTTGTGGACCGAGATGTTGTCGATGATCGAGTCCGGACGCGCGAAGTACACGTACTCGAAGATGCACGGCGTGTGCCGCTCGCAGGGCGCACACTGGTGCGTGTGCAGGTGCGCCTGTTCGTCGATATAGACCGCCTCGCCGGGCCGGACGTCGCGCACCAGCCGGAAGCCGATCATGTCGAGCGCAACGCTCTCGGAGGCCAGCATCCACTCGGGCCCGCGCGGCGTATCCCGCCGGCCGAGCACGAGCGGCCGGATGCCGTGCGGGTCGCGGAAACCGACGACGCCATGGCCGACGACCAGCGCGACGACGGCGAAGCCGCCATGGCAGCGCCGGAACACGGTCTCGAGCGCCGCGAAAATCTGGCTGGGCGCCAGTCGTTCGCCCTCGCACTTGTGCAGCTCGCTCGCGAACACGTTGAGCAGCACTTCGGAGTCCGAACTGGTGTTGAGGTGCCGCCGGTCCTCCCGCACGAGCTCGCGCGACAGTGCCGCCATGTTCGTCAGGTTGCCGTTGTGACCGAGACCGATGCCGAACGGCGAGTTGACGTAGAAAGGCTGGGCCTCGTCGGGTCGGTCACAGCCGGCCGTCGGGTAGCGGACGTGGCCGATGCCCATGTTGCCGGCGAGCTGCAGCATGTCGCGACGCTGGAACACGTCGCGCACGAGACCGGCGTCCTTGCGGGCGAACAGCTCGCCTTCGTGCATGGTCATGATGCCCGCAGCGTCCTGGCCACGGTGCTGCAGCACGGTCAGCGCGTCGTAGATCCGCTGGTTGACAGGAGCCTGCCCGACGATACCGACGATACCGCACATGGCATTACTTGCCGATCGCCTTCGCCGCCTCGTCCAGCAGAGGTCCCACGGCCGGCTCGGCGTAGCGCTCGAGCCAGTTGGCCGCGTACTCCGCATACGGCATCAGCCGCGAGCGCTTCCACCAGCTCTCGCCGTCGAGGTCGAGGCCGCGCCCGACCATCACGAAGATGCCGATGATGATCACGGCCCGGACCACGCCGAACACGATGCCGATGATCCGGTCGCCGACGGCGAGCCCCGCCGCCCGCCGCAGGAAGTACCCGGCCAGGGCCCCGACTGCGGCGCCGAGCAGCAGCATGCCGACCAGCAACAGGAGCCGCGAGACCCACTCCCGCAGGCCCGGTGTGCCGAGCATTCCCCCGAGGTAGGGATCGAGCAGGTAGGCGTAGCGCCACGCGACCCAAAGGCCGATCAGCCAAGACAGCAGCGAAATCGCTTCCCGGACGAATCCCCGCAGGACACCGATGGTGGCCGAGACCATGAGAATCACGACGAACAGGTAGTCGGCTCCGTTCATGACCGGGACGGCTCCACGACGAGGAACTACGCGATTCTACCCCAAGCGCCGACCAGGGACCGGGCGCTCAGGGATGACGGACGACGACGGCCTTGTGGCCTTCCCCCGCCAGGCGCCGGGCGAGGACGTCGGCCTTCTCCCGGGACGACTCGGGGCCCACCCGGACACGGTAGAAGAGCTTGCCGTCGGCCCGGTACTCCATGACGAACGCACGGTAGCCCTGCGCCTTGAGCGCATCTGCCAGCTCCCGTGCTGCCTCGGGCTTCGACAGTGCCGCGACCTGCACCGCAAAGCCAGACCCCTCCGGCACAGGGGGCGATACCGCCCGCCCGGGCTCCCGCTCCCGCTGCGCCGCCGGCGGAGAGGTCGGCTGGGGACTACGCTCGGCCACGGCGTCCTGCCTCGGGGGAGGCGCCGTCGCCGGGGAAGGCTCGGTACCGAGAGGTGCCGTCTCGGTCGCCGGCGCAATCTCCGATTCGACCGCGGGGTCGGTCGGCTGCGCCTCGGCCTCCGAGGCGGCCTCTCCGATCTCGATCTCGACCGTACGCAGGCCGGTCGCGGGCGCAGGCTCCTCGCCCCTGCGGTCACGCGGGCCCGTCAGGAGTGCGGGTACGACGAGCACCACGATGACCACGAGGATCGTGGCGCCCAGCAGGCGCTCCTTCTGTGCCTTGTCCATCGGGACGGGATTCTACTCGCTCAGACAGCAAGCCCGAGCCATTCGAGCGCCGGTCCGACCGCGTGAAAAGAGCCGAAGACGAGGATCCGGTCATCCTGCCGGGCAGCGCCGGAGGCAGCCGCGCAGCCTTCGGCGACGTCGCGACGGACCTGCGCCGGCCGACCGGTGGCCGCCTCGAGGCGCTGCGCGAGCTCGGCGGGCTCGATTCCCCGAGATTCTTCCAGGCCCACGGCGAACCACTCGTCCACCGCGGACGCGAGGCTGCGGGCGATCGCGTCCACGTCCTTGTCGCCGAGGATTCCGCATACCGCGAGCGTCCGTCCCCGGCACGGTCGCGTCGCCAGGCTCTGTGCCAGGACCCCGGCAGCATCGGCATTGTGCGCTACGTCCAGGATCCACTCGGGCTGCCCCTCCACGACCTGGAACCTGCCGGCGATGCGGGTGGTCGCCAGGCCCCTGCGCACGCACTCGTCTGGCACCAGCAGGGAAGGCTCTGACGCCTCCAGGACCGCGAGCGCGGTTGCCGCGTTGGCGAGCTGGGCCGCGCCGGCAATGGCCGGCAGCGGCAACTCGGCGCGCCGGGACCCCAGCCCGACGTAGTCCCAGCCGTCCGGACGCTCTACGAAGTCGAAGTCGACGCCGAGCCTCCTCAATCTGGCTCCGAGCCGGGAGGCCATGTCGATCACCGACAGCGGCACCCGGCGCGAGCCGAAGATCGCCGGTCGGTCGGCCCGAAAGATCCCTGCCTTCTCCCGGCCGATGTCCTCGACGGTCGGCCCGAGCCAATCGAGGTGATCCAGGCCGACCGAGACTATCGTGGCGACGTCCGGGTCGATGACGTTCACGGCATCGAGACGGCCGCCGAGGCCCACTTCCAGTACTGCGGCATCGAGCCCGGCGCCGCCGAGGATGGAGAACGCGGCCAGCGCGTTCCACTCGAAGTAGGTCAGGCTGAGGTCGCCGCGGGCCTCATCGATGAGCCCGAAGGCCTCCACCAGCTCGGCGTCCGTGGCGCAGCGGCCGCCGACGCGGACGCGTTCGTTGTAACGGACCAGGTGCGGCGAGGTGAACGTGCCGACGTCGTAGCCGGCCTCGCGCAGGATTGCGTCGAGGTAGGCCACCACCGAGCCTTTGCCGTTCGTGCCGCCGATCGTCAGCACGCAGGCGGCCGGACGCACGAGCCCGAGCCGCCCGAGCACGGTCCGCACGCGATCGAGTCCGAGGTCGATCGCCCTGGGGTGCAGGGACTGCTGCCAGTCGAGCCAGTCCTGCAGGGATGAGAAGCGCAAGCGGTCCCGTCCCGGGCTCAGTCCTGCGACGGATGGGGCCGCTTCATCAGCATGTGCAGCAGCAGGGCGACCCGGTCGCGCAGGTCCCGACGGTCGACGATCAGGTCGATCGCACCGTGCTCGAGCAGGAACTCGCTGCGCTGGAAGCCTTCGGGGAGCGTCTCGCGGACGGTCTGCTGGATCACGCGCGGCCCGGCAAAACCGATCAGCGCCCGCGGCTCGGCGATGTTCACGTCGCCGAGCATGGCGAGGCTCGCCGAGACCCCGCCGGTCGTCGGATCCGTCAGCACCGAGATGAACGGCAGGCGCTCGCGCGCCAGCGCCGCGAGCGCGGCGCTCGTCTTGGCCATCTGCATCAGGGACAGCAGGCCCTCCTGCATGCGGGCACCGCCGCTCGCCGAGAAGCAGATCAGCGGCGCGCGCTGCCGGATGGCGTGATCGCAGGCCAGGGCGAAACGCTCGCCGACCACGCTGCCCATGGAGCCGCCGAGGAACGAGAACTCGAAGGCCGCCGCCACGACTTCCTGTCCCTTGAGCGATCCGGCCATCACGATCAATGCGTCGCGCTCGCCCGTGCCCTTCTGCGCGGCCGCGAGCCGGTCGCGATACCGCTTGGTGTCCCGGAACTTGAGCGGGTCCTCCGGCGAGACGCCTTCCGCAAGCTCCTGCTGGCCCTCCGGGTCCAGGAAGCGCTGCAGCCTGTCGCGTGCCCCGATCCGCATATGGAAGGAACACTTGGGGCACACCTGCAGGTTGCGCTCGACCTCGGGCCGGTACAGCACGGAATCGCAGGTCGGGCACTTCATCCACAGGCCCTCGGGCACCGAGCGCGTCCGCCGCTCGGTCTTGATCCGCGAGGGGATGATCTTCTCGAACCAGGTCATGGCCGGTCCCGTACCGTGCTTGAGCTCAGGCGCCCGGGATCATAGCCCATGCCGGCGGCGGGCTGGCCGGCAATCCCGCCTCCGGCGGGTAGTCGATAGCCGCGAGGTACAGCCCCGCCGCCGGCGCGGTGACGCCGGCCGCGCGCCGGTCTCGGCTGGCCAGCGCCTCCGCGACCGAAGCGACGGGTCGATCACCCTGGCCGACGGCAATCAGCGTGCCGGCGATGTTGCGGACCATGTGGTGCAGGAACGCGTTCGCGGTGACGTCGATGAGCACGCGGTCGCCTTCGCGACGCACTGCGATGCCCTCGAGGCGACGCACCGGCGTGCGCGACTGGCACTCGGATGCCCGAAAGGCCGAGAAATCGTGCTCACCGACCAGGCACTGCGCCGCCTCCTGCATCGCGCCTGCCTCGAGCGGGCGATGGATCCAGCAGGCCCGATGCCGGGCCAGCGCTGGGCGGCTCGCGCGGTTCAGGATCACGTAGCGATAACGGCGCGACAGCGCCGTGTAGCGGGCGTGAAAGTCCCGGTCGACGGGCGCCGCCCAGAGCACGGCGACGTCGCCCGGCAGCAGCGTATTGGCGCCGAGCGTCCAGCTCCTCGGCTGGCGCCGGGCGTGCGTGTCGAAGTGGGCCACCTGGCCCAGTGCGTGGACCCCCGCGTCGGTGCGGCCCCCACAGGTGGCCTCGACCGAGTGGTCCGCGACCGCGGACAGCGCGCGTTCGACCTCTGCCTGCACCGACGGCACTTCGGCCTGCCGCTGCCAGCCGGCGTAGCGGGTGCCGTCGTACTCGATGCCGATCGCGATCCGCTCGGTCGCCGGCGGCTCGGGCATGTTGGCGGGACGGGAAAGACGTCGGTCGGGGGCCGCCGCGGGCGCTCAGCGCCCGCGGCGGCGGTGGTCGGTCATCCGGGCAGGGAGTCCAGCAGGCGCTGTGCTTCCTTCTTCTGCGACGAGGTGCCCTCCGTGAGCACCTCCTCGAGGATGCTGCGCGCGCCGTCCGGGTCGCCCATGTCCACGTAGGCCCGCGCCAGGTCGAGCTTCGTGCCGACCTCGCTCATGGTGACTGGCTCGAGCTCCGACATCTCCGGCAGGTCCGAGACGGCGAGCTTCTCGGTGGCGGTTCCCCCTTCGCGCACGATGCGCCGCGTCTCGCCCGTCTCCTCGGCATCCGCCAGCTCCGGCGCAATCTCGGTCAGGTCGAAGTCCGCGCCTTCCCCGGCATCTGCGAGCTCGGGCAAGACCGAGGTCGCACCGGTGTCCTCGTCCTGCTCGACCAGCGCGATCTGCGTGACGTCGTCCTCGTCGGCGCCTTCCGCAAAGGCCTCCAGGTCGCCGAGGTCGATGCCGAGGTCGTCCATGGCCATTTCGGCGGTCGCGTCCGTCGACTCCGGGCCCTTGGCGAAGCCGGACGTGTCGATCTTCTCGCGCATCGTCTCGTCCGGGAGCGGCTGCAGGCGCGTCACCTCCTCCGTCCCTTCGTCCTCGTCGAGCCGCGGCATTTCCGCGGTCGCGGCTTCGCCACCCTCCGACAGCTGCGGCATCTCGGCCGTCGATACCGTGTCGCCCTCGTTGCCGAGGTCGAAATCGATACCGCGGCGCCTGACGGTCTCCGCGCCACTGTCTCCGCCCGCGAGTGCCTCGCCCAGGTCGAGGTCGAGGCCTTCCTCGCCCTCCGGCGGCGCCAGCAGCTCGAGGTCCACGCGGCTCTCGCCACCGGCGAGATTGAGGTCCACGTCGGACCCCGTGCCCGCACCCTCGAACAGCGGGTCGTCCGGCGCGATCTGGCGACCCATGATGATGATCCGGTCCCAGTCGGCGGCCTGGCCATCGCCCGAGGACGCGTGCAGGTCCCGCGCGGCCTCCAGAAAACCGTCCTGGTTGCCGGCGACGAAGAAGATCTCGGCGAGCTTGACCTTGTAGTCGCGGCGGTCCGGGTCCTTGTCCAGGGCGAGCCTGACGATGTCGGCCGCCTGGTCATAGAGCCCGTAGGCCATGTGGAAGTCGGCCTCGGCCAGCGCATCCGGCTGGTCCGCCTCCATGGGCTCCTCGGCGCTGATGGAGATGGACTCGTCCGAGAGTCTCTCGCCCGTGTCGCCGCGGAACTCGGGCTCCCGCTCGGCCATCCGGTTGGCGCCGACCCGCTCGGCTTCCTCCTCGCCGCTCGTAGCCGTTTCGAACTGCTCCTCGCGCAACGAGCGCAAGCGCTGGGTCTCGGACGGGACGGGAGCCGCGGCGGGCAGGTCGAAGCCGCTGAGCGACTCGCCGAACTGCTCCTCGCGACGCCGGCGCGCGTATCCAAACGCGAGTCCGCCACCCAGCAGCAGCACGGCCGCGCCGAGGACGTAGGTCCAGTTGTCGGTGAGGCTGTCCACGAACGAGCGCTCGGGCACGACCGGCGTGGGGGCAGGCGCGGGCTCCTCCGCCGGTGGCTCCTCCGCGCCGGCGGGCTCGGGCTCGGGCTCGGCCGCAACCGGCGCCTCCTCGACCGGCGGCACTTCCGCTGCCGGCGGCTCCGGCGTCGGCTCCACGGTCGGTGCCTGCGCCGCCTCCTCGGCCATGCGGCGCTGCAACTCGGCGAGCTCGGCGTTCTTGAGCTCGAGCAGGCGTTGCGATTCCGCGATCTCGCGCTGCAACTGCTCGATGCGGGAGGCAGGCTCGGTCTCGGCGGCCGCGGCCTGCGGCACTTCCGGTGACGCCTCGGTCGGCGTCACCAGGCGCAGGCGACCCGTGTCCTGGGTTGCCGAATCGCTGCGCCACGCGGCGATCTGGCGACCGATCTCGCGGGCGGCCTCCTGGGCGCCCACTTCGTCGAGCGCTTCCGGGCCGGGAATGCGCAGGATCGCCCCGGCACGAAGGACGTTGATGTTGCCGCCGAACGCCTCCGGGTTCGCGCGGAACATGGCGATCATCATCCGGTTGGCGGCGGTGCGCGACTCGGGCGCGAACTCGCTTGCAATCTCGTAGAGCGTATCGCCGCTACGCACCCGGTAGGTGGAGCCGGCCGGCGCAGCCAACGGGGCCGGAGGGGCGGCGGGACGCGGCGGTGGCGCCACGGCAGCGGCCGGGGCGGGCGCGGGCGCGACGGGACGCGGCGGCGGCGCGGCGGGCTCCGGTCTGGCGACGCGCGGGGCCGCGACGGGCGCCGGCGGTACGGCCGCTTCCGGCGCGAACACCGGCGGATCGAGCAGCACGGTGTATTCGCGCAGCAGGCGGCCGCGCGGCCAGTTGACTTCCACGAGGAAAGTCACGAAGGGCTCGCTGATCGGCGCGCCCGAGTTGACCAGCAGCACGTTGCGGCCGTCCTCGCCCCGACCCACCCGGAACTGCAGGGAGTCCAGGAAGACGGGACGATCGAGTCCGTAGCGCTGGAACAACTCGCGCGATGCGAGCTGGGCATTGAGCGCGTTGAGTTCCTCGGCCGTCGGGGCGACGAGATCGATCTCGGCCGACAATGGCTCGTTCAATGCAGAGTTGAGACGGATATCGCCGAGGCCTAGCGAGAAGGCCGCTTGCGGCGCAAGCAACAGCGCCGACACGGCAGCGCGAAGTTTCCAGCTCATCTTGACTCCCAAACGGCCGTCGCCGACGCTCAAGGATCGACCCCGAACTGGCGAAATGAATGTGAAATCACTCACAAGTCCCTGATCGCACGGACTATAGCCTACAAACCCTATTTACCAAAATCTGGCAACGCGTCACGCAATTGGGATCGAAGCGACCCCGGTCGGCCTGCCGGCCGGGCCACGGGGGCCGGTCCGGGGCCGCCGCCGACGGGCCCGTGGGACGGCGAGTGGATCACCGGATGATCGCGGGCAGGTCGCGCAAGCCCGCGGCGGCGACGGTCATGGCCAGGAGCGCGATGCCGGCGCAGGCCATGAAGGCCGCCTCCGGCGACACCTCCTGCCAAACCCACCCGGCAACCAGGGCCCCGACCACGCCGCCGAGGCCGAACCCGATGCTGGCGTGCAGAGCCTGGCCGCGCGCCGATGCACCCCGGGGAAAGAGGGCCTGCACCAGCGAGACAGAGCAGAGGTGGAACATGCCGAAGCTGGCCAGGTGCAGGGTCTGGGCGAGGAACACCATCAGCGGAGACCCGGGCCAGGCGGCCAGCACCCACCAGCGCAGCGCCGTCGCGGCGAGCGCAGCGATCAACAGCCTCCTGATCGGAAACCGGCGCAGCAGCTGCGGCGCGGCCAGGAAGATGCCGATCTCGGCCGTCACGCCCCAGGCCCAGTACGCACCGATCGCGGCGCCGCCGTAGCCTTGCCGCTCCAGGTACAGGGAGAAGAAGTTGTAGTAGGCCCCGTGGCTCGCGAGCATCAGGAACGAAAGCACGAGGAACACCTGCACCCGGCGATCGCGCAGGGCGTCGCCGATGGCTGCGGGCGTCCCCCGGCCCGCCGCCGCCTCGCCGGGGCCGAGTCCCAGGAGGGAGGTCCAGGTCAGTCCCACAAGCACGGCCCAGACCCACGGCAGCACCTCGATGCCGGCGCGCTCGAGTCCCGGTCCGGCTGCCATCGAGGCGACGATGAAACCGACCGAGCCCCACAGGCGCAACCGGCCATAGCGTGGGGCATCGCTGCCGAGCCGCCCGAGCACGTGGGCGTCGTAGAGGGACATGACCCCGTTCCACAGGGCGCTGTAGACCGCCAGAACCACGACGATGCCCCAGAGCCCTCCTACCCACGGGAATGCGAGCGCACAGCCTGCCGCCACCAGCAGCGCGGCCCGCAGCAGGACGAGCGGCCGTCCGGAGGCGTCTGCCCAGTGCGCGTAGAGCGGCGGTCCGAGCACGCGCATGGCGGCGAAGACACTCATCACGAAGCCGATCGCGACGGCGTCCAGGCCGCGGTGCTCGAGATACACGGGCCAGTACGGTGCGAACAGGCCGACGGTGGCGAAGTACCAGAAGTACCCTCCCGCCATGCGCACCGGCTCGCGAGTCACCGTGGCGCTGCCGGGCTGGGGAGGGCGCCCTGGCTGCCAGCGCGGCCGCTCAACGAGGCGAGGTGATCACGGGCGTGGCCGAAGCCACGTCGCCGCACTGCGCGCGATGCCTCAGGTAGTGATCCATCACCACGATCAGGAGCATGGCCTCGACGATCGGCACGGCCCTCAGCCCGACGCAGGGATCGTGCCTGCCGGTCGTCACGATCTCGACCGCGTTGCCCTCGAGGTCGATGGTCCAGCCGGGCACCTGGATGCTGGAGGTCGGCTTGAGCGACACGTGCACGGCGAGGTCCTGCCCGGAAGTGATGCCGCCGAGCGTGCCGCCGGAGTGGTTGCTCCGGAATCCCGCCGGGGTCAGCTCGTCGCGATGCTCGCTGCCGAGCTGCGAAGCAACCGCGACACCGTCGCCGATCTCGACGGCCTTTGCGGCATTGATGCCCATCATGGCGTGAGCGAGGTCGGCATCGATCCGGTCGAACATCGGTTCGCCGAGGCCGGGCGGCACGTTGCGCGCGACGGCCGTGATGCGTGCGCCGACCGAATCGCCGTCCCTGCGCAGTTTCCAGATGTAGTCCTCGAGCTCGGGCAGCCGATCCGGGTCGGGGCTGAAGAACGGATTGGCGCGTGCCGCGGCCGGCTGCCTGGCCTCGATCTCGATCGGGCCCATGCGCGAGAGCCAGCCCTGCACCGTAAGGCCGATGCGCTCCCGCAGGTACTTCCGCGCGATCGCTCCAGCCGCCACCGTGGCGACCGTGATGCGGGCGGAGGAGCGACCGCCGCCGCGGTAGTCCCGGAAGCCGTATTTCTGCTGGTAGGCGTAGTCGGCGTGGCCCGGCCGGAAGCGGTCCTTGATCTTGTCGTAGTCCCGCGAGCGCTGGTCCGTGTTCTCGACCACGAGCCCGATCGACGTGCCGGTCGTGCGACCCTCGAACACGCCCGAGAGGATGCGCGCGGCATCCGGTTCCTTGCGCTGGCTGGTGAAGCGCGACGTGCCCGTGCGGCGCGGTTCGAGGTCCGCCTGGAGGTCGGCCTCGGACAGCTCGAGCCCCGGCGGGCAGCCGTCCACGACCGCACCGAGCGCGGGACCGTGGCTCTCGCCGAAGGTCGTGACGCAGAACAGCTTGCCGAGCGTGTTTCCTGACATGCGTTGTCCTTCAGGGGCTCAGGATGCCAGTGCCTGGCGGTGACTGCGCAGCCCGGCGGCCGTCAGCAGGAACACCCCGCCTCCGCCGTGCTCGAACTCGAGCCACGTGAAGGGCACCTCCGGCCAGCGTCGCCGCACCGCCCCCTCCGTGTCCCCGACCTCCACGACGAGGACGCCACCGCGCTCGAGGTGGCGCTCCGCACCCGCGAGGATCCGCTCGACCACGTCGAGTCCACGGCGCCCCGCGGCCAGCCCGAGCCGCGGCTCGCGCGCGTACTCGGCCGGCAGCAGCCCCACGACGCGCGCGGGCACGTAGGGCGGGTTGCTCACGATGATATCGTAGCGGCGCGGGCCGACCCCGTCGTAGACGTTGGACAGCCGCGTGCGCACGCGCTCCTCGAGGCCGTGGGCCCGGATGTTGCGCGCGGCCACCTCGAGGGCCGCGTGCGACACGTCCACGGCATCGACCCGCGCCTCGGGGAAGGCGTGCGCACAGGCGATGGCGATGCAGCCGGAGCCGGTGCCGATGTCCAGCACGCGCCGGACCCGTCGCGCGTCGATCCAGGGGGCGAAGCCGCTCGTGCACAGCTCGGCGATGGCCGAACGCGGCACGAGCACGGCCGGCGTGACCTCGATCTCGTGGCCGGCGAACCAGGTCCGCCCGGTGAGGTAGGCGCTCGGAACGCGCTCGCGGATGCGCCGCGCGACGAGCTCGCGCACCCGCTCGCGGCCCGGGGCGTCGACGCGCCTGGAATAGGCTCTCGGCGCGTCCTCGTGCGCGATGCCGAGCGCGTGAAATACGAGCGCCCCGGCCTCGTCGAAGGCGTTGTCGGTGCCGTGTCCGAAGTGCAGGCCTGCCCGCCCCAGCCGGCGCGCCGCCCAGGCCACGAGTCCGCCTACGTCGGTGTCGGGCGGGAGCCGGGGATCGCGGCGCCGGGCTGTCGCGGGCATGGGTCGATTGTAGCGGTTGCGCGCCGGGGCCCTGTGGGATAATCGGGAGCGATCACCGATGCCGTGAGTCCCTTCTGCTGCTCCGCATGTCGAACACGCTGCGCATTCCCCTGCTCGTTCTCGTCGCGGTCGCCGGTGCGGCCGCGGGCATGTGGCTCGCCCGGCATGGCGCGCCCGAGCCGAGGGCACTCGCGCTCGAGCGGGCGACGCTGTTCAGCTCGCCGCGCGCGATGCCGCCCTTCCAGCTCGTCGACGACGCCGGCGATTCGTTCGGCCCGGACCGGCTCACAGGGCACTGGAGCATCCTGTTCTTCGGCTTCACCCACTGCCCGGACGTGTGCCCCTCGACGCTGGCGACACTCGCCGCCGTGCGACGCGAGCTCGCCGACCTGCCCTCGTCCGCCCGTCCCGAGGTGTTCCTGGTGTCGGTCGACCCGGTGCGCGACACGCCAGAGCGCCTGGCGGAGTACGTACGGTTCTTCGAGCCGAGCTTCACCGGTGTCACCGGCACGCAGGAGTCAATCGAGTCCCTGACACGCGCGCTCGGGGTGGCGGTCGTCGTGAACCCGCCGGATGCGCAAGGCCAGTACAGCGTGGACCACACGGCGACGTTGTTCCTGGTCAACCCGGACGGTGCCATGGCGGGCGTCTTCGGCACCCCGCATACTGTCGACGGTATCACCCACGACTACCGGCTGATCCTTGCCGCCGCCGACCCGCGCTCTTCATGACACCCGATTCCCGCTCACTCTCCGGACGGCTGTTCGTCGGCGCGCAACACCTGCTGCCCCAGCATCTGCTCTCGCGAGGCATGCACGCCCTCGCGCGTTCGCGCTGGAGCCCTCTCAAGAACCTGTTCATCCGGAGCTTCCTGCGCTTTTACGCGGTGAACCTCGCGGAAGCGGAACACAGCGACCCGACCGCCTACGAGAGCTTCAATGCATTCTTCACCCGTGCCCTGAAGCCGGGCGCGAGGGTCATCGATCGGGCAGCCGAGGCGCTCGTCTCGCCGGTCGACGCCGTGGTGAGCCAGGCCGGTCGCATCGAGCGCGACATGCTGCTGCAGGCCAAGGGCATCCACTACGCCGCCGCCGCGCTGCTCGGCGGCGACGCAGCGCGCGCACGGCCGTTCGAGGGCGGCCATTTCGCGACTCTGTACCTCGCACCGTACGACTACCACCGCATCCACATGCCCCTCGCCGGCACGCTGACCTCGGTGACCTTCATCCCCGGGGACCTGTTCAGCGTCAACGCCGTGACCGCGGCGGGCGTGCCCGGCCTGTTCGCCCGCAACGAGCGAATCGCCTGTCTCTTCGACACGGCCGTCGGTCCCGTGGCGATCGTGCTGGTCGGGGCGCTGTTCGTCGGGAGCATGAGCCTCGCCTGGCTGGGCGAAGTTGAGGTCGATGGCTCGAAGGCACCCCGCGAGCTGCCGCTCGGCGAGGCCTTGCCCGCCTTCGACAAGGCCGCCGAGCTCGGTCGCTTCAACATGGGCTCGACGGTCATCGTGATGCTGCCGCCCGACGCGGTGGAGTGGTCGTCGGGGCTGACGCCGGGCTCCGCGGTCCGCCTGGGCGAGCGCATCGGCACGCTGCGGCGATGACCGCAGCCGACTGGCGGCCCACCGCGAGCGTCGCGACGCTTCGCGCGCGGGCGCTGATGCTCGGCCGGATCCGCGCCCATTTTGCCGAGGAACGCGTGGTGGAAGTCGAGACGCCGCAGCTCTCCAGCGCCGCGGTCACCGACGTGCACCTCGCATCGATACCGGCCAGGGTCGAGGGTGTCGGCGCGGTCTTCCTGCACACCTCCCCGGAGTACGCGATGAAACGCCTGCTCGCGGCGGGACTCGGCGACTGTTACCAGGTCTGCCGCGTGTTTCGGGACGGCGAACGGGGCCGCCTGCACAATCCCGAGTTCACGATGGTCGAGTGGTACCGGGCCGGGCTTGGTGCCGACGCCCTCATGGACGACGTCGAAACACTGCTCGGGCGCGCGCTCGCCGGAGTCCGGCGGCTCGAGAAGGCTGAGCGGTGCACCTACCGCAATGCCGTGCAGCGCCATGCCGGGGTCGACCCCATGCTCGCCGACGACGAGGCCCTTCGGACCGCCCTGCAGGAACACGGCATAGCCATCCCCGGGCAACAGACCCGCGACGGCCTGCTCGACCTGCTGGTGTCCGCCGTGGTGGGGCCGCGGCTCGGCAGGCAGCGGCCTGCGTTCATCGTCGACTACCCTGCCTCCCAGGCGGCGCTCGCGCGGGTCCGTCCGGGCCAGGGGGAGTTTCCAGTCGCGGATCGATTCGAGCTCTACCTGGACGGCGTGGAGCTCGCCAACGGCTTCCACGAGCTGGCCGACGCCGAAGAGCAGCGCGCGCGGTTCGAGTCGGACCTGGCCGAGCGGCGCCGCCGCGGCTTGCCGACGCCTCCCCTCGACCAGCGCTTCCTCGCCAGCCTCGAGCACGGCCTGCCCGACTGCTCCGGCGTGGCGCTCGGCTTCGACCGGCTGGTCATGGTCGCGCTGGGGCTGGACTCGCTGGAAGCGGCCATGGCGTTTACCATCGACCGGGCATGAGGCGATGCAAGTGAGTATCACGGTCGAGCGGCCGGAAGGCGCCGCCAAGACGGCGGTCTACGCCGGACTTGGGTCCCAGCTCCGAGGCCTGCTCGAGGGCGAGCGGGACCCGCTCGCCAACACGGCCAACGCCGCCGCATTGCTGTTCGCGGTGCTTCCCGGACTCAACTGGGCCGGCTTCTACTTCCTGCGCGGCGGTCAGCTCGTGGTCGGCCCGTTCCAGGGCAGGCCGGCTTGCGTGCGCATCGACCTCGGTCGCGGCGTGTGCGGGAAGGCGGCCACCGCGCGACACACCCTGGTCGTCGCCGACGTCCACGCCTTCGACGATCACATCGCCTGCGATGCGGCGTCGAACTCGGAGATCGTGGTGCCCCTCGTCGTGGGCGGGCACCTGGTCGGCGTGCTGGACCTCGACAGCCCGCTCCGCGGGCGTTTCGACGAGGCCGACGCGGCGGGGCTCGAGGCGCTAGCGCAACTGCTGGCCGAGGGCTGCGACTGGCACCTCGCCGGCATCGACGGGTTCTGATCCTCCGCGCTCGCTAATGGCGCCGGTTTCGTCGGCGCACCCGCCCGCCCGGCGTACCGGCCTCGTACGACGTGCCTCGCGTGATTGCCCGGCGTGCTGGGTTGCAGGCGTGCCGGATGCGACGGGGTGTCCCACGGCGAGCGCCCAGGATCGACGCGGAGCCAGCGGGAGACACCCCTGGGGAAGACGGCACACCTGCCGGGCACTGCCGAGCGTTCCCGCCTCGCGGCCGCGGTGGCGCGGGTGTCCGCGAGACCGAGCGAGTATCGGGGAGCGAATCGAGCGGACACCGCGCCGGATCCCGGTCGCGAGGCGTGGAAAATCCCTAGCAAGGCGGCCGAGAGGCAGATCGTTCCAATGAACGGTCCCGCCCTGGGGCGGAGCTACTTCACGCGCGAGATGTACTCGGCACTCCGGGTGTCGACCTTGATGATCTCGCCCTGGTTGATGAACAGGGGCACCTTCACCACGGCGCCGGTCTCGAGCTTGGCCGGCTTGGTGCCGCCGGTGACCGTGTCGCCCTTCATGCCGGGGTCCGTCTCGACGATCTCGAGCTCGACGTGCGCCGGCGGCGTGACCGTCAGCGGCTGCCCGTTCCACAGCGTGACGATGCAGACCGTGCCGTCCTTGAGCCACTGCGCCGTATCGCCTACCGCCTCCTTGCCGGCCGTGTACTGCTCGAAGCTTTCCGGCTGCATGAAGTGGTAGAAGTCGCCGTCGGTGTAGAGGTACTGCATGTCGACGTCCATGACGTCGGCACCTTCGACCGAATCGCCCGACTTGAAGGTTTTCTCGATGGTGCGGCCCGTCTTCAGGTTGCGGACCTTGACCCGGTTGAAGGCCTGCCCCTTACCCGGCTTGACGAACTCGTTCTCCACAATCGTGTACGGGTCGCCGTCGAGCAGGATCTTGAGTCCCGACTTGAACTCGTTGGTGCTGTAAGTGGCCATTGATTCCGCCGTGCCTGCCCGCACAATAGCGGGCCGTGGGTGCCGAAAAAGGCCGCGTATGATAGCCGTAAGCAACCGGGCCGGCCAGCCCAGGCGGTGGCAGGAGGCCCTTCGGGAAGCGATCACCGATCCGGCCGAGCTGGTTGAAGTGCTCGGCCTGGATCCGGCGCTGGTCGAGCCGGCGCGGCGTGCCGCGGAGCGCTTCCCCCTGCGCGTGCCTCGCGGCTTCGTGGCGCGGATGCGACGCGGGGACCCGCACGACCCGCTGCTGCGGCAGGTGCTGCCTCTCGACGCCGAACTCGTCGAGCACCCGGGCTTCGTTCCCGACCCGGTGGGCGACCTGCCGAGTGCCGCCGGTCCCGGCCTGCTGCACAAGTACGCGGGTCGCGCCCTGCTCATCGCCACCGGCGCGTGTGCGGTGCACTGCCGTTACTGCTTCCGGCGCGAGTTCCCCTATGCGGAGCAGCTGGCCGGCGCCTCGCGTTTCGAGGCGGCGCTCGAACTCATCCGCCGGGACGCGTCGCTCGAGGAAGTGATCCTGAGCGGCGGCGACCCGCTGTCCCTGTCCAATTCCCGGCTGGCGGAACTCAGTGCGACGCTCGATGCCGTTCCCCACCTCAGGCGCCTCCGCCTCCACACGCGGCACCCTGTCGTGCTGCCCGAAAGGGTCGATTCGGGCCTGCTCGACTGGCTCTCCTCCACGCGCCTTCCGGTCGCCATGGTGGTTCACGCCAACCACCCCGCAGAGATCGACGCGACCGTCGCTGCCGCGCTGCGGTCCATCGCCGATCGCGGCGTGACCCTGCTCAACCAGAGCGTCCTGCTCAAGGGAGTCAACGATTCGGCCGATACCCTGCAGGAACTGGCGGAGCGCCTGTTCGACGCGAGGGTGCTGCCCTATTACCTGCACCTGCTCGATCGGGTGCGCGGAGCAGCCCACTTCGAGGTGTGCGAGGAGGAAGCCTTGAAGATCCTCGAGGCGCTACGGGCCCGGCTCCCGGGCTACCTCACTCCCCGCCTCGTGCGTGAAGAAGCTGGGCAGCATTCCAAGACGCCCGTCGCGCAATAGATTCACGAGCCGGTGCTACACTCGTGGCCGTTTTGCGGGCGGCCGAAGCTGACCGGAGGCCTGTGTGAACCAGCCAGCCGCAGTGCCGATGATCGTGATGACCCGGCACCAAGGCGCGAAGCGCTACCTCCATCAACTCGAGCGAGGCGAGCATGCCGCCCCTGCGGCAGGCGAGGTCGCGAGGACCGGATCCCTGCAGCTGATCTATGAGCTGAAGGCAAGACTGTGAGCGAGGAGGCTCCGACGGGAGCCGCCGGTCAGCGATTTGAGATCCTCTTCTGGTGGACGGCCGCGTTGCTGTCCATTTTCAACCTTTCCCTGAGGGCATGGGCGGCTAGAGGTCCACTCTGGCTGGACGAATTGTGGTCGGTCGACCTGGTCAGGTCTTTCGGTTGGCGAAGCGTCGCCGTTGTCTTCGACAACAACCACCCGCTGAACACGGCATGGATCAACCTGATGGGACCCGATGCCCACCCATGGCTCCTGCGCCTGCCGGGCATCCTTGCGGGACCGGCTTCCGTGTTGGCCGTAGGCCTGCTCCTGAGGAATTCGCAAGCAGCCCCGTTCCTCGGCATGGGCCTGGTCAGCTTCTGCAGCACCCTCGTGGTGATAGGTTCCGAGGCGAGGGGCTACGGAATGATGCTTTCGACGCTCTTCGTGATGCTGTGGGCCGCTCGCAGGGGCAGTACCGAGCCAGGCAGCTACTGGCGCGTGGTGATGGCCCTGGCGGTTCTCGTGGGTGTCCTTGCACAGCCTCTTGGCGCAGCAGCGGCAGCGGCAGCGGGCATAAGCTTCCTGTGGCTGCGTTGGCTTGAGACGGGTCAGCCGCGCGCCGTATTGCTGGACGGAATGCGCTTTCTGGGGCCGGGCATTCTGGCCTGCGTCGTCCTTGGCGCACTGGTCCTTCTGCAGTCCCTGGCTGCCGGCGCGCGGATGGGTGACTACGTTCCGTTCGCCCCAGATGACCTACTGAGGGGCTGGCTCTCGCTGCAGGCGCTGATTCTGGGCCTGCCCGCAGGCATGTTGAGCTTGACCGGACTCGCCTGCCTGACCGTGCTCGTCCTTGCGATACTCAAGCTCGATCGCGAGTCCTTGGCCATCAGTCTGCCCTT
>LJNS01000032.1 GCA_001303245.1 Gammaproteobacteria bacterium SG8_30
ATCCTGATGGCCGTCCTGAAACTGCCAAACACCATCCATTCCCGTTACCACCTGGTTTCGGGCTGCGGACTATTACTGATGTTCGCCTTGCTGTGTGCCCGATATTGGTCGCATGGCGGTGGTCGGCGGGCTGCCGCTGCGGTGGTGTTGCTTGGCTGGTCAGCGGGCCAAGTGGAGTTGATGGTGGATTTTCGCCGCTCCGGGCGCGGCGATTTCCTACCGGCGATCCAGGCGGCCTCCTTGCAAGTTGACCCATCCGGCGCGCCGGTCACTGTCGGCGTGGACAGCGAGGCAAGGGGACTGTTCCTGCTGTCAGACGCTGCACGCCGGGCAGGCCTTGCATTCTCGTTTGTCCCGCGAACAGCGTACTGCCTTCAGCCGCCCGCCCTTTACCTACAGACCGGTCGTGGCACAACGAATCCCGCCCTTATCGTCGTCGCCGAGCAAGGTTGCGCAGCGAACTATTCGCTACTAGCACGTGTGGATAGCTCCCGGATCAACGGCATGCCCGGTGCAATCTATCGGCTGGACAACACGGCCATGAACCCGCCCCTTGGTCACTGAAACCGACGCCACCCCAGGAAACTCGCCGACCAACGGCCCCCGGCTCGCGTGGTTCAGGTCAAGGGCGTCAGTCGTATGTCGCATGGTCTCGCGCCTTCGGTACCAGGTCGACAAGCCCGGCGAGAAAACCCATCTGCTCAAAGATGACGTGCGTCGTGCCATCTCTATGACGTGTCTCAAGCGTACAGCGGATGTGCACGCCCCCGGTAAGCGCGAATCGCTCCGTCGCGATCCGGTACGTGATCGAGTGTCCGGACAGCGTGCTGATCGGCGCCTCCCTCTGGGCTCGGGTCGACTGCGAGACAAGCATTTTGATGTCGCGCGCAATCAGTCCCGCTCGCTCAAGCCCGCTGACGATCCGCTCGGTGACCGTCCGCACCAATACCGCCAGCTCATCCGAACTCGGTGCCGGTACCGCGACGAACCGGATCGCCCCGTCGGCGACGGCTTTGCGATACACACCGTCCGGCACCAGCATGTGGAAGTGGATGTCCAGATTGAGCGCACTCCCAAATCGCTGAACTAGCGTCACCGCACCCATCGCTCGCGTCCCTGCGATGCTTTGACATCGATGAGCGTAAGTAGCAGCAGCAGCGGGCACCCTCTTTCGGTCGCGTAGAATCAAGAGCTTAGATCGGCTCGTCCGGCTCCCCGCCTCGTGCGTGAAGAAGCGGGGCAGCATTCCAAGACTCTCGTCGCGTAATGAGTTCACGGGCCGGTGCTACACTCGTGGCCGTTTTGCGGGCGGCAGAAGCTGACCGGAGGCCTGTTTGAACCAGCCAGCCGCAGTGCCGATGATCGTGGTGACCCGGCACCAGGACCACGTCGAGATGCTGAACAAGGCCCTGCGCAACGCCGGGCATCCAGTGCATCTCAGCTGGCTACCGGATGCGAGCGACCTTGGCGACGCGCTCACCCAGATCGCGCCCGAGATGCTGATCATCTTCGGCGACGAAGGCATCATCGACCTGCCGGCCGCGATGCACTTCCGCGGCAGGCTAGCGCCCGACGTACCCGTGCTCATCGTCCGCGAGAGCATCGACGAGCGGGCGATCGCAGCCGCGCTCGGCCTCGGCGCGCAGGACGCGGTCAGCCTGCGGGACCTCGACCGCGTCGCGCGGGTCGTAGCGCGCGAACTGACTGCGCACAGGCTGGAGCGGGCGCTGTCCGGAACCGTTTCGAGCATGCGCGAGTACAAGCGGCAGCTCCACGAGTTCATGCAGGGCTCAACCGACGCCATCGCCCAGGTCCAGGAAGGCATCATCGTCGAGGCGAACCCGGCCTGGCTCGAGCTCTTCGGTCACGAGAGCCCGGAGACCATCGTCGGCACACCGCTGATGGACTCCTTCGATGCCGAGTCGCACGCGGCGCTGAAGGGCGCGCTCGTCGCCTGCCTGCGGGGCAAGTGGTCCGACCATGCGCTGCGCGTGTCCGCAGCCCTTCCCGACGACACGACGATACCGATCGAGCTGCATCTGGCGGCCGGGGACCACGAAGGCGAGCCCTGCGTGCGGGTGTCGGTGGCCTCGGACGGTCGCGACCGTCACGAGATGGAGAAGAAGCTAGCGGAAGCCGTGCAGCGCGACCCTTCGACCGGCTTCCTGCACCGGCGCTACTTCCTCGAGGAGCTTCGCAAGGCGCTCGCCGCGCCGCTGCGCGGTGGCGTGCGCTACTTCGCCTACATCGAGCCGGACAAGTACGACAGCATCCTCGAGGAGGTGGGCGTGCTGACGGGCGAGGACTTCCTAGTCGAGTTCGCCCAGAAGCTGCGGGAGCATCTCCAGCCCTCCGACATCGCGGGTCGCTTCGCCGGCAACGGCTTCATGGTGCTCGTCCACCGCGGCAACGATCGCGACGTCGTCGCCTGGGCGGAGCACGTCGTGCACAAGGCCGGCGGTCACGTGTTCCAGGTGGGGGACAATTCCCTGTCGACCACCTGCACGGTCGGACTGGGCCAGATCCCTGCTTCGCTTCCGGATCCCTCCGGCCCCGCCTCGGACGCGTTCAACGCCAACCGCCGAGGTCGCGCGCTGGGCGGCAATCGCGTCCATACCCTCGAGCACACCGACACGATGCTCAAGCTCAAGGCCCTCGAGAAATTGTGGGCCAAGCGCATCAAGTCGGCGCTCATGGAGAACCGCTTCCGGCTGGTGCAGCAGCCGATCGCCAGCCTGCTCGGCGACGAGCGCGTGATGTTCGACGTGCTGGTACGGATGCTGGACGAGCAGGGCGACGAGGTGCTGCCATCGGAGTTCATGCCGGCTGCCGAGAGCAACGACCTCATGAAGAACATCGATCGCTGGGTGATCGGTGCCTCGATGTCCTTCTGCGCGTCGCGGCGCCCGGGTTCGCTGTTCGTGCGCCTCTCCAAGACCAGCCTGTCGGACCCGTCCCTGGTCGCCTGGTTGTCGAACCAGCTGCGGACCACGCGGATCGACCCGGCCCACATCGTCTTCCAGGTCAGCGAGGAAGCGGCCGGCCAGCGCCTGCGCGAAGCCGCCGCCCTGCACGGCAAGCTCAAGGAGCTCGGCTTCCAGTTCGCCGTCGAGGGCTTCGGCAGCGGCCGCGACACCGAGGCACTGCTGGCGCACCTGCGACCGGAATTCGTGAAGATCCACGGCTCGCTCATACAGGGGCTGGCGACCGACCAGGAAAAGCAGGCGCGCGCCAAGGAGCTGGTCGACATGGCCCGCGCGGTGCAAGCCACGACCATCGCCGAGCGCGTCGAGGACGCGAACACGATGGCCGTTCTCTGGCAGCTGGGCGTCGAGTTCATCCAGGGCTACTTCGTCAACGCGCCCGAGGACGTCGTCCTCGGCTGACCTCGGGCGAGCGCACGCCGGGCCCGGCGTGCGGCGTGCCGTCTTGCTCGGGGGTGTCCCCCGCTCGCTCCGGGTCGATCTTAGTCGCTCGCGAGGGGCACCCACCTCGCGTCCGGCACGCTCTTGAGGCGCTGCCAGCGTTCCCGCCTCGCGGCCGCGGTGGCGCGGGAGTCCGCGAGACAGAGCGAGTATCGGGGAGCGAATCGAGCGGACACCGCGCCGGATCCCGGCCGCGAGGCGCGGCAAGTCCCAGGCAAGACGGCACGCCGGATTCCGTCGCTCGAAAGGCGAATCAGGCCTCGGCCTCGACCCGGTCGACTTTGCGCCAGCCTCGCGGCAGCAGCGCGCCCCGCTGGCCCCTCTGGCCGCGGTAGGCGTCAAGGTCCTTCCAGGAGAGCGTCATCTTGCGCTCCCCGCAGAAGACGAGCAGCTTGCCGCCCTCGCCCACCACGGCGACCCCGACCATCAGTTCTTCCCGGGCGCGCGCCTTCCTGCCGGGAATCCCGAACAGCAGGTTGCCCCGACCCTTCTCCATCTCGGGCAGCTCCCCGAGCGGGAAGGCCAGCAGCCGGCCGTCGCTGTTGACGGCGCATACGAGCGCCCCGTCTTCCTTCGGCACGGGCACCGCAGGCAGCACCTTCGCGTTGTCGGGCAGGTTGAACACCGCCTTGCCCGCGCGATTGCGCGCGTACAGGCTTTCGAGCTTCGCAATGAAGCCCTGGCCGCCGTCGCAGGCGAGCATCCAGCGATCGCCGGGCTCGCCGATCATGCCCGCCGCAAAGCTCGCGCCGTCCGGAGGATCGAGCCTGCCCGACAGCGGTTCGCCCTGCCCGCGCGCGCCGGGCAGGGTGTGGGCCGCCAGGCTGTAGGTCCGGCCGGTCGAGTCCAGGAACACGGCCTGCTGGGTGCTGCGGCCCCGGGCGGCGGCCTGGAAGCCGTCGCCCGTCTTGTAGGACAGCTGCGTCGGATCGATCTCGTGTCCCTTCGCGGCGCGGACCCAGCCGGCCTTGGACAGGACGATCGTGACAGGCTCGCTTGCCACGAGCTCGGTCTGGTCGATGGCCTGGGCGGCCGCGCGCTCGACGATCCGGCTGCGGCGGTCGTCGCCGAACTCCTCGGCGTCGCGCTCGAGCTCGGCCCGCACCAGCTTGCGCAGCCGCGCCTTGCTGGCGAGCGTCTTCTCGAGGTCGGTGCGCTCGGCGGACAGCTCCGCCTGCTCGCCGCGGATCTTCATCTCCTCGAGGCGTGCGAGGTGCCGCAGCTTGGTCTCGAGGATCGCCTCTGCCTGGATCTCCGACAGGTCGAAACGTTGCATCAGCACCGGCTTCGGCTCGTCCTCGGTCCGCACGATGCGGATCACTTCGTCGAGGTTGAGGAAGGCGACCAGCAGGCCGTCGAGCACGTGCAGGCGCGAGGTGACTTTGCCGAGCCGCCACTCGAGCCGGCGCCTCACGGTCGTCTGCCGGAACTCCAGCCACTCCACGAGCAGCGCCTTCAGGCCCATCACGCGCGGCCGCCCGTCGAGCCCGATCATGTTCATGTTGACGCGATAGCTGCGCTCCAGGTCCGTCGTCGCGAACAGGTGCGCCATCAGCTGCTCGACGTCCACGCGGCTCGATCGCGGGGTTATCACCAGGCGTATCGGCTGCTCATGGTCGCTCTCGTCCCGGAGATCTTCGACCATCGGCAGCTTCTTGGCCCGCATCTGGGCGGCGATCTGCTCGAGCACCTTGGATCCCGACACCTGGTACGGGAGCGCCGTCACGACGATCTCGCCGTCCTCGACCTCGTAGACGGCGCGGGCCCGGAACGAGCCGCTGCCCGTCTCGTACAGCTGCGCGAGTTCGGCACGCGGCGTCACGATCTCGGCGCCCATCGGGAAGTCCGGTCCCTGCACGTGCTCGCACAGCTCGGCCGTGGTGGCCTTGGGCTCCTCGAGCAGCCGGATGCAGGCGCCTGCCACCTCCCGCAGGTTGTGGGGCGGAATGTCGGTGGCCATGCCGACCGCGATGCCCGAGGCACCGTTGAGCAGGACGTTGGGCAGTCTCGCGGGGAGCACCAACGGCTCCTCGAGCGTCCCGTCGAAGTTGGCGGTCCAGTCCACCGTGCCCTGGCCGAGCTCGGACAGCAGCACCTGCGAGTACGGCTTGAGCTTCGCCTCCGTGTATCGCATGGCAGCGAAGGACTTGGGATCGTCGGTGGACCCCCAGTTGCCCTGCCCGTCGACGATCGCGTAGCGGTAGGAGAAGTCCTGGGCCATGTGCACCATGGCCTCGTAGCAGGCGGAATCGCCGTGCGGGTGGTACTTGCCGATGACGTCACCGACCGTCCGGGCCGACTTCTTGTGCTTTGAGCCCGCAGACAGGCCGAGCTCGCTCATCGCGTAGATGATGCGGCGCTGCACCGGCTTCAGGCCGTCGGCCAGCTGTGGCAGCGCCCGGTCGAGGATGACGTACATCGAGTAGTCGAGGTACGCCTTCTCGGTGAACGTCTTGAGCGGCCTGCGCTCGATGCCTTCGAAGTCCAGTTCCTGTTCCTGCATGGTCGTTCCTGAACGGGTGCTCACACTTCCGCCAGATTCCCCTTCGTCTCCAGCCATTCGCGCCGGTCGGCGGATCGCTTCTTCGCCAGCAGCATGTCGAGCGTCTTGTCTGCGTCGTCCTTCGCTTCCACGGTGAGCTGCACCAGCCGGCGCGTCTCGGGAGCCATCGTCGTCTCGCGCAGCTGCACGGGGCTCATCTCGCCGAGGCCCTTGAAGCGTGTCACCACGGGCTTGCCCCGCACGCCCTCGGCCGCGAGTCGGTCAAGGATGCCCTGCCGGTCGTGCTCGCCGAGCGCGTAGTAGACCTGCTTGCCCACGTCGATCCGGAACAGCGGCGGCATCGCCACGAACACGTGACCCGCCAGCACCAGCGGCCGGAAGTGGCGCAGGAACAGGGCGCAGAGGAGCGTGGCGATGTGGGCACCGTCGGAGTCTGCATCGGCAAGGATGCACACCTTGTGGTAGCGCAGTCCGGACAGGTCGGTCGAACCGGGCTCGACGCCGATCGCGGTGACGATGTCGGCGACCTCCTGCGACTGCAGGATCGCACCGGTGTCGACTTCCCAGGTATTGAGGATCTTGCCGCGCAGCGGCATGACGGCCTGGAACTCGCGGTCGCGCGCCTGCTTGGCCGAACCGCCGGCCGAGTCGCCCTCGACCAGGAACAGTTCGCAGCGCGACGGGTCCTGCAGACGGCAGTCCGCCAGCTTGCCGGGCAGCGCCGGGCCGCTGACGACGCGCTTGCGCGTGATCTTCTGCGCCGCCCGCGCGCGCTCCTGGGCATTGCCGATCGCGAACTGGGCGATGTTCTCGCCGGCCTCGGGATGCTGGTTGAGCCAGAGGGTGAAGGCGTCCTTCACGACGCCCGAGACGAACGCCGCAGACTCGCGCGAGGAAAGCTTCTCCTTGATCTGGCCGGCAAACTGCGGGTCCTGCATCCTGACCGACAGTACGAAGCTGATTCCCTGCCAGACGTCTTCGGGGGCGATCTTGAGCCCGCGCGGCAACAGGTTGCGGAACTCGCAGAACTCGCGGATCGCCTCGGTCACACCGGCGCGCAGCCCGTTGACGTGCGTGCCACCCTCCGGCGTAGGAATCAGGTTCACGTAGCTCTCGGCCACCTGCGACTCGGTCTGCGGCGCCCAGCAGAAGGCCCACTCCGCGTGCTCCGCGCCGCCCTTCAGGCTGCCGGCGAAGGGCTCGGGCGGCAGGGTCTGCGCGTCGCCGAGTTGCTCGGCGAGATAGCCGGCGAGGTCGCCGGTGAAGAACCACTCTTCGCTGTCGCCCGTCGCCTCGACGGTCAGGCGCACGCGCAGGCCCGGGCACAGCACCGCCTTGGCCTTGAGCAGGTGCCTGAGCCTCGGGATCGCGAAGTTGACCGAGTCGAAGAACTTCGGGTCCGGCCAGAAGCGGACCGTCGTGCCGCTGACGCCGCGCTTCGCCTTGCCGACGACCTCGAGCTTCGAAACCGTGCGGCCGTCCCGGAAGGAGATGTTGTACTCCTGCCCGTCGCGGCGGACCCACACCTCGAGGTTCTTGGAGAGTGCATTGACCACCGACACGCCGACGCCGTGCAGGCCGCCCGAGTGCTGGTAGGTGCGGTTGGAGAACTTCCCGCCTGCGTGCAGTCGCGTCAGGATCAACTCGACGCCAGGCAGCTTCTCCTTCGGGTGAACGTCGACAGGCATGCCGCGCCCGTCGTCCTCGACCTCCAGCGAGCCGTCCTTGTGCAGCGTGACCGCGATGTTCCTGCAGTGACCCGCGATCGCCTCGTCGACGCTGTTGTCGACGACCTCGTGCGCGAGGTGGTTGGGGCTGCGCGTGTCCGTGTACATCCCCGGTCGACGGCGCACGGGCTCGAGGCCCGACAGGACTTCGATATCGGAGGCGGTGTAACTCTGCGTCATCGGGTTCCGGGTCGTCACGTCAGGAGGCCCATCGAGGGCGCGCGCATTCTACCAGTCCCCCGACCCGCACGATGACGTTCGGCCGCGACCCGCCGTGCCGGCTTGGCCGGATCGCAAGGCGCGCCGGATTCGCACGCATCGAAAGGCGTGCTGGCTTTGCTCGGATCGTCCGGCGTGCCGTCTTGCTCGGGGGTGTCCCCCGCTCGCTCCAGGTCGATCTTAGTCGCTCGCCGGGGGACACCCCGTCGCGTCCGGCACGCCTGAAAGGCGCAGGGCAGGTCGGGCGTGCTGGCGGCGAGCGGTGTTCCCCAGCCCGCGAGTTTCGAGAAAAGTGGACAGCTCGACCACTCTCGGCCCATGACGGACGGCCGGCGCAAGGAGCGCCGGCCGCAGTGACGGAACGAAGCGTGGGTCCGCGGGTCAGTCGAGGTCGCGCGCCAGCGAGGCGATGGACTCCGCCGACAGGTTGACGGAGTGGCCGTAGGCCGGGTGGTCGATGCCGACGGTCACCTGCGTCCCCGAGCCGAGCGCATCGCGGGCGTGAGCTCGAAGCGCAGCCAGTGTACGGAGGAGGTCTTCTCCTCGGTCTCGCGCTCGAGATCCTCGTCCGCAATCGCGAACACGCGGTCGAAGCCGGCCACCTGCACGTAGCACTTGCGCTCGATGCCCCTCATGCGCGCGAGCGCCGCCTTGCGCTCCTCCGCATCCGGGTACTCGATCATGAACGTGGCCGGGATCAGCGGGTTGTACGAGTCGAGCTCGTCCTGGATGCCTTCCGGCTCGAAGATGCGCTCGACGCGCAGCATCTCCTGGATCTGGTACTGGATGGTCAACCGGTCCTCGAACACCCAGGTGGAGTTCGGGCCGATCGGGATCGTGCGCAGCTTCTTGTGCTCGATGACGCGGCTGCGGAAGTCGCTGCGCTGGCGCGCGTACTGCTCGAGACTGAAGAGGTCGCCCGCCTTGAGCGGGCCGCGAAGCCGGATCTCGTTGCGGCTGCCGGTGGTGGTGTTCATCCGTGTATTCCTCAGATTCCGTAGGCGTGGCGAAGCAGGCTGAGCGGGTGCTCCGGGCCGCGACCCTTGTCGGCGAGCCCGTGCTCGATCTGGTCGCCCGCCATGGGGCAGTCGCTCGCGTAGTGGTCGGCCTTGGCCGACTCGACGCGCTGCACGACCGGGCGTCCGATCTTCACCGAGGTCTCGTGGAACTCCTTCTTCACCGCGTAGGTACCGTTGTGGCCCGAGCAGCGCTCGATGACCTCGATCGTGGTGTCCGGCACGAGCTTCAGCGCGTCGCGCGTCTTGAGTCCGATCCGCTGCACTCGCAGGTGACAGGGCACGTGATAGGCCACCTTGCCGAGCCGGTTCACGAAATCCGTGCGCAGCTTGCCGCCCTTGTGCCGGAGCATCAGGTACTCGAACGGGTCGAAGGTCCGCTCCTGGACCTTTCGCACCTGCTCGTCGTCCGGATACATCAGCGGCAGCTCCTGCTTGAACATGAGCGCACAGGAAGGCACCGGCACCACGATGTCCCAGCCCTCATCCACGAGCTTCGCGAGCTGCGGGACGTTGACGTTCTTGAGCCGGTCGACGGCCTCGAGGTCCCCGAGCTCGAGCTTGGGCATGCCACAGCACTTCTCGGTGCCGAGCGTAGTCACGGAAATGCCGTTGTGGTTGAAGACGGCGACGAGGTCCTCGTCCATCTGTGGCAGGTTTCGGTTGCCGTAGCAGGTGGCGAACAGGGCGACCTTGCCGCGAGTCTCGCCCGTCGGGACCGCCTCGAGCGCGGGCTTCACGCGGCGCGCCTCGCGCTTGTGGAAGGAATCCGAGTGGTAGGCAGGCAAGGGCGCGCCGGCGTGCACGCCGAGCGTCGTCTCGAGCAGCCTGCGGCCGGCCTTGCTGCGATTCGTCGCGTTCACGATCTCGGATACCACGGGGATGCCGGCAAGCGACCCTACGAGGTCCGTGGAGGTCAGCAACTTGTCGCGGAACTTGGTCTTGCCCTTGCGGAACTGCACGGCCTTGGCGCGCAGCATCAGGTGCGGGAAGTCCAGGTTCCAGGGGTGCGGCGGCACGTACGGGCACTTCGACAGGTAGCACATGTCGCAGAGGTAGCAGTGGTCGACCACGTCCCAGTAGGCTTCCCTCGGGACACCGTCCAGCTCGCCGGTGGGCGACTCGTCGACGTGGTCGAACAGGACCGGAAAGGCGTGGCACAGGCTCACGCAGCGGCGGCATCCATGGCAGATGTCGTAAACGCGCTCGAGCTCCTTGAACAGCGACGCCTCGTCGTAGAAGTCGGGGTTCTTCCAGTCGAGTGCGTGCCTCGTCGGGGCCTCGAGGCTGCCCTCGCGCCCGCCGGTCATCTGGTCGCTCACGGTGCTGCTCCCCAGTGTCCAATGCGTCCCGGGCGGGCCGGGCGGGAAGGACTCCCGCCCGATCCCGGGTTGGTGAACCAGGAGGCCGCGGATCAGCCGAGCTGGTCCAGCGCCTTCTGGAAGCGGTTGGCGTGCGAGCGCTCGGCCTTGGCCAGCGTCTCGAACCAGTCGGCGATCTCGTGGAAGCCCTCGTCGCGGGCCGTCTTGGCCATGCCCGGGTACATGTCGGTGTACTCGTGGGTCTCGCCGGCGATCGCCGCCTTCAGGTTGTCTGCGGTCTGCCCGATCGGCAGCCCCGTGGCCGGGTCGCCGACCTGCTCGAGGTACTCGAGGTGGCCATGCGCGTGGCCCGTCTCGCCTTCCGCCGTCGAGCGGAACACGGCGGCGACGTCGTTGTAGCCCTCCACGTCCGCCTTCTGGGCGAAGTACAGGTAACGGCGATTCGCCTGGGACTCGCCCGCAAAGGCTTCCTTCAGGTTGTCTTCGGTCTTGCTGCCCTTCAGGTTCACGGTCTTTCCTCCTACCGGGGTGGAAGCAAAAAAATTCGGAGTTTCAACGGTGTTGTCCCGGTTTTAGACACGGTCTAACACTGAGCGGAATCTTCCAACGATCCCGGCCACAAGTCAACTTCGTAGAGCATTCGTCCAGCGCCGGGGCTGGACGCTGCTTCCGTTGACCCTGCTCGAGACGCCTGTGTAACTTAGCCCCCCCGGCCAGCCGGCGCATTGCTACATATCGCGTGAAAAAGAAGGCCAAGTCCGTCGATTTCGAGGCCGCCATGGCCGAGCTGGAGGCCATCGTGGAGCGCCTCGAGCAGGGCGAGCTGCCGCTTGAGGAGTCCCTCAGGCAGTTCGAGCGTGGCGTGGAGCTGACCCGCAGTTGCCAGGCAGCGCTCAAGATGGCCGAGCAGAAGGTACAGGTACTGACGACCGGGACGGGCGGCGACCGCGCGCTCGAGGATTTCGAGCCGGAAGACGACTGAGGCCCTGCGCGTTGACCCGTTCCCCGGACTCGCTGCAGGCTCTCCTGGCGCAATACCAGGCGCGCGTCGAGGCGGCCCTCGAGCGTTACCTGCCGCCGGTCTCGAGGTCGCCGGCGCGCCTTCACGAGGCCATGCGCTACGCCGTGCTCGGCGCCGGCAAGCGCATCCGTCCGGTCCTCTGCTACCTGACCGGCGAGGCGGTCGGCACGCCACCACTGCGGCTCGACGGACCGGCTGCGGCGGTGGAGATGATCCACGCCTACTCGCTGATCCACGACGACCTGCCGGCCATGGACGACGACGACCTGCGGCGCGGCCGCCCGACGACCCACCGGGCCTTCGACGAGGCCACGGCCATCCTGGCCGGCGACGCCCTGCAGGTGCTCGCCTTCGAGGTGCTGGCCTCGGACCCGGCGATGACGCAGGACCCGAGCGCCCGCCTCGAGGTGATCCGCCTGCTCGCGGTCGCGAGCGGGACACAGGGCATGGCCGGCGGGCAGGCCCTCGACCTCGCGGCGACCGGCCACGCGCTGGAACTGGCGGGCATCGAGGACATGCACCGGCGCAAGACCGGAGCGCTGATCGCGGCGAGCGTGGACATGGCGGCGGCCGTGGCACCGAGCGTCGAGGCCGGCGCGCGGCAGGCGCTGGGGCGCTACGGCCGCGCGCTCGGGCTCGCATTCCAGATCGTCGACGACCTGCTCGACGTGGAAGGGGACGCGGAACTGGTCGGCAAGCCGGTGCGCGCCGACGCGGCCGCCCGCAAGCCCACCTACCCCGTGGTGGCCGGCGTCGCGGCCGCGCACGCCCGTGCCGAGGCGCTCTGCCAGGAAGCACTCGATGCGCTGGCCCCGTTGGACGGGCGCGCGGACATGCTCCGGCAGCTGGCCCGGTTCATCGTGGAGCGGCGACAGTAGGGCCGGGGGCGGACAGGAGTTAGACTGCGTCCATGAACGGGCAGGACCGGTATCCGCTGCTGCACTCCATCGACGCTCCGGCGGCGCTGCGGCGGCTGGAGGAGCGAGACTTGCCGCAGGTCGCGGCCGAGCTGCGCGACTATCTCGTGCAGGCGGTCAGCCAGCAGGGCGGGCACTTCGCCGCCGGACTGGGCACGGTGGAGCTCACCGTGGCGCTGCACTACGTCTTCGACACGCCGCACGACCGCCTCGTCTGGGACGTGGGCCACCAGGCCTACCCGCACAAGGTGCTCACCGGACGCCGCGACCGGCTGCCCACCATCAAGCACCGCGACGGCCTGGCCCCGTTCCCGGCCCGCTCGGAGAGCGAGTACGACACCTTCGGCGTCGGCCACTCGAGCACGTCTATCAGCGCCGCGCTCGGCATGGCCATCGCCAACCGGCTCGAGGGCGGAGACCGGCGGGTCGTCGCGGTGATCGGCGACGGCGCGATGAGCGCTGGCCTCGCCTGGGAAGCGATGAACCACGCGGGCAGCCTCGACGTCGACCTGCTGGTCATCCTGAACGACAACGACATGTCGATCTCGGAGAACGTCGGCGCGCTTTCGAACTACCTGGCACGAATGCTCGCCGGGCCGATCTACGGCCACCTGCGCGAGAACTCGAAGAAAGTGCTGCGCCGCATGCCGGCGGCCGCCTGGGAGCTGCTGCGCCGCTCCGAGCTGCACGCTAAGGGCATGGTGCTGCCCGGCACGCTGTTCGAGGAGATGGGCTTCAACTACATCGGCCCGCTCGACGGTCACGACGTCGGGTCGCTGGTGACGACGCTCGCGAACATGCGCAAGCTGCGCGGCCCGCAGCTGCTGCACGTGGTCACCCAGAAGGGCAAGGGCTACGCCCCTGCCGAGGCGGACCCGATCAAGTGGCACGGACCGGGACCGTTCGATCCGGCCAGCGGCAAGATGCGCAAGTCCAGGGCCTCTGGGCCCAGCTATTCGCAGGTCTTCGGTCAGTGGCTGTGCGACATGGCCGAGCGCGATCCCCGGATCCTCGGCATCACGCCCGCGATGCGGGAGGGCTCCGGTCTTGCTGAGTTCGAGAAGCGCTTCCCGGACCGCTACTTCGACGTGGCCATCGCCGAGCAGCACGCGGTGACGCTCGCGGCGGGACTCGCCTGCGAGGGAATGCGCCCCGTGGTGGCCATCTACTCGACCTTCCTGCAGCGCGCCTACGACCAGCTGATCCACGACGTCGCGCTGCAGGGTCTGCCGGTCACCTTCGCCATCGACCGCGGCGGGCTGGTCGGCAGTGACGGGGCCACCCACCAGGGCGCCTACGACCTGTCCTACCTGCGCTGCATCCCGCACATGGTCGTCATGGCACCGGCCGACGAGAACGAGTGCCGCCAGATGCTCTATACCGCCGTGACGCTCGAAGGGCCCGCCGCGGTGCGCTATCCGCGCGGCCAGGGCCCGGGTGTGCCGGTCGAACGGCAGATGACCGCCCTCGAGGTGGGCACGGCCCAGATCCGGCGCGAGGGCGGCAGCGGGCTCGCAATACTCGCCTTCGGCACGCTCGTGGCCGCCGCCGAGCGAATCGGCGCCGAACTCGACGCCACGGTCGTGAACATGCGTTTCGTGAAGCCGCTCGACGAGGAGACCGTGCTCGACGTCGCACGGCGCCACGCGGCGCTCGCCACGCTCGAGGACAACGCGGTGGCCGGTGGCGCCGGCACGGCCGTGCTCGAGTGCCTGCAGCAGCACGGCCTCGCGCTGCCCACGCTGTCTCTCGGCATTCCGGACCGTTTCATCGAGCACGGCTCGCGCGAGGACAACCTCGCCTCGGCGGGACTCGACGATGCCAGCCTGCGCGCGGAACTCGGCCGCTTCTGGCTGCGGGAGCGGCCGCAGCGACCCAAGCCCGCCGCCGGGTCCTGAGGGCAGCAGGCCCGGGCATGGTGTAACCTCGCCGAATCCGTCGGGCGCGCCCCGCCGAAACACCGCCGGGCGCAGCAGATCTGCCCGGCCCGCGGCCAGATCCTTCCGGGAAGAGCAATGAACACGTTGACTGCAGAGAAGCCGGTCGTCGCGACCATCGAGGACGTGCAGGGGCAGGCCGACACGCGCCGGATTCCGATCAACAAGGTCGGCATCAAGGACGTCTTCCACCCTGTCAGGATCCGCGACCGCTCGGGCGGCGAGCAACACACCGTGGCCCGCTTCAACATGTACGTGTTCCTGCCGCACGACTTCAAGGGCACGCACATGTCCCGGTTCGTGGAGATCCTGCACCGCCACGAGCGCGAGATCTCGGTGGACTCCTTCCGGCTCATGTTGGCCGAGATGACGGACTACCTCGACTCCGAGGCCGGCCACATCGAGATGTCCTTCCCCTACTTCGTGATGAAGCGCGCCCCGGTCACAGGGGTCGAGAGCCTGATGGATTACCGCGCCTGCCTGATCGGCGAGCATCGCGAGGGCCGCACGGAGATGCACCTCAGGGTCACGGTACCGGTGACGAGCCTCTGCCCGTGCTCGAAGGGCATCAGCGACTACGGCGCCCACAACCAGCGCTCGCACGTCACGATCACGGCCCGGCTCAACGACCACGTCTGGATCGAGGAACTGATCGACATGGCCGAGCAGGAGGCGTCCTGCGAGCTGTTCGGAATCCTGAAGCGGCCCGACGAGAAGTACGTCACCGAGCGTGCCTACGACAACCCGAAATTCGTCGAGGACCTGGTCCGCGACATCGCGGTGCGCCTCAACGCGGACCCTCGAGTCGAGGGATACCGCATCGAGGCGGAGAACTTCGAGTCGATACACAACCACTCGGCGTATGCGCTGGTGGAGTGCGAGAACAGGGGTGAGCGGTGAGGGGAAGGAGCTGAGGCCGGAGGCGCAGACGGCCGCTGGAGCGGCAGCGGTCGGACCGGTCAACCCGAGGCGGCGCTTGCCTCGCCGCCCTGCAGGCGGCCGATCAGGGACTTGAGGAAGACCTTGTTGAAGCGCAACTGGCAGGCCGGCGAGGCCTGCTCCAGCAGGGTCGAGCTGACCTGCAGGATGGTGACCTCCGAGTCGGCGAGGATGGTGGCCTGGCGCTTGGCGCCGCGAACGTAGCTCGTCTCCCCGAAGCAGCTGCCGGTCTCCAGACGGCCTACCGTCTTGCCCACGCGCTCAACCCGGCACTCGCCCGAAACGATCACGTAGAAGCGATCGTCCATGGCGCCCTCTTTCACGATGGCGTCGCCGGACGAGTAGGTGTGCCAGGACCCGGCGCGTAGCACTTCCAGGATCTCCGGCGAGGAGAAGTCGTGGAAGAACTTGAGCTTGCGCAGCAGCCCGAAATGCTCCTTGTGGTCGATGCTGGCGGCGAGGCTGCATAGCTGCGTGTGGACGCGGGCGAGCGCCGCAGCGAACTCCAGGGCGTTCCGGTAGCGGCTCGCCGGCTCCTTGTGCATCGCGCCGGCAATGACCGCCTCGAGTTCCGGCGGGATGTCCTTGCGCAGCGTGTGGATCGGCGCAGGCGTCGCGTAGACGATCTGGTGCAGCAGCTTCGCGAGCGTCCCTGCACGGAACGGCCTGAAGCCGGTCAGCAGCTCGTACATCACGGCGCCGAGCGCATAGACGTCCGACTGGCCCGTGATCTCGAGGCCCTGGACCTGCTCCGGCGACATGTAGCTCGGACTGCCGGCGATGCCCTCGATGCGCGAGATGTCGGCGTCGGTCAGGATCGCGATCCCGAAGTCGATCAGCCGCAGGTCGCTGTCCGTCGTCAGCATCAGGTTGCTGGGCTTGATGTCGCGGTGAATCACGCCGCGCGAGTGCGAGTAGTGCAGCGCCTTGGCGCACTTGAACATGATCCCGGCGACGTCGTCGATGGGCAGCAGGTTGTCGGGCCGGGTGTAGGCGGCCAGCGTCCGGGCGCCGTGCACGAACTCGGTGACGACGTAGTAGAGACCGTCTTCCTCGCCGGCGTCGAAGATCGGCATGATGTTCGGATGCTGGAGCATGCCGACCATGTGCGCCTCGGACAGGAACATCTTGCGGGCCACGCGGGCTCGCTCCTCGTCCTCGGTATCGACGCGGTAGACCTTGATGGCGACGTCGCGCCCGAAGTAGGAATCGTGCGACAGGTAGACGGTGCCGCTCGAGCCGCGACCCACCTCGCGAATGACGTCGTACTTGCCAAGCCGCTCGGGCGCCGGCGGTTCGACGACGGCGCCGGGCCGCCGCAGGATCGGTAGCGTGGCACTCAAGGCGGATTGACCTTCTTCTTCCCGGTCGCCGGCCGGATCAGGCCTGCAACCGCACACCCGTGGAAGGGTATTCGGTCGAAACTAGGCGCTTCCGTGAACCACGTCGCGCTTCGTCAGGGGCTGGGCCGCGGGCTGGCGAAGTGATCGAAACCCGCGGCCAGCTCGCGAGGAGCGGGCTCGCCGTCGATGATCACGCCCCGGCCCGTGCGGAACTCGCCGATGCGCGCCAGGCCGACGCCGGCGCCCCGACCGAGGGCCGCCGCGTCGGTCCCGGGAGGCAGCGCGAACAGGAGCTCGTAGTCGTCACCGCCGGCTAGCGCGAAGCGGCGCGCCTCCGGCGGCGTGACTGCGGCGCGGAGCGATCGCGAGCACGGGAGCAGGGTCGAATCGACGGCGGCCCCCACGCCGCTCGCCGCCGCGAGCTTGCCGAGGTCGGCGACGAGCCCGTCGGAGACGTCGATGCAGGCGGTGGCGACGCCGCGCAACACCAAGCCGAGGGCCACGCGCGGCTCCGGACGGCGGAAGCGGTCCAGCAGCGGTCCCACGACGGCCTCGGGGCCTTCCAGCCTGCACTCCATCACGGCAAGCCCGGCCGCAGCGTCGCCCGGGGTGCCGCTCACCCAGATCTCGTCGCCCGGGCGCGCACCCGTGCGACGCAGGGCCTGGCCCGCGGGCACGAATCCGCCGATGGCGACGGTCGCAGCAAGCGGACCCGACGTGGTGTCTCCGCCGACGAGCGCGACCCCGAATCGCTGCGCCAGGCCGTGCAGGCCCGAGGCGAATTCGCGCACCCAGCGCTCGTCGCCCGAGGGCAGGGTCAGCGTCAGCAGCGCCCAGGCGGGCTCCGCCCCCATCGCGGCCATGTCGCTCAGGTTGACGGCCAGCACCCGGTAACCGACGTCCTCGGCCGAGAGTCCGTCGGGGAAGTGCCGGCCCGCGACGACCGTGTCGGCAGCGAGTGCGAGCTCGAGGCCCTGTGGCGGCCTGACGAGCGCCGCGTCGTCACCCACGGCCAGGACCACGTCGTCCCGTCGTGCGCCGAGGCGGCTCAGGTAGCGCTCGATGAGCTCGAACTCGCCCATTGGGTCGTGCCGCGGCGCGGTCCGGCCGCTGCGATCAGGCCGCGCCGCGCTCGGGTCCGCGGTGCACCATCGACGCCCGGTCGAGCACCGCGTTCACGAACTTGTGGCTGTCGGTTCCGCCGAAACGCTTCGCCAGCTCGACCGCCTCGTTGATGACCACGCGATAGGGGACATCCCCTCGACGCATCAGTTCCCACAGGCCGACCAGCAGGATGCCGCGCTCGACCGGGTCCAGCCGCTCCGGCGGAATCTCCCCGTGACGGCGGAGCTCCTGGTCGAGCGACTCGGACGCCTCGGTGATCTGCATCAGCCCGTCGCGGAAGTAATCGCGGTCCAGCTTGCCGAAGTCGTCGCCGGCTGCGAACTGCTGGTAGACGTCCTGCCACGGGTAACCGGAAAGCTGCCACTGGTAGAGGGCCTGCATCAGCGCCCTGCGCGCGGCGCTGCGTGCGCGCGTGGCCGCATGGCGCGAGATGGACACTCAGCTCTCCAGGCGGCGCAGCAGGTTGACGAGCTCGAGCGCGGTGACCGCGGCGTCGGCGCCCTTGTTGCCGGCCTTGCCGCCGGCCCGGTCCACCGCCTGCTCGACCGTCTCGGTCGTCAGTACCCCGAAAGCGACAGGGATCCCGGTCTCTGCCGCGACGCGGGACAGGCCCGCCGCGCATTCGCCGGCGACGTAATCGAAGTGGGGCGTCTGGCCGCGGATGACTGCGCCGAGCGCAATGATCGCGTCGTGACGGCGACTCGCCGCGAGGCGCCGGGCGACGAGCGGCATGTCGTAGGCGCCCGGGACACGGACGATCTCGACCTGCTTGTCGCTGGCGCCGTGGCGCCTGAGCGTGTCCAGCGCGCCGCGCACCAGTCCCTCGACCACGAACTCGTTGAACCTCGAGGCGAGGATCACGAACCGCTGGTCGCGCACCTGCAGGTCGCCCTCGATGACGCGGGGGTAGTCCATCGGCAAAGTATACCAACTGCCGGCACGGAGCCCGGGGCCCGATCAGGCTGCTGTCGGCGGACTCCGCGGGCCCCGCCAGTTCCGTACGCTCAGTCCACGTACTCGGTGACCTCGAGGTCGAAGGCCGAGATGCCCAGCATCTGCTTCGGCGAGGACAGCACCCGCATGCGGTGCACGCCGAGGTCCTGCAGGATCTGCGCCCCGACGCCGTAGGTCCGAAGCACGGTGCCACCCGGCTGCGACGGTGCGGACTCCTGATGCGAGCCGGCGGTCTCCAAGGCCTTCACCGATTCCATGATGTCCCGCGGCGACTCCAGCTGGCGCAGGATGATGACGATTCCGGAAGGCTCGGACGCGATGCGCTGCATCACCGAGCGCAGAGTCCAGCCGCTCTCGCCCTGAACTCCGATGACGTCCCGCAAGGTGTCCTTGAGGTGAACGCGCACGAGCGGCGGCGGCGACCCCGTCGGGTCGCCCTTCACCAGAGCCGCGTGGACGGTGCGGTGAACGTGGTCCTCGTACCAGCACATGCGGAAGCGCCCGAACTCGGTGTCCACGTCCTGGTCGGACACACGCTCGACGGTGCGCTCGTTGTGCAGCCGATAGCGGATCAGGTCCGCGATCGTGCCGATGCGCAGGTCGTGCTCGCGGGCAAAGCGCTCGAGGTCCGGTCGGCGCGCCATCGTGCCGTCCTCGTTGAGGACCTCGACGATAACGGCAGCGGGCTCGAAGCCGGCGAGCCGTGCGAGATCGCAGCCGGCCTCCGTGTGCCCCGCCCGGGTGAGCACGCCGCCCGGCTGGGCCATCAGCGGAAAGATGTGCCCGGGCTGGCGCAGGTCTTCCGGCTGAGCGTCGCGCGCCACGGCCGTCCGTATCGTGTGCGCCCGGTCATAGGCCGAGATGCCGGTGGTGACGCCTTCCGAAGCCTCGATGCTGACCGTGAAGTTCGTGAGGTGGACGTGGTCCGTCTCACCGACCATCAGCGGCAGGCGCAGTTGCCGGCAACGCTCCCGAGTCAAGGTCAGGCAGATCAATCCACGGCCGTAGCGCGCCATGAAATTGACGTCCTCCGGCCGGACGCGTTCCGCCGCCATCACGAGGTCGCCCTCGTTCTCGCGGTCCTCGTCGTCCATGACGACGACCATGCGGCCCCGCCGCAGGTCCCCGAGCAGCTCGTCGATCGTGTTCAAATTCAAGGTGTGCTTCCGATTTCGCGCCGCGCGCCGGAGTGGGCTCCAGGGCGGCCGCCGAGACAGTCACTTTACGGGTTTTCGCGGGTCCCGTGCCATGCCGGCAACATCGAGAGGCATCGGAGTTGCGCCCGCCGCAGCCGCCTTTCGCCGGCCGCTAGGACAAGGCGGACTAGTGCGGATGGCAGGCCGCCGTGGCAGCAGGCACCATCCCCGGTGCAGCCGGGACCGGCTGCACAGGTCGTGAAGGATCCGGATTCATTCATCCAGGAGGGAACCATGAACACTGCACTCAGGTGGGAGCCGTTTCGCAGGGTCGACGAGCTCTTCAACGCGTTTACGCCACTCTTCGGGCGCCTCCCGTTCGCCTCCGGCACCGTCAGCAACGAGCCCGACCTCGGCTGGATGCCGATGACCGACATCCTCGAGGGAGACAAGGAGTTCCTCGTCAAGCTGTACCTGCCCGAGATCCCGCGCGATGCGGTCGAGGTTTTCGTGGACGAGGGAACACTGATCATCAAGGGCGAGCGCAAGCTCCTGCGCGCGAAGGACCTGGAGGTCCTGCGCAGCGAGATCCGCTACGGGCCGTTCGAGCGGCGTTTCATGCTGCCCGACACGGTCGATCCGAAGCTGGTCAGGGCGGACTTCAAGGAAGGCGTGCTGCTGGTTCACCTGCCGAAGATCGAGCAGAAGGTGATCGAGCCGAAACGCATCGCGATCCAGTAGTCGCCGACAGGGAGCCGCGCCTTCCAGGGTTGCGGCAGGCCGGCGGTCCGCGCCTGCGTGCCGCCGGCCTCGTACGTCAGGTCGTGGCGCCGAGCAGCCGCTCCACGTAGCGGGCGATGATGTCGACCTCGAAGTTGACGCGGCGACCGGGGACCAGCGTCCCGAGGGTCGTCACCTCGAGCGTATGGGGGATCAGGTTCACGCCGAAGATGCAGCCTTCCACCTCGTTGACGGTGAGGCTCACGCCATCGACGGTGGCCGAACCCTTGGGCGCAACGTAGCGCGCGAGCGGCTCGGGCACCCGGAAGCGCACCCGGCAGGACCTGGCGTCCCCGCGCACGTCGACGACTTCGGCCACTCCGTCGACGTGCCCCGTGACGTAGTGCCCCCCTAGTGGCTCCCCCGCGCGCAGCGCGAGTTCGAGGTTCACGGGGTGCCCGGGCGCGAGGCCGCCCAGGATCGTCTTGTCGAGCGTCTCACGGGACACGTCCGCGGCGAATGCACCGGGCGCGAGGCGAGTCGCCGTCAGGCAGGCGCCGCTCACCGCGATGCTGTCGCCGACTTTGCAGCGGTCCAGGTCGAGCCCGCCGGTCTCGATCACGAGTTCGACGTCCCCGCCGCGGGGCTCGAGCCCGCCGACGCGTCCGACCGCCTGCACGATGCCGGTGAACATGGCTGCCCTCCTCAGTGCGCGGGTCGCAGGCGGATCCGCAAGTCCGGCCCCACCCGGCGCGTATCGATGATCTCCAGCCGGCCTCGATCCGCCATGCCGACGACTGGTCCGATCACCAGCAACGGCCGGGCCTGCTCCCCCAGCACCACCGGGGCCTGGTAGAGCAGCATCTCGTCGACGAGACCCGCCTTCCACAATGCCCCGGCCAGCGTCGGGCCGCCCTCCACGTGCAGTTCATTGACCTCGAGCGCGGCGAGCCGCGACAGGGCTGCGTGCAGGTCGACCCCGCCGGTCGCGGCCGGGGGAAGCCACTCGATCCGTGCGCCGGCCGACTCGAGCGCCCTGGCGCGGCCCGGGTCGGCGCCCTGCTCGGCGAGCAGCACGGCCTCCCCCGGCGGCGCGAGCACGCGCGCCGCGGGCGGCGTCGCCAGCGACGAGTCGACGACGACCCGCAGCGGCTGCCGGCTCGCCTCGGGAAGTCGGACGTCCAGCCGCGGGTCGTCACGCAGCACCGTGCCGGAGCCGGCCAGCACGGCCGAAGCACGGGCGCGCCACCGGTGCACGTCCTGCCGGGCTGCCTCGCCCGTGATCCAGCGGCTCTCCCCGTTCGCGAGGGCCGTACGCCCGTCGACGCTGGCCGCGAGCTTGACCCGGACCCAAGGGCGCCCCCGCTCCATCCGCGACAGGAAGCCGGGGTTCAGCGCGCGCGCCGCCGCCTCCAGCACCCCGCCCGACACCTCCACCCCCGCGGCGGCGAGTCGGGCCGCGCCGCCTCCGTTCACGCGGGGATTCGGGTCGTGGCAGGCGTAGACGACGCGGCGCACGCCTGCGGACACGAGCGCATCCGCACAGGGAGGCGTCCGTCCGTGGTGGCTGCAGGGTTCGAGCGTCACGTAGACGGTGGCCCCACGAACGTCGCCCGCAGCCGCCGCAATGGCCGCCAGCTCGGCGTGGGGCCCGCCCGCGCGCTCGTGAAACCCCTCGCCGAGCACGGCCCCGTCGCGCACGATCACGCAGCCGACCCGCGGGTTGGGGTCCGTGGTGTTGAGACCCCGGGCGGCGAGCTTGAGCGCCCGCGCCATGTGGCGTGCGTCGACGGCCCCGGACGTCATCGCCTGGTCTTGCCGGGACCGCTGCCGGGCAGCAGCGGGAGCTGCCCCGTGCCCGGGTCGCGCAGCCGTGACAGGTCGAGCTGCTCGAGCTGCGCGCGGAACTCGTCCACGTCCTGGAAGCGGTGGTACACGGACGCGAAACGCACGTAGGCCACCTCGTCCATCTGCCGGAGCTCCTCCATCACGAGCTCGCCGATCGACCGCGAGGCCACCTCACGCTCGCCGAGGCTGCGCAGCCGGTGACAGATGCGCTCAACGGCTGCCTCGATCGCGTCCCGCCCGACCGGTCGCTTCTCGAGAGCCTTGCGCATGCCGGCCCGCAGCTTGGCCTCGTCGAAGGGCTCGCGGGTCTGGTTCCCCTTGACCACCTGGGGCATCACGAGCTCCGCCGTCTCGAAAGTGGTGAAGCGCTCACCGCATGCCAGGCACTCGCGGCGCCGGCGGATCTGGCGGCCCTCTCCGGCTAGCCGCGAGTCCGTGACCTTGGTTTCCTCGTGACCGCAGAACGGGCAGTGCATCGCCGCCCCTTGCCGTCAGCGCTAGCCGTAGACCGGGAAGCGCCCGCAGATGTCGAGCACGGCGGAGCGCACGCGCTCGACGACGTCCGGATCGCCCATGCCGTCGAGGACGTCGGCGATCCATCCGCCGACCTGCCGGCTTTCCTCCTCCAGGAATCCCCGGGTGGTGATGGCCGGCGTACCGATGCGCAGGCCGCTCGTCACGAACGGCGGCCGGGGATCGTTGGGGACGGCATTCTTGTTGACCGTGATGTGGGCCCGGCCGAGCGCGGCATCCGCCTCCTTGCCCGTGTACTCGCGGCCGATCAGGTCGAGCAGGAACAGGTGATTGTCGGTGCCGCCCGACACGATGCGATAGCCGCGCGACTGCAGCGCCGCCGCCATGGCCCGGGCGTTGCCGATGACCTGCTTCTGATAGTCGACGAACTCCGGCTGCAGCGCCTCGAGGAGGGAGACCGCCTTGGCAGCGATCACGTTCATGAGCGGGCCGCCCTGCGTCCCAGGGAAGATCAGCGAGTTGAACTTCTTGTGCAGCTCGTCGTGCGGGCGCGCCAGGATCAGGCCGCCCCGCGGACCGCGCAGCGTCTTGTGCGTCGTAGTCGTCACGACGTCGGCGTGTGGCACCGGGTTCGGGTAGACGCCCGCCGCGACCAGGCCGGCCACGTGCGCCATGTCCACCATGAACCAGGCACCGACCGCATCGGCAATGGCCCGGAAGCGTGCCCAGTGGACGACGCCGGAGTACGCCGAGAAGCCCGCGACGATCAACTTCGGCCGGTGCTCGTGGGCGAGCCTCTCGACCTGGTCGTAGTCGATCTGGCCGGTCGCCGGGTCGAGCCCGTACTGGACGGCGCTGAACACCTTGCCCGAGAAGTTGACCTTGGCACCGTGAGTCAGGTGTCCGCCGTGGTCGAGGCTCATGCCGAGCAGCGTGTCGCCCGGCTTGAGCAGCGCCAGATACACCGCTGCGTTGGCCTGCGAGCCGGAGTGCGGCTGGACGTTGGCGTAGGCGGCACCGAACAGCTGCCTGGCGCGGTCGATGGCGAGTTGCTCGGCCACGTCGACGTGCTCGCAGCCCCCGTAGTAGCGCTTGCCCGGGTAACCCTCGGCGTACTTGTTGGTCAGCACCGAGCCCTGCGCTTCGAGCACCCGCGGACTCGCGTAGTTCTCGGATGCGATCAGCTCGAGGTGTTCCTCCTGCCGGCGCCTCTCGGCCTCCATGGCAGCGCTCAGTTCGGGGTCGAAGTCGGCGATATGCATGTCGGGACCGAACATCGGCGGGAGTCTCCGGTTGGCGCAGGGAAGCGTGAAATTGTAACCCGAAGCGCCTGCGGTCACAGCGGGCGCCGTGCCGCACGGCGGGGCCCGATCGGTCAGCCGGCCTCGACGAAGGCGCGCAGCACGCGGCTCCAGGCGCGCGCGAGGTTGCGCCGGTTGTAGCCGCCACCGCCGAGTCCGAGCACCCGGCCGCGGGCGTGACGGCCCGCGATCTCCACGAGCCGCGTGGCGGCATGGGCGTGCGCCTCCTCGCTGAAGCGCAGGTGCGTGATGGGGTCGCCCTCGAGGCTGTCGGCGCCGCACTGGAAGATGACGAACTGGGGCTGGTGCTGCTCGAGGTGCGCCTCGACGCGCTGCCAGGCTTCGAAGAACTCGTCGTCGCCCGACCCTGGCATGAGCGGGATGTTGAGCTTGGTGCCGCGTGCCGGACCCGTGCCGGTCTCCGCGGCGGAGCCCGTGCCCGGGTACAGGAAGCGCCCGTCCTCGTGCAGGTCGGCGAAAACGAGAGACGGATCGTCCTCGAAGCCGTAGTAGACCCCGTCGCCGTGGTGGGCGTCGATGTCGACGTAGGCGATGCGCGTCAGCCCGTGGTTGCGCTTGAGCGCCTCGGCGACAACGCCGCAGTCGTTGAACACGCAGAAGCCGGCCGCGTGGCTGCGGGAGGCATGGTGCAGCCCGGCGATGGGCACGAACGCGCGCTGCACGTCGCCGCGCATCAACGCTTCGGTGGCCACGAGCGCCGCGCCGACCACGGAGGAGGCCGACTCGAAGATGCCGGGCATCGCCGGCGTGTCGCCGGCATCGAGGTAGCCCTCACCTGTCCGCGATCGCGACCGCACCAGTTCGATGTAGGGAGGGGAGTGAAACCAGCCGATTTCCTCCACCGTGGCCTCGCGCGGCTCGAGCGAAACCACCGCGTCGAGCAGGCCGTCGGACTCGACCTCCCGCATGAATACGCCGTGCCGGTCCGGGCCGAAGGGATGCCCCTCGCCGAATCCGTAGCGCGCGATCTCCTCGCCGTGCACGAGCGCCGTGCCCTTGCTGCTCGAACCCAAATCCGGCTCCTCTCCCCTGTGTCGCGAGCGTAGCACAACGCCCGTCCGCGCCACGCTGGCACCCGCTGTGCGCGTCGACCATAATTCGCGGCCCTGTCGACGCCTACGGATGGCCCGCAACATGGCCCAATTCATCTACACCATGAACCGGGTGGGCAAGGTCGTGCCCCCCAAGCGCCACATCCTGAGAGACATCTCCCTCTCCTTCTTCCCCGGCGCCAAGATCGGCGTGCTCGGGCTGAACGGCTCCGGCAAGTCGACGCTGCTCAGGATCATGGCGGGCCTCGACACCGAGATCGAGGGCGAGGCGCGGCCGCAGCCGGGCATCAAGATCGGGCACCTGCCGCAGGAGCCGCAGCTCGACCCGGGCAAGGACGTGCGCGGCGTGGTCGAGGAGGCCGTCGCTCCCGTGAAGGAAGCGCTCGGCCGCCTCGAGCAGGTTTACGCGGCCTACAGCGAGCCGGATGCAGACTTCGACAAGCTGGCCTCCGAGCAGGGCGAACTCGAGGCCTTCCTGGCGACCGTGGACGGGCACAACCTCGATCGCCAGCTCGACATAGCTGCCGACGCGCTGCGTCTGCCGTCCTGGGAGGCGAAGGTCGAGCACCTCTCGGGCGGCGAGAAGCGGCGGGTCGCGCTGTGCCGGCTGCTGCTGTCGAAGCCCGACATGCTGCTTCTCGATGAGCCGACCAACCACCTCGACGCCGAGTCGGTCGCCTGGCTCGAGAAGTTCCTGGAGCAATACCCGGGCACGGTCATCTGCGTCACCCACGACCGCTACTTCCTGGACAACGTGGCCGGCTGGATCCTCGAGCTCGACCGGGGCCACGGCATTCCCTGGCAGGGCAACTACTCCTCGTGGCTGGAGCAGAAGGAGCAGCGCCTCGCGGTCGAGGAGAAACAGCAGGAAGCGCTGCGCCGCACGTTGCAGCACGAGCTCGAGTGGGTGCGCGCCAACCCGAAGGCGCGCCAGGCGAAGAGCCGGGCCCGCCTGCGCCAGTTCGAGGAGCTGTCCTCGTCCGAGTACCAGGCCCGCAACGAGACCAACGAGATCTACATCCCGCCAGGGCCCCGCCTCGGCGACCTCGTCATCGAGGTCGACGGGCTACGCAAGGGTTTCGGCGACCGCCTGCTGATCGACGGGCTGTCCTTCAGCCTGCCGCGCGGCGGCATCGTCGGCATCATCGGCCCCAACGGGGCGGGCAAGACCACGTTGTTCCGCATGCTGACCGGCGTCGAGAAACCGGATGCGGGCGAGATCCGCGTCGGCCCGAGCGTGCAGCTCGCCGCGGTCGACCAGTCGCGCGACTCGCTCGACCCTGGCAACACCGTCTGGCAGGAGATCTCCGGCGGGCTCGACACCATCAAGGTCGGCAACTACGAGACGGCCTCGCGCGGCTACGTGGGCCGTTTCAACTTCCGGGGATCCCAGCAGCAGCAGCGCATAGGCGACCTGTCGGGCGGCGAGCGCAACCGCGTCCACCTCGCGAAGCTGCTGCGCTCGGGCGGCAACGTGCTGCTGCTCGACGAGCCCACCAACGACCTCGACGTGGAGACGCTGCGCGCGCTCGAGGAGGCCCTGCTGAGCTTCCCGGGATGCGCCGTGGTCATTTCCCACGACCGGTGGTTCCTCGACCGCATCGCGACGCACATCCTGGCCTTCGAGGGCAACAGCGAGGTCGTCTGGTTCCAGGGCAATTACCAGGATTATGTAAACGACTACAAGCGACGGAAGGGCGTCGAGGCGGACCAGCCGCACCGGATACGGTTCAAGCCTTTACACGGGTGAGCCGTGACTTCGCCAACCGCTACCCTCGGCCTCCCCCGCTTGCGTTAGACTTAATTCAGGCTCTGAAGGGAAGGCCCGCGATGTCGGTGATGATCGATTCGAGCGGTCGCCTGCATCACGACCAGGATCGCGGGCTGGCGTTGCGTTGCCCGCACTGCAACGTGCTCGCGCACATCACGCCGGTGTCCGTACCGGACTTCAACCAGGTCCAGCTGCACAAGCCGAGCCACGTCGGCATCGTGTACCGGTGCGAGTCCTGCAATTCCCCCATCTTCCTGAAGTTTCCGGTGAAGCTCTACGCGGGCAGCCGGATCGAGCTGAGCCCGAGCTTCGTCGAGCTCGAGCGTCCGCGCGAGAAGTTCGGCTTCACCTACCTGCCGGAGGACGTGGAGTTCCTTTTCAAGGAAGCCCTCGCCTGCTTCTCGAGTGGCTGCTTCATCGCCTTTGCCGCCATGAGCCGCAGGACCGCCCAGGCGGCCTTCGCCGACCTCGGCGAATCGGCGAAGCTGCGGCTCTACGACGAGGTGAGCGCGATCCGGCACATGGCCGAGATCGAAGAGGCCACGTTCGCCGGGGTCCGCAAGACCATCTTCGGCAGCGACGCCGAGCCGCAGCCGAACCTGCCTACGCTCGACGCCTACGAGGCCGGCGTACTGCTGGAAGTGATGAAGGACATGCTCTACCAGGCCTATGTCCGCCGCGGGCGGCTGCAGCAGGCACTGATGGTCCGTCGTCACTTCTCCGAGGATCCGCCCGGGCCGCATCTCGAAGAGGAAGAGGACGAGGGGCCGCGGAACGTCGCACCGCTCGGCCAGGCACGCTTCTGAGCGTTTCGCTGCCAGGTTCGGCCGGGCCAACGGCCCGGCCGACGCCCGACTGTCCGGCCGGGCGCCGCGTCAGCCCAGCCAGCGTCTCGCACTACGGAACATGCGCATCCAGCCACCGTACTCGCCCGCCTCGCGCGGGTGCCAGGAATTCTGGACACTGCGGAACACGCGCTCGGGGTGCGGCATGGTGACGGTGACCCGCCCGTCGCGGGTGGTGAGCCCCGCGATGCCTTCCGGCGAGCCGTTGGGATTCGCGGGGTAGCGCTCCGTGACTGCCCCGTGGTTATCCACGAAACGGATCGCAACGAGCGAGCGCGCGGCGGCGAGGGCTTCCGCGTCGGTGAACTCGGCCCTGCCCTCGCCGTGCGACACGGCGATGGGCAGGCGCGACCCGGCCATGTCCCGGAGGAACAGCGACGGCGACTCGCACACCTGCACCATCGACAGCCTGGCCTCGAACTGCTCGGAGCGATTGCGGACGAAGCGCGGCCAAGCCTCCGCCCCGGGGATCAGGTCCTTCAGCGCCGACAGCATCTGGCAGCCGTTGCAGACTCCGAGCGTGAACGTGCCCGGCCGGTCGAACCAGCCGGAAAACGCGTCGCGCGCGCGGGCGTTGAACAGGATGGACTTGGCCCAGCCCTCGCCCGCGCCCAGCACGTCCCCGTAGCTGAAGCCGCCGCAGGCCACCAGCCCGTCGAAGTCCTCCAGCGTGAGCCGGCCTTCCAGCAGGTCCGTCATGTGCACGTCGATCGCGGCGAACCCGGCCCGATCGAGCGCGGCCGCCATCTCGACCTGGCTGTTGACACCCTGCTCGCGCAGCACCGCCACCCGCGGCCGGGCACCGCCGGCAATCATCGGCGCAGCGACGTCGTCCGACGGATCGAAGCTGAGGTGCCAGGAGAGCCCGGGGTCGGCCGCGTCGACCCGTGAGGCCTGCTCCTCGTCGGCGCACTCCGGGTTGTCCCGCAGCCGCTGCATCTGCCAGCTAGTCTCGGACCACGCCGCGCGCAGCCCGGCGAGCGGTGCATCGATCCAGGTCGCACCGTTCGCCCGCGCCACGAAACGCGCGCCCGGAACTACACGCCCGACCCGCCTCGCGCTTGCGCCGAGCCCGTGTTCCGCCAGCAACGACAGCGCCTCCCCGAGTCCTGTCTCCGGGACCTGCAGCAAGGCCCCGAGCTCCTCCGCAAAGAGCGCAGCGGGAACGGAGCCGACCTGGCCGAGGTCGAGCTCGACGCCGCACCGCCCCGCAAAGGCCATTTCGAGTGCGGTGACGGCGACGCCCCCGTCCGAACGGTCGTGGTAGGCCCAGAGCAGATGGCGATCGGAAAGCTGGCGGATCGCCGCGAAGAACCCCTTGAGGCGCTCCGGGTCGTCCACGTCGGGGGGTACGTCGCCCAGTCGCCCGTAGACCTGTGCCAGGCAGGAGCCCCCGAGCCGGTCGCGCCCGCCCCCGAGGTCGACCAGCACGAGTGCCGTGTCACCGGCATCGCGCCGCAGCTCAGGTGTCAGCGTCCGCCGCACGTCGCCCACGGGTGCGAAGGCCGAGACGATGAGCGACACGGGCGCGACCACGGCGTGATCGCCTCGCTCATCCGACCAGGCCGAACGCATGGACAGCGAGTCCTTGCCCACGGGAATGGCGATGCCGAGCGCGGGGCACAGGTCCTCGCCAACCGACCGCACGGTATCGAACAGGGCGGCATCCTCCCCGGGCTGGCCACAGGCTGCCATCCAGTTGGCCGACAGGCGCACGTCGGCGAGCCGCCTCACGTCGGCCGCCGCGATGTTCGTGACGGCCTCGCCAATGGCCATCCGGCCCGAGGCAGGCCCGTCGAGCAGGGCGACCGGCGTCCGCTCCCCCATCGACATGGCCTCGCCCGCGCAACCGACGAAAGCGGCGGCCGTCACGGCGACATCCGCGACCGGCACCTGCCACGGACCGACCATCTGGTCGCGCACGACCAGACCGCCGACCGTGCGGTCGCCGATGGTCACGAGGAAAGTCTTGTCCGCCACCGCCGGAAGGCGCAGCAACCGGTCCAGCGCCTCGGCCGGATCGATGCCGCTCGCGTCGAACCCGTCCCCGCCCCGCAAGAGGCGCCGCACGTCACGCGTCATGCGCGGCGGCTTGCCGAGCAGCACGTCCACCGGCAGGTCCACGGGGTCGTTGGCGAAGTGAGGGTCGTGGACCTTCAGCACGCCGTCGTCGGTGATGCGGCCGACCACGGCAAAGGGACAGCGCTCGCGCCGGCAGAGCGCTTCGAAACCGGCGAGCCGGTCCGCCGCGATGACGAGCACGTAGCGCTCCTGCGCCTCGTTGCACCAGATCTCGAGCGGCGTCATGCCCGGCTCGTCGTTGGGCACTGCGCGCAGGTCGACTTGGCCGCCGCGCGCGCTGTGCGCCACCGCCTCCGGCACCGCATTCGACAGTCCGCCGGCGCCGACGTCGTGAATCAACAGGATCGGGCTGTCCTCTCCGAGCGCCGCGCAGCGATCGATCACTTCCTGGGCCCGCCGCTGGATCTCCGGGTTGCCGCGCTGCACCGAAGCGAAGTCCAGATCCGCCGAGCTCGCACCGCTGCCGACGGACGAGGCGGCCCCGCCGCCGAGGCCGAT
>LJNS01000104.1 GCA_001303245.1 Gammaproteobacteria bacterium SG8_30
TCCTTTATCGCACCGGTTCCCAAACAGTGGTTCCTGGGTGATGGCTAGATTCAGGCAACACCGGCAATGAACTTGCGGCCGCTGATGATGCACCTCTAACGTCCTCATTCACTCGACAGCATTTCATCCATAGGTATTGACAAGTTAACTTTCCAGGCCGCAACGAAGATCGTTAAATTCCCCACTAAGTTGCCACTGCACTGTTGATTTGCACCGAAGGTTGACCCGGGATTTGCAGTGAATTGTGTCGCCCGAATAAACGGAAGCATCTGAAATGCAGTTGCTTTCACGTACTGAGGCGGGTCGACCGGATGTGCAATCGGACGATGAAACTGGATCGGTGTTGGCTGCAAATCAACACACGACAACCGGCAGGGGAAGTTCGGTGCGCAGTTCGGAAATCGTTCGGTCGAGACGCGCCCAACTCGTTGAACGTGTTCGGCGCCGAGTATGTTCGGTCAGATTTTCAGGATACCGGTTCGGTATAGGGTCGGTCGGCAAAGTCCGATCGGTGCACCGACAAGAAAGTCCTTGAGGATCTTCGGCCTGGAGCGCAAAAAGTTCGGTCTACCCTGTACTGAAAATCCGCGTGTCGGCAGTTCGATTCTGCCCCTGGCCACCACCTCGGATCTGTTAATTCCCGTACCGATCCCCCCGGCGGGGCGTGCCTGTCAACCAGCTGCGGATACGGCTGTTCGCTGCTGCGCCTGGCTGAAGCACTCAGCCAAGGCCAGCGCAAGACGATACCGTCGCCGCTACGGCCCGAACTGCCAGACGTCGTTCTCCAGCAGGAATGCGTTGACTTCCTCGGGCAGCCCGAACCGCTCGCGGTCGCCACCGAAGGTCATGATCGACGGCGGCAGGCCGGCGCGGCCCCCCGAGAACACCAGCGCGTCGAAGTCGTAGCGCATGTCCGCGGGCGAGGCGCCGTTCCAGGGCGGCGAGGCGGGCGAGGAGAGTTCGGTCCAGGTACGGCCGTCGCGGCTCGCCCAGATGTCCGTTGGATTGGCCGGGACCGGCGGGACGCCGGGTACTTCGCCGTAGCCACCGAAGCAGACAATCTGGTTCACGAGCACGACGCACTGGTGCCCGGGCCGCGGGGACCAGCCGGCGGCGGCAGTAACCTGTTCCCACCTCGCGCCATCGCGCGAGCGCCACACGTCGTTGAAGTAGAGCGTGGCCGTCGCCGGCTGGCACGGGCTCGTCGCATCGAAGCCGCAGGAGAAGCCCCGCTCGCCGCCCAACACGTAGAGGTATCCATCCTTCGAGACCACGGCAGCCCCTGCGCGCGGTGACCAGCGTGGTCCGGTACCGACGATCTTGGTCCACGTCCGGCCATCACGCGACATCCACACGTCGTTGAACAGTACCCGCCCGGTGCCGCCGGTCGAGGCGTCGTCGCCCTGGCTGCCGCCGAGCACGTAGATCGCGCCCTTGTGAACGACCGCAGACAGGCCGGCGCGGCCCTCCCACGGGGCGTCCAGCGTCTCCGCCGTCCAGGTTGCACCGTCCTTGCTGCTCCAGACCTCGTCGAAAAAAACCGAGTCTGGCAGGAACGGCAGGCACGGCACGCCGGGTGGGAGAGACGCGCAGCCATCGGGAAAGATCGGGTTGGGACGGGTCTCGAAGTTCTGCCCGCCGATCACGAACATGCGGCCGCGATGCGTGACGGCGCCGAAGTAGGCGCGCGGCGACCACATGCCGGAAGCTGCCTGGCCGGGCTCCCATTGCGCGACGCGTTGCCAGGTGGCGCCGACATCGGTGCTCTTCCAGACGTCGCCGTAGAGCGTCGTCGCCGTCTCGAACGAGAACGGGCCGCGGCCACCCATCACGTACAGCTCGTTGCGTAACTCGAGCGCTTGCAGGCCCGCGCGCGGTGCCCACATCGTCGGATCGAAGGGAACCGTCGGCCGCACGTTGATCCAGCGGTAAGAAGAGATGTCGGTCGCCCCGTCTCCCGCCATCGCGAGGCCGTGGAAGGCCACGGCGAGACCAAGGACGACGACGGACTGGGCAATCTGCTGCAACGACTTCATCAGGATCCCCTCCCTGGTGTGTGGTCGCGACCGGCTTTCTTCATGACCGGTTCGGCTGCTTGCCGTTCCGATGCTAGGCGTTGCGTATTCGCCGGGTCAACCGCGCGAGTGTGCGGGCCCCGCTTCTGTCAAATCCAGCGCATGATGTGTCGACCTGGTGCCCCAGCGCGGAGGAAGGGTGCCGGTGTTACGGTTCGATAGTCCACTGTCGGCTGCAAACGAACCCGGCCCACGCACAAGGGGATCCCGAAACTGTAATACCGGCACCTATGTCACGAGGAGCAACTCAAATGGAAGTGCAGGCAAAGATAGCCGGGGTCACGGCTGCGCGACGATCGACCGGGCGCCTGCTGTGATTTGCTCCTGGAGGTCGATGAGCGGCTGCTGGCTCACTGTCAGCAGTCCCTCGCGTGGTCGGTCCAGATCGACTATAAGGGTGGTGACGGCGCCCAGGACGACGACGAGCGCGACGGCCGTGACGGGGCCGCGCCGCCCGGTCAGGCCTGCGTTGTAACCGATCATGCCAAGCGTCAGCGTCGAGCCGAGCAGGAGCAGGAAGACGACTGTGGCGGGCACGCGGGCGTACAGGCCCGACGTCATCCGCGTCTCGTGCAGATCGATCGTCTCGTTCAGCGACTCGATATAAAGGGCCAGGACTTCCGATTCAGGTGCGCTGCGGGCCAGTTCCTCGGCGATCGACCAGAGCTGGTTGTGGATCTCGACCGACCGGGCCAGTTGCGTCCGGACCTCTGCCTGATCGCTACTCGCGATGCGCAGGGGTACGTATTCACGGAGGAGATCCTGGCTCCTGCCCGAGGCAGGCTCCGGCAGATAGCCGGCCCGGAGGTATGTCGTGCCCACAGAATTCGCCTCCGCCAGCACGAGCCCGCGGCGGGTGTCGAATCGATCGGATGCCATCCCCATGGTGATCGCAAGCAGGAACCCCAGTAGACCCAGCAGCGAGCCCACGATCATGGCCGTGGGGCCTTCCTTTTCGTCGGGCGTGTGCGCCTGCCACCAACGTCCGAGGCGGTATCCGCTCTCGTAGGTAATCAGCGAGATGATCGCAAACGCCAGGAAGAAGACGCCGATCGGCAGTGAATCGAGTGACTGCTGGATGTTCATGGATCCTCATGCGACGGTCGGTCGCCGGCTGGATTGTCCGGATCGCGTGGCAGTCTACTGTGGCGGGCATGCATGCCGCGATAGCGTCGAGATTCCTGGATTCCGGCTGCCCGACTCGAACACGACGCGGACCTGACCGGGGGCTCGCCGGGCTCGATCAGCCGTAGCGCGATGCCTCGAGCCCGGCCGAATCCCTGCGGGAGTCTTGAGGGCGCCAGTCCCGCGCGTCGGTCGCTCGATCCCGACCCTGGCCATCTCTTGCAACGCCATGATTCGCAACGGGTTCCTGGCATCGCCTGCGGACCATCCGTGGCCATCGAGGGGTAACCCGCGGACTATCTGAAAATGTGTCGATGCGGCCTCAGGGCGGCGTCCCCGGCCCGACCAGCCGGCCGGCATGCAGGACTGGCAGACTCGGTTCAGGGGATGTTTGAACTTCCTGATTCCGACTGTGACGACTGTGGTGTTGGTATCAGCGAGGCACTGTCGCGCGCCAGGCCGATGGTGTCTTGCCACTGATGCGGCGGAACATTGTGGTCAACACGCTCGGGGCCTAGAAGGTACTGCCAAGTCAAGCAGCAACGCGCGACCGTCCCCGGATGAAACACTCGGCTACTCAATACAAGCGCCACCGATTTCCTCCTGCGATCATCCAATGCGCCGCCTGGCTGTGCTACCGCTTCAATCTCAGCCACCGGTTATTGTGCCTAGCTAGGTGGTCCAGGAAACTGGGGTCAGACCACCTGGCCGTTAGCGGCCATCAACGCCTGGAAGCCCCGGCCCTGCGACTGTGTTTCTCTCTCCAGAGACGGCCGTTCCTGGCCGTTCTCGACCTCCGCGGACCGCGCCCGGTGCGGGACTTGCGTATCCTGCGGAGTGTCGGTTGACGGGCCGATAGCAGACATAGCTGACCCTCTAACCTGCGGCCGTGACTGATGCGGGGACCGATCAGGCGAGGAGCCCGCGGCAGCCCGTCATAGGGTGACGCCACCGGTGCCCGCCACCGGCGCCGTCGATCCGGCACATCCGAGCCGCCCACCCGTCTGCCGCCGGGCCCCCAACGCCGCCCGCGGATCGCCTCCGCTCACATAGGCCTGCATATACGTCCTATTCGCATTGTCTTCCGCGTTGACCATGTAGCCCGTCAAGAAGCGGTACGAAGATGGCACAGCGGAGCTGCTCTCGGGGATGCCGCATCTCTAAAGTGTATTGACCCGCCCGCGGCGCGCGCGGGTCAGGCGGCGGCAGGGGTGCCGCTGTTACCCAGCCAGTGGAAGATGCGAACGATAAAGAGTTCGGCGAGTACCATGACCACGAGCACCACGATAATCGCCACGACTCCGTGCAGGGCACCTCTGAACTCGACCTGACTCCCAAAAGCGAAGGCGACCGCCTCGAGGATCGCGAACTTCGATCCGAACAGGATCACCCAGGCGCTGAAGTAGCGCATGAACGTCGCGCGGCCACCGGGCCTCGCTTTCCAAAACGCGGCCACCTTGTGCTCGATGGCCATGGTGACCTTGAGCAGCACCTGGAGCAGCACCGCCACAGCCAGCGTAATCGTGAAGTTGTCGACGTGCACCGCGTCCCAGTGCTCGGCGAACAGATTCAAGACCACAAGGTCAATCAGGATGGCGGTAAAGTAGCGAACGAACCGTGCCTGCGCCCGGGTAATTGCCAACCCGGGGACGATGCCGTTCATGTCGTCGATGTGCGTCGGGGCGTCGGTCATGGCGCTGAACTCTAGGATTCCGGGTGGGGCCGGGGGAGGGGCACGGAAAAGAGCGTCACAGGCAACGAAAAATGGTAACACGGCAGTGGCCGGCCGGCGGGGCGAGAAGCGAAGCGAGGGTCTTTGTCTATCGGCCCCGCAAGGCGGAGTAAGGAGGAAGTGGAATTCTGGCGGGCAGTCTCGACGCGGGAGCGGTCAATACAGTCGAGCGCAGTGAGGTATTGCCAAGTTAACTCCGAGCGGCCGCAGCGTCGCTCTGCCGGATTGCCGTCAGACTGCGACCGCCCGATCCCATGACGCAAAGGCGCTCTGACGTAGCCGCCGGTAGTGACCCGCTGCAACCAGATGCCGCCCGAGGCTGAAAAGGTTCGAGACGGCGGCGCGGACGCGGACGAATCGTTGCGCCTGAAACATGGATTTGAACCGCCTCATTCCCCGCTCCCGGACCCGGGTCGGCTGGTGCGACAGCTCGGCCCGGTTGTTGGCGTAGCGATGGGTGTCGTGCGCGGCGCTCGGCAGCAGCTCGCGGCGGGCCACCGCGTAACTCCCCAGCTTGTCCGTCGCGATCGTCCTCGGCTCGCCACCGAGGTGTGCCAGCACGTGCCGGAAGAAGCGCCTGGCGGCGGCCGCGTCCCGGCGCTCCTGGAGCAGCACGTCGATAACTTCACCGTCCTGGTCGACGGCCCGCCACAGATAGCGCTGCCGGCCTCCGATCCGGACGAAGACCTCGTCCATGAAGACGGTGTCACCGTAGCCGCGGTGCCGGCGCCGCAGTCGATGCGCGTATCGGGGCCCGAACTTGTTGCACCAGAGACGGATCGACTCGTGGATGACGAGGACCCCTCGCCGAGCCAGCAGATCCTCGATGTCCCGGTGGCTCAGGTTGAAGCGGTGGTAGAGCCAAACTGCGTATTGGATGATCTCAGGCGGAAATCGGTGCCGCCTGTATAGGCTTTCTCGGCTTTTCATCCACGGATTGTCGGGTCCCGACGGTTAATTTGGCAGTACCCCCGGAAGCTGCCAACTAGCCACCGCTAATTCGATCCCTTGCTTAAGGGGAGAGAACGGCCCAAAGCGGACATCCCCTCAATGCCAGCTATCTGCTCGTTATTTCGGGCGATGGTTAGGCCGGCCCCTGAACTATTCAGGAAGAGCAATCTTCCGGCAGGTCATACTCGGCACGAATCTCCCTCATTCTCCCCAGCGCGCCCTCAATACGCGATTCGGCGTCGCTGACTGTCTCAATTCGCTTGTCGCTGGACACAAGTTCCGGAAGTAAGTCGCTGGCAGCGTCGCGATTCTCGCGGTCCACCTCAGCCAGTATCTCGATCCAGAGCCCGGCAAGTGCATGATCGCGATTGCGCGCCTTCCTAGCCTCGCGCGCGTTGGCGACCGCTATGTCGTGTTTGCACTCCGCCAGAGCAACAAAGCCATTGAACGCGTCAGTGCCGATTTCGTCGCGAAACTCTGCAATTTTCTTTTCGCGCTCAGCCTGCTCTTGTGCGGCAACCTGCTTGTCGACATTCGCGCCGGACATGCCACCGACGACGGCACCGCTGGCGCCGCCGTAGACCGCTCCGCGCGCAGCTGCTTCACCGACATTGCCGCCGAAGATCAGCGCCGTAGCCATACCACCTACAGCACCAGCCAGTGCGCCTGTGGTTGCGCCTTGTCCAGCACCTCTTGCGGCATAGCTGTCAGACGCGCAACCGGAAACCTGCATGGCAATGCCTAGCAAGAGCAACGATGCCAAATGAGCATCGGGGCAAATAGTGACACGTGACATTTCAGATTCCTCGATTTGGATAGCCGCTATCGAATCGGCGGTAGCGGTATAAGAACAGCAAACCACATTCGAAAGATAGGATAGTTGATATTCGGCCATCCAGCTCTGGCCGTTCGCTGCCGCAAGCTACTCGCGGCTAGGGTAGACAGCCGCTACTTCGGGCGCGGTCCAAACAGCAGCGAGATCAGCAGCCACGACGCGGCCACCGCAATGGCGATGCCGCACAGCAGATAGAAAGCACCTACCGCCCAGTCAGGCACGGGAGACTCCCGGAGCGCGCGCTAGATAGATGATAGGCGCCGCTGCCAGGCCGCTTCCAGCCTGCGGTCTGACGCCAGCGACTCACGGCGACTCATGAGCAGCGCGTCCCGGTCTGCGGCCGGCCCGGCTCCTGCGACCGGCAGTGATCGACCCAAAACTGCCGATCGGATAGTACTCATGAAGCGGTTCGCCAGGTGTCGCGAGAAGGACTTGCCTGGGTGGCGACGGTGTCCGTCTGCGGCCTAGACGTTGCGAAGCCGCTATCGTGGGCTGTCTACGGTCCGACGCGAAAGATTCCCATCATTCCTGCGTCCTCGTGCTCCAGAATGTGGCAATGGTAAACGTACTCGCCGCTGTTGACCGGCTCGAATTTCCCAATCAGGCGTACGCTTTCACCTGGACGCACGAGGACGGTGTCCTTCCAACCGCGCTCGGCGCCTGCCGGGGATTCACGGCTTCTGTCGAGCACCTGCCACTGGATTGCATGGGGATGGAAAGGATGGGGCATCGGGGAGACGTTAACGATTTCCCAGATCTCGATCGCGCCGGGCGTCACTTGCTCATCAATTCGGTCCGGGGAGTACTGCTTACCGTTGATCAGGAACCCGTCCATGCCGTGGCCCCACGACATGACAAACAAGCGGTCCGCTGTCGCGTCCTGTTCGGAAAGCCTGTCGTGGATCACCGCCGCCTCGGGCAGCCCTGCGTAGAGGCGGACATCGTCGACGACGGCACGGTCGACATCAAAGCGCATGATGTCCTGGCCTTCACCCGGCAGGTATGGCTCCCGGCCATGATGCCCACCCACCATGCCACCGTGCATGCCTTCGGTGCCCCCGGAAGCGTGGAACCGGCTCATCCCCATTGCCGCACCGCCCATGAACGGGCGGGATATCAGCATCACCTGATCACCGGGCCGGTACGCAGCAAAGTCGATGACGATGGCCGACCGCTCCCCCGGACTCAACACGACATTGTCCACCTCCACAGGCGAGGGGAGCCACCCGCCGTCGCTGCCGACCAGACTGAACTGCTGGCCGTCGTGCAAGGCGAAGTCATAGGTGCGGCTGTTGGAGGCGTTATACAGGCGCAGCACGTACTGGCGGGTCTCGACTGCAAGCCGAGGTAGCTCGGCACCGTTGACCAAGACTACGTTCCCCATCATCCCAAACCCGGCCATCTGCTCGCTGGAGTACACGAGCTCGCGGACGCCTGCGGATTCCGCGTCGAACAGGCGGTCTTGAATGAGCAGCGGGATATCGTGCTCCTCTGCCGGAATCCGACTGTCCCGCCGCAATTGTTGCTCCACCTGGTCGGTCAGCAGGAGTACGCCGGCGAGTCCCTGGTACACTTGCTCGGCGGTCCCGGGGTGCGGGTGGGGATGGAACCAGAGTGATGCGGCCGGCTGATCGAGCGTGAAGTGGTAGAGCCTCGAGGAGCCGGGCGCGACCGGGTCGGCGGGCCCACCGTCCTCCGAGCCTGGAAGCTTGAAGCCATGCCAGTGAACAGTGCTTGCCGCAGGCAGGTCGTTGACGAGTGTCACGAACATCTCGTCGCCGCGCCTAGCTCGGATGACGGGAGGCAGCTGCAGCGCGTTGTAGCGATACATGGGCGTCACCCAGCTCTCACCCGGCGCATTGATCGTCACGTCGACGTCCATCATCGCCCGCAGGGTGTAACGTGCGACCCGGTCGGTCGGATTGCCATCCTCATCGACGAGTTCCGGCAACCGCGGTAACGCCGGAAGGTCGTTGGCAGCTAAGTGTGTCTCGGTTGTTGAGATGCCTTGCGATCGCTGCATCCGCAGCCAATCAAAATCGGTGAGATCGAGTGACATCAGCTCGAGGCGGCGACGCAAGTCGGGTGACGCCGCGCCATCGACCAGTCTCGCCACGTTTTCGTGCAGCGTACCGGCGCGGGCCTGTGAGAAGCGCAGCGCTTGGTCGGCGTCTTCCATGTGGAAGACCCCTCCCGTCGGCCCCGATACCGTGATGGGCTCGCCGTTTGCCAGGCCGTCGAGTCGTCCGTCGTGCATGTCACGAGCCAACGCGTTGGTAAGCTGAAACACAAACTCCGGCCCTAGGCCGAGATCTTGAGCGTAGTGGGAGAACGCCCTGGCACGGTGCCACGCCATCACATCCGCGGTATCGTCAGGCGTCAGCGGCGTACCGAACCGCATCGGTGAATCGGTGTCCGATGCCACCTGCGGCGGACGCGAGTCGCGAACGAACTGCTGCTGATAGAGCCGCAGCGCCTCGTCCATCGCCCCCTCGAAGCTGCTTCCCGCCTGCAATCGGCCACGTGCCAGCTCCGAAATTACCGACGTTTCCGGCGTCAGAACCAGCTCGAGGCGGTGTACAGAGAGCTCTGATCTCGAGATCAAAGCGTTCAATCCCTCCGAGGCTGGGACGTCGACACGACGGCTCGTCGCCTCGTCGACGAAGTGGCCTCCGCGGGTACGGACCTCAACATACGGGTGGTCGGCCGGAACACCTACCGAAAGCTCGAATTGACCGGCCTGAACCGGCCCACTAGCCAGCACGTTTCCTGCCGGGTCCAGCACTTCTACCAAGGCATCGTCTAGGGGGCCCTTCAGCGCCTGACCAGCGATCACCTGTGCATCGGAGCCAGGGCTGGAAGGTGGCGTCCCGCCGCCGCCTGTACCAAGTCCGGACTCGCCGGTTTCGCCGCCACCGCAGGCCGACACCAAGACCGAGAGCGCAATTGAGACAAGTAGTACGGTCAATCGGCTCGATATATGTGTGTGTATCGTCGTGTTCATAGCGCATCAGACTGACAGGCAACGGCATCGTTCACATCCGTAGTGCGGGCGCAGCAGCCTGTGGGTTTCCGCAACACGTGTATCCGTATAGTAGCAGCCACCCCAATATACGCGGTGTCCCCGCAGTGGAAGCTCCACAGCTCACGATGCCGCACGGTGCGACGAGCCGGAATGTCGAGAGCCCGCGCTCACTCCTGCGGGTTGGCTTCAGACTAATAGGGCCTAACACATGAATGTGCGCAAGGCCCGGTGGCTGCGGCAAGGTTATATGCGACAGAGTCGCGCGGTGCACAATTAGTCTGGCAGCTGGTGAGAGCGGCCAATTGGCGTGAAGCGGCCGCTAATGGCCGTTCTCGCCCCTTCGAGACCCCGCTCGTCGCGGGTTTGCTTGTAGGCGCGAAGTGTCTGCTCACGGACTGTTCACTGCCGTCCGGCGCAGCCCGGAGCGCCACTCGCCGCGTTCCCGAGTCGTCGGGGCGCCGCGCCGGCCGAGGCGGGGGGCAGCGGAGGACGCCAGGTCTCCAGATTCTCAGGGTCAGAGGGCGGGCACGGCCGCGGGGTGCGAGCGTGCGGCGGTGTCGGTCGCGGTTCGGTCTTGGTTCGGTCGGGTCAGCCGCAAGTCGTTGAGCGGGTTCGGCGTGTGCAGAAGAGAAACCTGGAACCGGTCGGACGGGTTCGGAATAGGCTCGGTCGGGGAGGGCGGCTCGGTCGGCCCCTCGGAAACCCCTTCACCGTCTTCGGCTCCCTGGCGCCCCCGGCGGCTCTCCCCTGTACTGAAAATCCGCGTGTCGGCAGTTCGATTCTGCGCCTGGCCACCATCCCGATCATGTAAGGTCTCAGGACATCGGTGACACGCTGGCGGCGTCCTTTTTGGCCAAGAGCCGCTCGTATGGGGTTTGCC
>LJNS01000105.1 GCA_001303245.1 Gammaproteobacteria bacterium SG8_30
GACAGAATTGAATTCTGTCCCCGGTTTTTTGTTTGCAGCGTGTTTTTAACAGTAATTTTACTTTGCGTTCTTTGCGTTCTTTGCGTTCTTTGCGTTCTTTGCGCCTTTGCGGTGATATTTTTCGCTTTTCTCCGCGTCCTCTGCGTCTCTGCGGTGAACCCGTAATTTTTTGGAGCCGCCCTAGTTCGCTTCCAGTTTCAGCAGTTCCTCCAGGATATCGACCATCAGCTTCTGGCCCTTCTCGCCCATATCCTCAGTGAGCTTGTCGGCATCGCGTTCGCCCTCCACCAGCGGCCGGATGCGGCCGGCCAGGATGCCCATGTCGCCGCCGGCCTGCAGCATCTGCTTGGCCATGCCGGCGATGATCTGCAGGGCGTGCGCATTGCCGTTGCGCGAGGCGTGCACCAGGCTGGCGATGCCGGGCGCGGCCATGCCGGAATCGAAGTCCGCCGCGAGATCGGGCAGGGTGCTGGGGTCCTGGATGCCGCGCAGGATGGACTCGGCAATGCTGCGGTCCTCGTCGTCCAGTCCCAGCAGCAGGGACTCGTTGCAGTGCATGACTACACGGTGAATCAGCCCGGCATGGGACTGCAGGATTTGCTCGTTGGTTTCGGTCATGTATGTGATTTTCCTGGTTTCAGATCACCCCGGAGGACACTGCGCCGGGATTGTTGCTGGTTTCGTGCCAGCGATTGACGATAGCACAGAACAGATCGGCCGTGCGCTCGGTGTCGTAGACGGCGGAGTGGGCCTTGTCGCTGTCCCAGTCCATGCCGGCCGCCTGCACCGCGCGAGCCAGCACCGTCTGCCCATAGGCCAGTGCGGCGAGTGTGACCGTGTCGAAGGTGCTGAACTGGTGGAAGGGGTTGCGCTTGATGCCGGTGCGTTCGGCCGCGGCGTTCACGAATGACAGGTCGAAGGCGGCATTGTGGCCGACCAGGATGGCGCGGTTGCAGCCGCTCGACTTGACCGCCTTGCGCACGGGGCGAAACACCTGGTCTAGCGCATCGCGCTCGGGCCTTGCCATGCGAAACGGGTGCCAGGGATCGATGCCTGTGAATTCCAGCGAGGCCTGGTCGAGGTTGGCGCCGGGGAACGGCTCCACGTGGCAGGCGATCGTCTCGGTGCGGTGGATGTAGCCCTCGGCGTCGATGTCCAGCAGCACGGCCGCGATCTCCAGCAGGGCATCGCGCTTCGGGTTGAAGCCGGCGGTTTCCACGTCGACGACCACCGGCAGGAAGCCGCGGAAGCGCCTGGCAATGGGGGACTTGCTCTCGGTATCTGACATGTATTCAGCATACCCAATCGGCCTGTCGATGGCGATTGCCGCCAGGGCAGTTGAGCAGCGGTATGTGCAGCAGGCCTGCATGGAGCTAGACTGCAATCACATTTGTCTTGCCATGGGGGCAGTATGCGCATGCAACAGCAGGTGATTCATCGCTTTGCAGGTCTGATCATTCTCCTGGTTCTTGCCGGCGTGTCGGTCGCCATATCCGGTACTGCCGGCAGGCAGCATGGCCTGCTGTGGGAGGTCCATGGCGAGGGTGCCGATCCCAGCTACCTGTTCGGCACGATTCACTCCGAGGACCCTGAAGTCCTGCGACTCGCCAGTCCGGTGCGCCAGGCCTTCGAGGAAGCCGACAGCGTCGTGCTCGAGGTGCTGTTGAACATGGAGGCCATGATCTATTCCAGCACCGTCATGCTGCTGACTGACGGCCGCCTGCTCTCCGACATTATCGGCCGGCCGCTGTTCGAGGAAACGGCCCGTGCCATCGTTTCGCGGGGCATCCCCGAGGTGGTGCTCGAGCGTATGAAGCCCTGGGCGGCGGCAACCACCCTGTCCGTTCCGGTGCCCGAGACCGGCATGGTGCTCGACCTGATGCTCTACCAGGAGGCGCAGCAGGCCGGCAAGTCGCTGCACGGTCTGGAGACCATCCGCGAGCAGCTCGATGTCTTCGATACCATGCCCGAGGGCGACCAGGTGGCCCTGCTGCAGGATGCCGTCGACAACCTGGACCTGATCGACGAGATGAATGCCGCGCTGCTGGCGGCATGGAAGCGGCGTGACCTGGCGGCGATGATGGCGATTTCCGATGCGGCGATCGAGAGCGGTGACCAGCGCATTGCGCGCGACTTCGAGCAGCGATTGATCATCGAGCGCAACCACCTGATGGCGGATCGCCTGGAGGCGCACCTGCAGCGCGGTGGCGCCTTCATAGCCGTAGGTGCGCTGCACCTGCCGGGTGAGGACGGGCTGATCCGCCTGCTGGGGCAGCGGGGCTACTCGCTGCGCATGATCCACTGACCCCCCGAGGGTTGCGTGCGTACGCCACCGCGCGGCTGCGGTTCACACGGGGTCGACAGGGGCTATACTACTCAAATGCATGTGTAAGCGCTCGACCCCGTATCCCCCGCACACCTGAGAATAAAACAGGCGCCCGGTGAAGCACTACACGACGATATTCATTGTCTTTACGCTGGTTCTGATCGGCTTTTTCCTGTACCTCTATGTCGACCGGAACCACCAGGGCTACCTTGACAGCCAGCAGGCCCTCATGGAGCACTCGACGCGGCCGAAGAGGAGGGCGACATTATCAGCAGCCTGTCGCGTGCCCCTGACAACGAGGTACTGCGGCAAGAGTTCGCCGGGCGGGTCAGGCGGCATTTCCCCGATTTCTTTGCCTACACCATCACCGACGGCCGGGGCGAGGTGATGCTCGATGACCTCGAGGGCAAGGTCGCTCGCCTGTGCCAGACCGATATCCACCACTTCGCCTCCGGCGATGACCAGCAGGTGTTCATTCATCCCAACCCGCTCGGCTATCACTTCGACATCATGGCGAAATGGCAAAGCCGGAACGGCGAGCATGGCGTGTTCTTCGTCAGCCTGAACCCGGCCGTGCTGGCGCGCATCCTGGAGAACAGCCAGCTGCACGATCACCGGCTCATCCTGTTGCATCGTGACAGGCCCGGGCTGATCGAGGTGGCCGCCGAGGGTACGCGCGCCGATCTGCAGGGCAAGGTCAGCCTGGAACCCGGCGAAATGGACCGCGTCGGTTTCGCCGTCGACGTGCAGGGCACCCTGTGGACCCTGGTCGATCTGCCGGAGGCCGGCCTGTTTGCCGCGCACAGGGATCTGCTGGAGGACCGCGCCAAATCGATATTCCTGGTGTTCCTGCTGTTCAGCGCCGTCATGGCCGTGCTCATCGGGCGATCCGACCGGCGGCGCAACCGTGCCGAGCATGCCGTGCGCGAGTCCCGCAACCAGCTGGAGAAACGCGTTACCAACCGGACGCGGCAGCTGAAGGATATCAACAGCCAGCTGGAGTCGGAGATCCGGGAGCGCCAGCGGGTGGGCAGGGCGCTGCAACACGAGGTGGACGAGCGCCGGCAGACCGAGGAGGTGTTGCGCGCCCTGCACGAGATTACCTCGGCACACGACCTGCCGTTCGATGACAAGGTCAGGGCGTTGCTTGAAACGGGCTGTGGCCAGTTCAGGCTGCCGGTCGGCATACTCGCGCACATCGAGGGTGAGCGCTACGAGGTTATCCAGGTCATCTCGCCCGATGCATCCATCGAGGCGGGCGCGGTATTCGAGCTCGGCAATACCTACTGCCGGGAAACGCTGCAAGCCGAAGGGCCGGTCGGTTTCGAGCATGCGGCGGCCTCCGAGTGGAAGACCCATCCCTGTTACCGGGAATACCGGCTGGAGACCTACCTCGGGATACCCGTGGTCGCCGGCGGCAGGGTCTACGGGACGCTCAACTTCTCCAGCCAGGATCCGCGCCCGGAACGTTTCACCCCCACCGACATCGAGATTCTGCGGCTGATGGGCCAGTGGCTCGGCAGCGAGATCTACCGCCAGCAGACCGAGCAGGCACTCACCCGGGAGCGCAACCGGGCGCAGCGCTACCTCGATGTGGCCGGTGTCGTCATGCTGGTCGTGGACGCCGACCAGCGGGTCAGCCTGATCAACCGCAAGGGCTGCGAGTTGCTGGGCGGCAGCGAGGCGGAGATCCTCGGCAAGAACTGGTTCGACAACTTCCTTCCGGCCGATGCCCGGGAGGAGGTCAGGGCGATGTTCGCCAGGCTGATGTCGCGTGAGATGGATCTTCCCGAGTACTACCGCAACCCGGTGGTGACGCTTGACGGCGAGCAGCGGCTGATCGCCTGGCACAATACCCTGCTGGAGGACGAGGCAGGCAACGTTATCGCCACCCTGAGTTCCGGCGAGGACATTACCCGGCAGGAGCAGTCGCGGCAGCAGCTCACCGAGCGCGAGGAGCAGCTGCGCCTGACGCTGGAGAACGCCCCCATCGGCATCCTGTCGGCCGGCCTGGACGGTCGGCTGATCCGTGTCAATCCGGCGCTGTGCAGGAGCCTCGGCTATTCAGGCGCGGAGCTGGCCAGGCTGAGCATCGAGGACATCACCCACCCCGATGACTGGAACGAGACCCGGGCCCGGTTCGAGGCGCTGGTCCGCGGCGAGGCCGACAGCTACGAGCTGGAGAAACGCTATGTTCGCCGCGACGGGGCCACCATCGTCGTGCGGGCCCATGCGGTGCTGGTGCGCGATGCCGCCGGCCAGCCACTGATGGTGGTCGGCGAGGTCGAGGACATTACCCAGCGCCAGCGCACCGAGAAGCTGTTCCAGCTGGTCGTGGAGTCGGCGCCGAATGCCATTGTCATGGTGGACCAGGATGGCCGCATCGTGCTGGTGAACTCGCAGACGGAAAGGTACTTCGGTTACCCGCGCGAGGAACTGCTCGGCGAGCCGGTCGAGATGCTCATCCCGGAACGGTTGCGGGAGCAGCATCCCGACTACGTCAGGGGCTTCAAGACGGAGCACCGGTCCCGGCCCATGGGCCTCGGGCGCAGCCTGTTCGGCCTGCGCAAGGATGGCAGCGAGTTTCCCGTCGAGGTTGGCCTCAGCCCGGTGGAAACCGACCAGGGCCAGCTCATCCTGAGCGCGATTGTCGACATCTCCGAGCGGGTGCGCATCGACCGGGAGCTGCAGCGCATGCGCACCTATCTCAAGAACATCATCGACTCCATGCCCTCGGTGCTGGTGGGCGTGGACCGGCAGGGGCTCGTGACGGAGTGGAACCAGGGCGCCGAGAAGGCCACCGGCGTGCCGGCCGAGCGGGCCACCGGCCAGCCGTTCAGCGACCTGTTCCCCGCGTTCGAATCCAGGCTGGAGGATATCCATGCCGCCATCCGCAACCAGACCCCGATACGCTCGGAGCGGCTGGTGACGGAGGAGGAGGGCGAACCCAGGTACTCCGATGTCATGATCTACCCGCTGCTTTCAAACGGCTCTGCCGGGGCGGTGATCCGCATCGATGACGTCACCAGCCGGGTGCGCATCGAGCAGATCATGGTACAGACGGAAAAAATGATGTCCGTGGGCGGCCTGGCGGCCGGCATGGCGCACGAGATCAACAATCCCCTGAGCGGTGTGCTGCAGGGCAGCCAGAACATCCAGCGCCGGATCTCGCCGGACCTGGAGGCCAACCGCCGCACCGCCGAGGCGCTCGGCATCGACCTGGGGCTGGTCTACCGCTACCTGGACGAGCGCGGCATCCTCGGCTTCGTGGATGCCATCCAGCAGTCGGCCAGCCGCGCCAGCCGCATCGTGGCCGACATGCTGGCCTACAGTCGCGGCGCCGGGGCCGAATTTCATCCCGCCTCCGTCACCGACATGCTGGAGACCGTGGTGCGGCTCGCCTCGAGTGACTATGATCTGAAGAAAAAGTACGATTTCAGGCAGATCGAGATCGAGCGGGACTATGATCCTGAATTCGAGACCCTGGTTTGCGACCACACGGAAATAGAACAGGTGCTGCTCAACCTGATAAAGAATGCCGCACAGGCCATGGCCGAGGGCGACACGCCGCCCCCGCACCGCATCACGCTGCGCACCCGCCGGGATGGCGAGTACGGCTGCATCGAGGTGCAGGACAACGGCCCGGGCATGGACGAGGAGACGCAGCGGCGGGTTTTCGAACCGTTCTTTACCACCAAGGCAGTGGGGGCCGGTACCGGGCTTGGACTGTCCGTGTCCTATTTCATTGTCACCGAGCAGCACAAGGGCGTGATGGAAGTCGACTCGACGCCCGGCGAGGGGGCGTGTTTCAGGTTGTGCCTGCCGCTCGCGGCGGCAGGGGCCACGCAGTGAAGCGCCTGCCGGCCAGGCTGCGCCCTGTGTCCCACGGAATGCCGACGGGCAGCGGGGTGCGCACATGAGCAACCCGACCACGGCACCGGCCAAGATCCTCACCATCGAGGACGAACCGCCGATCCGCAACAGCATCGTCGCCTACCTCGAGGACAGCGGCTTCACCATGCTGGAGGCCAACGACGGCCCCAGCGGCCTCGAGATCTTCCGGCACGAGCACCCGGACGTGGTGCTGTGCGACCTGCGCCTGCCGGGCATGGACGGCCTGGAGGTCCTGTCCACCATCACCGCCGAGTCGCCGGAGACCCCGGTGATCATCGTCTCCGGCGTCAGTCTGCTCAACTACGCCGTGCAGGCCCTGAAACGCGGCGCATGGGACTATGTCACCAAGCCGATACAGGACATGGCGGTGCTGGAGAGCGCCGTGCGGCGGGTGATCGAGCATGCCGAACTCCAGCGCCAGAACCGGGAGTACCGCAAGCACCTGGAGACACTGAACCGGGAACTGCGCCAGACGCTGAAGTATCTCGAGCAGGATGAAAAGGCCGGCCGCAGGATCCAGTTCCAGCTGCTACCCGAGGACAACCGCACTTTCGGCGGTTATACCTTCCGGCGTCGCCTGTATCCGTCCACCTACCTCAGCGGCGATTTCGTCGACTACTTTCCCATCGACGACCGGCACGTCGGCTTCTACATGGCGGATGTTTCCGGTCACGGTGCCGCCTCGGCCTTCGTGACCGTGATGCTCAATACCCTGGTGATCAAGTACAGGGATGCGCTCTACCTCGCGGGGGACGACACCGTGCTGAATCCGCAACTGACGCTGCAGCGCCTGAACGGGGACATCTGCCGGCAGAGCCTGGAGAAGCACCTCACCATTTTCTACGGTGTCATCGACCTGGAGGAGGGCACCCTGCGCTACAGCAATGCCGGCCAGTTCCCCTACCCGGTGCTGCACGATGCCAGTGGCGCCAGGACGCTGGAATGTCCGGGGCGACCGATCGGCCTGTTCAACGAGGTGGAGTTCAAGGCCCGGCAATGCGAGCTGCCGCCGCAGGGCGACCTGCTGCTGGTATCCGACGGCATCCTGGAGCTGATGCCCGAGGCCGTCCTGCTGGAGAGGTTGAACGCACTGCTGCCGGCAATGGAGGCGATGAACCTGGACAGGCTCGCAGAGGAACTGGGTGTGCTGCCCGACAGGCAGCTGCCGGATGACATCGCGTTGCTGGCGTTCAGCAGGGGGCGTGGCAATGGATAACGGCCGCGTGCTGCATGCCAGCCATGATGATATCCACGTGCTGCGGTTCATTGGCAGCATCCGCTACACGCTGAGTCCCTCCATCGAGCGTTTCCTCGATAAACTCTTCGATGCCGGGCAGCCGTCGGGTTTGGTCATCGATCTCACGGAAACGGACAGCATCGACAGCACCAACCTGGGGCTGCTCGTGGGTATCGCCAGGCGCATGCAGGCGCCCGAGCCGCGCCGCGTCACCATCGTGTCCAACCGCGAGGATATCAACGCCATACTGCTCAGCATGGCCCTGGACGAGGTGTTCGATATCGTCGAGCACACCGGCCTGCAAACCGGTGACACAGAGGAGGTGCCGCAGGAGGCCAGCGACCGGCAGGCCCTGTCACGGACACTGATCGCCGCTCACCGCGCCCTGATGGAAATCAACGAACGCAACCGGGAGATGTTCCGGGATGTGGTCGCCTCGCTGGAGAAGGACCGTACCGGCCCTTGAGGCCTGCCCCGTATCGCGGCTGCGACCCAACCCTGTAAGCGGACAGCATTGCAAGGGGACAGAATTTAAATTCTGTTCCCGGGTGGAGCCTCATGGGTTAGGGTGGATGCCAGCTGATCCCTGTGCATTCGTGGTTGGTTCACATTGTAATACCGGGCCCATCGCGGCTGAAGCCGCTCCTACCAAAACCCTGCCTGGGGACAGAATTTCAATTCTGTCCCCGGACTGTCCCCGGTTCCGGGGCGCTGCCTTGCCGGTGGTTCCTGTTCATTACTGCATGTTTGTGGCGGTTTTGTAATTGACATGCGACAGGAGGCTGGCGAGCTTGGGATTGTCCGAGACGACGAATGCAAAGTTGCTCCACTGCTCGTCTGTAAATGTTGTCATGACAAGGTTGCGGCAGGACAGCTTTATTTTCAGTAACTCTCGCTGCAATTCGTGAATTTCCGACTGCATGGTGTAAAGCCGGCTGTCCGGTGTATCCGGCGTTAGTGCCTCAATACGGAACTGGAACTTCCGTTCGACAATCTCGTTCATGATGTTTACGACGTTTGTGTAGTTGTGTTTCCGCCAGTCACGAAACGCGCTTATCTGTTCATCTGTTAGCTGGAGTGTGTCCTGGTTTTTCATGATAACGGGGAGCAGGGTCGGCAGGAGGCCGGTATTTTCGAGGAGCAGTACTTTCTCCATGACTTCCTTCCAGTCATCGGGTGTCAGGGGGTGATCACTGTCGTGTTTTGCCATGACAGCAGAGGAAATCAGAAGTAACACAAACAGTATGGCGGAATGTTTCATGGGCTTTTCCTCCTTGCTAACGCCACAGGGCTGGCTAACTGCCGAGTGTACGGGGCCAAACAATCATCACCCGTGACAGACCATGGTTCATGCCACAGGCTGGTGTTGGGTGGTCCTGGGAAATCCGGACAGGTTCAGGGTCCGGTCATCTCGGGTCTGTCAGCGGATATCCTGCCGATGCCCGTGCTGGAATGCCTGCAAAATTCTGCAGTATTGCCGGGCGGATGTGGCCCGTTGGCCCGTGGTGAGGCAGTATGCCGCCAATGAGGCGGGCTTGTTTCCGTGGCGCGGGGTCGGGGCGCCTGTTGGAAACACAACAAGCAGGGCCGTGTTACAGGGGCTCTGACTATAAGCGAAAATTAGCAACCGCTTATCTGCTTGTCAAGGTTGGCCGACCAGTTGCCCGGGGACATTATCAACAAGCCTGACGACTTACTTTCTGCTGGTGCCGAGCATGCGATTGGCCGTGGAAACTGCATCGACCAGTTCGAACGCAATCTCCCGCAAAGGGCGGCGCTGATCACGGGCAAGCCGTCGCAGATGCTCGAAGGCGGCATCGTCGGCCAGCCGCATGCGCTCCATGACAATCCCGGTGGCGGTGCTGATGAGCCGGTTTTTCTCCACGCCTTCCTGCAGGTTGGTGCCCTGCTTGATCAGTGCGCTGACTTCGGCGAATCGTACCAGCGCCGTGTCGATGCTGGGGGACAATTGAGTGGCATTGACCGGTTTAACAAGGTAGCCCACAATCCCCAGCCCGATCGCGCCTTTTACCGCTGAGACCTCGCTGTTTGCAGAGAGTATGAGTATCGGTCGGTAGGATTCCTGCAGCATAATGCGGGCGACCTCCACGCCAGTCATGTCCGGCATTCGATAGTCGAGGATGACCAGGTCGGGCCTGCCTTTCCGGTAGTGATCCAGTGCCTTTTGGCCATTCTCAGCCGTTTCGACGCAATAGCCGATCTCGGTCAGGCCTTTCGCAAGTGTATTCAGCACGATCGGGTCATCATCCACAAGCAGGATGCGTGTTCGGGAGCGATTTATCTCATCCATGGAAACCCCTCATGGTGTCCGGTTGTCGAGCAGGTGTAGAGGTGGACACAGATGAAGGACGATTTTCATCTGGCGCACAGCCAGATTCTACACAGCCGCTGAGTGCAAAAACCATGGCTTTGTACAAAGTAATTTGACAGGCTCACAGCCCCCAGCATAATGAACGACTTGTCTTATATGTCCGCGACGCAGGCGCAGGGTGAAAAGGAATTTATTGAAATTCGGTGTTGAGCGCTGCTCGAATGTATTCCCCGGACCCGATTACAGGTATCCAGGCCCGTTGCGGGGCGGGGCAAAGCGTCATTTCCTGACGGCATTGGTGTTCGCGGCCGTTGCCCCCGTTTTCGCCGACCCGGCGGACCAGTTGCTGTCAGAAGATGAATTCCTGGGTATACGGGCCTCGGGTGCCCGGGATGTTGCAGACCTGTTTCGCCTTGTGCCCGGCATGCAGGTGGGCTATCAGTACGGCCACCGGCCAGTGGTCACCTACCACGGTCTGAGCGACCAGGGTTCACGCAGAATGCAGGTGCTGGTTGACGGGCGCTCCATCTACAGCCCGTTTTTTGGCGGTGTGTTCTGGATCGACCAGCCGCTGGCGATCGAGGACATCGAGCGGATTGAGGTGATTCGCAGCCCGAATTCGGCGTCCTACGGTGCGAACTCCTTTCTCGGCACCATCAGCATCATTACCCAGCATGCCGCCCAGGCAGAAGGTACCTTGCTCAGCCTGCGAGCCGGCAGCGACGAAATCAGGGACGGGGTTGCGCGCCATGGCTGGAGCCACGGGGAACAGGATTTCCGGGTGACGCTGCGTTACGACGAGGATGACGGTTTCGATAACCGGAACGACGGCCGGGAGGTGGCGCAGGCGACGTTCCGAGGAGACCTGCGTTTCGGGGCGCGCGATACCCTGGATTTGCAACTCGGATTCAATTCAGGTGAGTGGGACCTGGGAGAGCCGGGCGAGATCGAGCCGCCCCATGACAGAGACTCCACCACCCATTATCAGCAATTGCGCTGGCGGCGTGCATTGGCCGGTGATGAGGAGCTTTCGGTTCACTTCTACCATAACTACTGGGAAGCGAAGAATAATTTTCGCACCCCGCCGCTGGACTTCTCCTGGTTCAAGGATCTCGGGGTTATCCGTGTCCCCGTGGACTACGACGTGGAAGATGACCGCTATGACCTGGAATTGCAGCATACCTTCAGTCCTGCCGGCGACTGGCGTATCGTCTGGGGCGCCGGCGCCCGGCTGGACCGCGTCAGGTCGGAAGGCTATTTCAACAAGTCGGGCTGGATAAACAACGAGGTATACCGCCTTTTCGGCGAGGCGGCCTGGCGTATCAGGCCGGACCTCACGATCAATGCCGGCGGTACCCTGGAACATAATGACATCAATGGCACGGACCTCTCGCCGCGCCTGTCGGTCAACTATCGCCTGACACCGCAGCACAGCCTGCGCGCGGCAGTTTCAAGGGCCGTTCGCAGTCCACGCATCCTGGAAGAGCAGGCAGACCTGACCACCAGCTACGACGGGGTGCTGGTTGACAACATATGGACATCCGAGGGCGGGCTGGACGCCGAAACGATTACCTCGTTCGAGATCGGCTACCTTGGTGAAATACCTCAATGGGGCCTGTCCTGGAATATCCGTGTCTACAAGGATGACCTGGATGATCTTATTACCTCTCCCTTTGTTTCCACGATCAACGGCAAGCCGCTCGATGACTGGAACCAGGTAACCCAGAATTTCAAGAACACCGCATCGGTTGACCTCAAGGGTGGCGAGATAGAAGTCGAGTATTCGCCCAACCGCAGGACGAGACTTATGTTGAGCCATGCGGTAATGGACGCCTCGGCAAGCGACC
>LJNS01000033.1 GCA_001303245.1 Gammaproteobacteria bacterium SG8_30
GCCGGCTGTGCTAGCTTTGGGCGCCTCGGACAGGGAGGACCTGGCATGCGGACAGCGATGGCTCTTGCGGGGATGGCGGCGGTGGCGGTGCTGGCCGGCTGCGTGGTGCGGCCGCCGGCACCGGCCGAGCCGATGATGGCGACGATCAGCGGATCGGCCACCTACCGGGAACGCATCGCGCTTCCGCCGGGCGCCACGCTCGAGGCGACGCTCCTGGATGTCTCCCTTGCCGATGCGCCCGCGGAGACGATCGCCACGACGCGCCAGGAGGACATCGGACAGCCCCCCTACGCCTTCGAGATTTCCTACGACCCCCGGCGCATCGTCCCGTCACGCGTGTACGCCGTCCGGGCGCGCATCACCCTCGAGGGCCGCCTGCTGTTCACGACCGATACGGTCCATCCGGTCCTCACCAACGGCAATCCGTCGACTGTCGACGTGGTCCTGAAGCGCGTGGCGGGCGCGGCAGGCCGTGCGACGGGCGGCAAGCCGGGCGACCTGTACGCGACCCTGCCGGCCACGTTCACCGGCGTGCTGCCCTGCGCCGACTGCGAAGGCATCGAGTATCACGTGGACTTCTTCAAGGACGGCGCCTTCTTCCTGCGGGCCGGCTACTTGGGAAAGCCGGACGGAACGTCGGACGACATCGGGCGCTATGCGCTGTCCACCGACGGCGTGACGCTCGTGCTGCAGGGCGGGCGCGAGGCGCCGTTGTACTTCTCGATCGAGGACGCCGACACGCTGCGCAAGCTCGACATCGAGGGTCGTCCCATCGACTCCACACTCAACTACGAGCTGACCCGCGCGGGAGCCTTCTCCTCCATCGAGCCTGCGCTGTCGATGAGCGGGATGTTCTCCTACATGGCCGATGCCGCAGGGTTCACGGAGTGCCTTACCGGCAAGCGCATGCCGGTCGCGATGGAGGGTGGTTACATCGACCTGGAGCGGGCCTACATGGCCGCAGAGGTCGAGCCGCCCGCTGCCGTGATGGCGCTCGTCGAGGGGCGCATCGCCCAGCGCATGCCGATGGAAGGCCCGGGTCCGGTGCCGACGCTGGTCGTGGACCGATTCCTGCGCCTCGCGCCCGGCGAGGCCTGCCCTCCACCGTTCGCGAATGCGCCGCTGCGGGACACCTACTGGAGGCTGACCTACGCCGGCGGCCAGGCGGTGGTCCCGGCCGAGGGCCAGTCGGAGCCGCACATCGTCCTGCGTACCGAAGAGGGAAGGGTCGCCGGGTCGGACGGCTGCAACCGCCTGGTCGGCGGCTACACGGTCCAGGGAGACGGCATTTCGTTCGGGCAGATGGCCTCGACCATGATGGCCTGTCCGGGGGGCACGGACGTCGCGAAGCGACTCAGCGAGGCGCTCGGCGCGGCCTCGGGCTGGCGCATACTCGGCCGGCGACTGGAGCTGAGCGACGCTGCAGGCAGGCTCTTGGCGCGGTTCGAGGCCAGCTAGCCAGCTCGCCGACGAGCCTCGAGTGCCGGCGCCTGCGAGCGGCACCTTTTGCCACCGCTGCGGTCTACCCTAGCGGTCCACGAATCCGCCCCCAGGGGAGCCGGTCAATTGGCAGCGCGCCTGCAGGAAAGCGTCGGGCAGCTCCCGGTGATCCGGGCCGAGCGGATCGAGCGTCACTATCGCATGCAAGGCGAGGTCGTCAGCGCGCTGCGGGGGATCGACCTCCTCGTGCAGCGCAACGAATACATCGCCCTCACCGGGGCCTCGGGATCGGGGAAGTCGACCCTCATGAACGTCTTAGGCTGCCTGGACACGCCGGATGCCGGGCGCTACTGGCTCAACGGGCAGCTCGTCTCCGAGATGGACGATGGGGAGCTGGCTCGCGTCCGCAACCGCGAGATCGGCTTCGTGTTCCAGACCTTCAACCTGCTGCCGCGCGCCTCGGCACTCGCCAACGTCGAGCTGCCGCTCGCCTACGGGGGCGTGCCGCGTCGTGAGCGGCTCGAGCGTGCCCGCGCGGCGCTGGCGGAAGTCGGCCTGGCAGAGCGCATGCAGCATCGCCCGGCCGAGATGTCGGGCGGCCAGCGCCAGCGGGTCGCGATCGCCCGCGCGCTCGTGAACCGGCCTGCGCTGCTCCTGGCCGACGAACCCACCGGCAACCTCGACTCAGCGACCAGCGGCGACATCATGACGTTGCTGGACGCCCTGCACGCCGCGGGCAACACGCTGGTGATCGTCACGCACGAGGCCGAGATTGCAGCGCACGCGCGGCGCACCATCACCATGGTCGACGGCGGGATACAGGCGGACACGGGAGTGACCTGAACTTGCGCCCGGACAGACTTGTCGCATCGGTATTGCTGAGCGCGATGCTGGCCGGCTGCGGGCCGCGCGGCGAGGAGACCGCGCCCTCGTACGAGTCGGCGACCGTCGAGCGGCGCGACGTCGTGGTGTCGGTGGAGGCCTCGGGCGTCGTGGAGCCGGTCGCGACCGTCGAGCTCAAGTCCAAGGCCTCCGGCGAGATCCTGGAGATCACCGCGGAGACTGGCGACGAGGCCACCGAGCGCGCGCTGCTCGTCAGGATCGATCCGCGCACGGCGCGCAACCGGCTGGCGCAGTCGCAGGCCGACCTCGAGGCCGCGCGGGCACGGCTGTCCATCGCGCGCGCGCAGCAGGAGCGGGCCAGGACGCTGCTCGAGCAGGGCCTGCTGTCCAACCCCGACTACGAAAAGACGGCACTCGAGCTGGCGACCGCGGAGGCGCAGGTCGTCTCCGGCGAGGTCGCGGTCGAGAATGCCCGGATCGCCCTGAACGACACGGAGATCCGCGCGCCGATCGCCGGCACGATCATCGAGAAGCGGGTCGAGAAGGGGCAGGTGATCTCCTCGCCGACCATGGACGTGGGTGGCGGGACCCTGCTGCTCAAGATGGCGGACCTCGGGCAGGTACAGGTCCGGGTCCTGGTGGACGAGACGGACATCGGCAAGATCCGCGGCGGCATGCCTGCGCGTGTGGACGTCTCGGCCTATCCGAACCAGCCTTTCGCAGGGCAGGTGCTGAAGATCGAGCCGCAGGCGGTCGTCGAGCAGAACGTGACGTTGTTCGGCGTGCTCGTTTCGATCGACAACGGCGAGCGGCTGCTGAAGCCGGGCATGAATGCCGAGGTCACGATCAGTGTCGCCCGAAGCGACGGCGTGCTGACCGTGCCGGTGGCCGCGCTGCGCACGGATCGCGACCTGGCGGTCACCGCCCAGATACTCGGGATCACCCAGGACGCGCTGCGCGCGCAGCTCGGCTCGACGCAAGCGGCGCCGCCGGGGGAGCAGGCGCCCCGGGCGGCGGAGACCGTGGAGATCGGTGGCCGGACGGTGGCCCTGCCGGAAGGGGTCGGCGCCGACCGGGTACGCGAAGTCGTGTCGAAGCGTCGCTCCGGCCAGGCGCTGTCGGCCGAGGAACAGGCGCTGATGCGGCGCGTGTTCCAGGGGGGCGCGGCCGCAGGGAGCGGGGGGCAGGCGGGCAGCTACCGGTTCGGCGGGCGCTTCTGGGTGGTGGCACAGCGCGGTGGGGAGCGACTGGCGGTACCGGTGCGGACGGGCATCACCGATCTCGATCGCGCGGAGATCGTCGCCGGGCTCGACGAAGGCGATCAGGTGCTGCTGCTGCCGAGCTCGCACCTCATGGAGACCCAGCAGGAGCTGCAGTCGTTCATCACGCGGCGGATCGGCGGCGTGCCGGGCATCGGGCAGCGCTAGCGCGGGAGTCCGGCGACGATGCCCTGGTTCGAGATCCTCGTCGTGGCAGCGCAGTCGATCCGCGCCAATGCGTTTCGCGCGGCGCTGACCATGCTGGGCGTGATCATCGGGGTCGCGGCCGTGATCACCATGGTGGCGCTCGGTTCCGGGGCCCAGCGCGCGATCGACCGCGAGCTCGAGGCGCTCGGCGCCAACGTGCTCACGATCAACTCGGGGATGTGGTTCCAACGCGGCGTGTCGCGGCAACGGGACACGCTGACCATCGAGGACGCGGAGCAACTGGCCCGGGACGCCCGGCACCTCGTCGAGGTCGTGCCCGAGATGTCCCTGCAGGAACAGCTCAAGGCGGGCAACCGCAACCTGAGCGTGAGCGTCACCGGGACGACGCCGAACTACGCCGACGTGCAGGCCTTCGGGATTGCGGCGGGCCGGATGTTCAGCGCGGCCGACGACGCGGCGCGGCGCCGGGTGATCGTGCTCGGCAGCGACGTCCCCGGCATGCTGGATTCCACCGCCGAGACCATGATCGGACGCACGGTCAGCATCCGCTCCGTGCCCTTCGAGGTCGTCGGCGTGTTCGCGCCCAAGGGCTCGAGCGGCTTCCGCAATCCCGACGACGACGCGTGGATACCGTTGCAGACCGCGCGGTTCCGCGTCACTGGCACGGATGTCGTGCAGGCCATCTCGGTCCAGGTGGCGCCGGACTCGACCCTCGAGCAGGCGATGGTGGACATCGAGCGGGTGCTCCGCCGGGCGCACGGCATCCTGCCCGGTCGCGACAACGACTTCGCCATCTTCGACCGCAAGACCTTCCTGAACACGCGCGCGCAGGCCACCGAGATCTTCACGTTCCTGCTCGCGGGCATCGCCGGCGTGAGCCTGATCGTCGGGGGCATCGGCATCATGAACATCATGCTGGTCACGGTGACCGAGCGCACGCGCGAGATCGGCATCCGCAAGGCGCTCGGAGCGACGCGCGGCGCCGTACTGCTGCAGTTCCTGGTCGAGTCCGTCGTGCTCTGCACGCTGGGCGGCCTGCTGGGCGTGCTGCTCGGTGCGCTGGTCTCGGCGCTCCTCGCCCGGTTCGCGGGCTGGCAGACCTACGTCACGGCGGGCAGCGTGCTGCTGTCTTTCGGATTTGCAGCCGCCGTGGGCCTCGTGTTCGGGCTCATGCCCGCGCGACGCGCCGCGCGCATGGACCCGATCGAGGCCCTACGGCACGAGTGATCGTGGCGCCCACGATGCGGGCGCTACGGTCGAATCGACGGTCCCGGGCTCGCCGCTCCGACTCGGGTCAGTCCTACTTGAGCGGCTTGTACGAGAACTTAGCGCCCGCGATGGCGGCCTCGTACATGGCTCCGCCCTTCACGATCACGAACTGCGCCATGCCCTTGTAGTAATCGCCGACCGTCGTCGCGTCGTTCTTACCGCCGCTCGCACCTGCCGCGGTTCCGGTCGTCCCGGCGCCCGCCGAGGCTGCCGCCGTGATCGCCACGGCGCTCGCCTGCGCGCCGAACTCGAAGCTACCGGACGTGAACTCGTCGAATGATCGCTTGTCCTCGAAGAAGATGATGAGGCTGTAGCCCTGTCCGCCGGCCTGGAAACCGACGCTGAGCTGGGTCATGGAGCTCTCGCCCACGGCCTGTCCGCCGGCATAGACCCGTCCCTTGCCGTAGGCGCCGCCGATCCCGAGGCCGCCCTTGCCGATCGTCGGGAATACCGCGTACCCGTAGCTCTTGCCGAAGAACGCGTTGCTCTCGCCCGCCTCCTTGAAGAGTTCGATGGTCTCGGAATACTTGTCGGCCCTTGCGGGTGCCGCAAAGGACAGCGTGGCGATGCCGATGGTGGCGGCGATCAGGATGCTCCGCAGCATGGTGTGCGTCTCCGGCTGGTGAAAGAACGAGAAAAGATATACGAGGGGGATCCCCTCCGGTAGGACCCGGCGACGGGCCGGGGGTTCCCCGGCGGCACCGGACCGGGGCTCATCCCGCCGCCCCGGTCGGCTGGGGAAAGCCGAGGGCCGCTGCCTTGCGCGGCTCGATGACCGGCGGCAGCAGCTTGTACATCACGGGCGTGACCAGTCGCGCCAGGAGCGTCGATGAGACCAGCCCGCCGATGATCACGATCGCGAGGGGCGAGTAGAGTCCCGACCCCTGGATGGCGAGCGGCGTGAGGCCGCCGATGGCGGTCAGCGACGTCAGCAGGATCGGGAAGAAGCGGATTTCGCCGGCGCGCTCGATGGCCTCGTCCAGGCCTGCGCCGTCCTCGCGCAGCTGGTTGGTGAAGTCCACCAGCAGGATGGAATTCTTTATCTCGATGCCGACCAGGGCGATCATGCCGATCAGCGCGGTGAACGACAGCGTGTAGCCGGTCAGGAACAGGCCGACCAGCGCCCCGACCATGCCGAGCGGCACCACGCCGAACACGATCAGGGTCGAACGGAAACTGCCGAACTCGAGCACCAGCACCGCCAGGATGCCGAACATCGCGACGAGCAGCGCCACGCCGAGCCCGCCGAACGCCTCCTCACGGGCCTCGACCTCGCCGGCCGCGACGTAGCGGTAGCCCGGGGGCCAGTCGTAGGCGGCGAGCTTGCCTAGCACGTCACGCGTCACGTCGTCGGTGACGTAGCCGGTGTCGGGCCAGGCGGTGACGCTGATGGCGCGCTCGCGGTCGTAGCGACGGATGACGTTCGGGGCCGTGCGGAACTCGGGCTCGGTGAACTGCCGGAGCGGAACCTGGCCGCCCGTCACCGACGAAACCTGGATCCCGTCGAGCAGGTCCAGCGTCGGCCTGCCCTCGATGGGAAGGCGGAGCGTGATGTCGTACTCGTCGCCGTCCGGCTCCCGGAACTGGCCGGCCGCCAGCCCGGCCACGGCCATGCGGACGGTGCGGTCGGCCTCGATGGCGGGTACCCCGAACAGTGCCGCCTTCTCGGTGTCGATCCGCAGGTCGAGGTCGGTGCGCTGCAGGCGCATGGGATTCTCGACGTCCCGCGCGCCCTCGGTCTGCCGCATGATCTCCTCGACGTCGGCGGCGACCCGGCGCAGCGTGCCCAGGTCGGGCCCGATGATCCGCATCTCGATCGGCGCGTTGATCGGCGGGCCGTTTTCGAACTGGCGCACCGAGATGCGTGCGCCCGGGTAATCGGCGAACTTCGCCCTCAGCCCGTCGAGCATCCGGCCGGTCTCCTCCGGGTCGTAGTCGACGACCTCGCCGAACACCTCGGCGACGTTGGCGGCAACGCCGACGGAAATCACGTTGTAGTAGATCCGCGGGTTGTCGCGCCCGAGGTTCGCAAACCAGTACTCGATCTCCGGACGCTTCGCGAGCTCCTCTTCGACGAAGCGCAGCGCCCGGTCGGTCTCCGCGAGGCTCGCGCCGTCGGGGGCCTCGATCCGCACGCGGAACTGCGGGATGTCCGCCGTCGGGAACAGGCTGAACCCGATCAGCGGCACGAGCGTCAGCGACAGCCCGAAGACACCGAGGGCGAGCAGCAGCGTCGTGCGGGGCCGGGCGAGCGCCTTGCGCAGCGCCGGTCCGTAGAAGGCGTGGATTCCCCGCATGACGGCGGCGAGCACGCGGTCGGCGATGCCGTCCGAGCGCTCGATGACGCGGCGGCCCGCGACCACTGCCCGGGCGAGCCACGGCTGCGACGGCAGCGGACGCTCCTCGCCGCGGAGCAGGCGGCTTGCCAGGAACGGGATGATCGTGAGGGCGATGAAGAGCGAGGCGAGTATCGTGTAGAGCACGGCCGCCGGCAGCGAGCGTACGAACTCGCCGGAGCCCTCCGGGAGGAACAGGAGGGGCAGGAAGGCCAGGATCAGCGTCGCCGTGCAGCCGAGCACGGCCAGCCAGATCTGGTCGGTGGCGGCGATCGCCGCCTGACGGCGTGGCACGCCCTCGCGGACGTGGCGGGCGATGTTCTCGACGACGACGATGGAGTCGTCCACGAGCAGGCCGAGCGCGACCACGAAGCCGGCGATGGAGAGCTGGTTGAGCGAGAAGCCGCTGAAGTAGAGCGCCGCCAGGCCGATCGCCAGGGACAGCGGAATCGAGATCATCACGATGCCCGCTGCGCGCAGCCCGAGCGGCAGCAGCGTCAGCGCCACCAGGCTGATCGCGAGCGAGAAGTCGAACTCCAGTCGAGACAGGCGCCGGTCGACGTTGCGCGACTGGTCGAAGCCGCGCTCGAGCCGCACGTCGTCCGGCAGCGCCTGCTCGAAGGCGTCGAGGCGCTCGTAGACCCCGTCGCGAACGTCGAAGACGTTCTGGTCGTCCTTCATGTTCGCGGTGACGAACACGGCGCGCTCGCCGTTGTAGCGGCCCAGGTAGCGGATCTCCTCCGTGCTCCAGGACACCTCGGCGATGTCGCGGACGCGGACCGTGCGTCCGCCGCGTGCACTTACCACCGTGTCCTGCACCTGCTCGAGCGACTCGTAACGCCCCGAGGTCTTGAGGTTGTAACGCCTGAGGCCGACGTCCACGGCGCCGCCCGGGATGCTCGCGTTGCGGCTGCCGATGGCGTCCATCACCTGCCCGAGGGTCACGCCCGCGGAGCCCAGCCGCTCGAGGTCGACGGCGACACGCACCTCCGGACGCGGATAGGCCCAGCTGTCGGCCCGCCGGATCCCGGGCGTGGTCTCGATGGCCTCCTCGAGGTCCTCCGCGAGCGCCTGCAGCCGCCGCCAGCTCGCCGTATCGCTGACGAGCGCGAGCTGCACGATGTTCACCAGGCTCGGCTTGAACTGCCGGACGTCGATTTCGTAGATGTCGGCCGGCAGCGTCGGCCGGAGCCGGTTGACCTCGCGGACGACCTCGTCGTACTTGCGGTCTGCGTCGACACCCCAGGTGAACTCGATCTGGACGGTGGCCAGCCCGTCCATCGCCGAGCTTTCGAGCTTCTTCACGTCGTCGAGCTCGAACAGGGCGTCCTCGATCGGGTCGACGACCAGCTGCTCCATGTCCTCCGGGTCGGCGCCGGGGTAGGTGATGACGATGAACGACCCGGGGAAGGTCAGCGACGGATCCTCCGAGCGGGGTATCAGGTTGAGCGCGGCCACTCCGGTGGCGATGAGCAGCGCGAACAGCACCAGCGTGAATTGCCAGCGCTTGACGGCGAAGGCCCAGAGGCTCATGGCGTGCTCCTCAGCCGGTGCCGACGATGCGGACGGTGTCGCCGTCGCGCAGGTAGGGCGCACCTTCGGTCACCAGGCGCTCCCCACCCTCGAGGCCGCTCACGATCTCGACCCGGTCGCCGACGAGACGTCCGACCCGAACCGCCACGCGCCGGGCGACCTCGTCCGCCTCGCGCCGCGCCACGACGTACACGACCGCCTCGGAGCCGTCGGCCTCGAGCAGCGCATGCACCGGCACGACGGGAACGGAGCTGCCGGATGCCCCGACCATCTCGACCTTGGCGACGAGGCCCTGGACCAGGCGCAGGTCGCCGGCGTTGATCGACAGCTTGACCTCGTAGGTCCCGGTCATGGGATCCGCGGCGGAGGCCATCTCGACGACCTTCGCAGAGAACGTCCGGCCGGGATATGCGTCCAGCGTGACCTCGGCCACGTCGCCCTCGAGGACCCGGACGACGTCGCGATCGGACAGCGCAGCTGAAACGACCCAGCCGCCCGACGTGTCGCCCACCACCAGCACGGGCTGCCCGGGGGAGACGAGCTCGCCGCGCTCGGCGAGCTTGCGCAGCACGATGCCGTCGGCGGGCGCCTCGATGCGCGAGAACCGGGCGTTGAACTCGGCGGTACGCAGGCTGGCGAGCGCGACGTCGCGTGCGGTCTCGAGGTCCTCGAGCTGCTCGCGAGTGGCGACCTCGTCGGCGTACAGCGCCCGGCCGCGTTCCAGGTCCCGTTCCGCCTTCTCGGCCAGCGCGCGCGCCTGTGACACCGCCGCCGCGATCTCCTCCTGCGCGAGGGCCGCGAGCTCCTGGCCGGACCGGATCGCCTCGCCCTGCTCGACCGAGATCGAGGCAATCACGCCGCCGGTCTTGAACGACAGGCGGATCTCGTCGGCCGGGGCGAGCGTGCCGACGGCCCGCAGGCCGGTCTGGACCGGCGCCTGCACGACCTCCGCGACGCGGACCGGCTTGCCGGCCGGGGCAGCGGGCGGTGGCTCGCCGCCCCCGCATGCGACGACGATTGCGGCCGTGGCGGCAAGAAGGGCCGCCGTGCCGATGGCGAACCTTCGGTGGAAGGGGCGTGCCGTGGGCTTCATGGTGTTGACTCCGTGGCGGGTCCGCTGCCGGGGATGCCGCCCAATGCGTACTCGACCTGGGCGAGCGCCGCGAGCGCCTCGAATCGCGTCACCTGCTCGCTGAGCTGGGCGCTCGTCAGCGCGCGCCGTGCGTCGATGAACTCGACCGGCGGGATCTGGCCGAGGTCGCGCTTGCGGCGCGCGATGTCGAAGGCGCCCTGGGCGGCCGCGACCCGCTTCGCCGTGGTGCGCAGGGTCGCCTCGGCCACCTCGAAGTCGGTCACGGCCTGCAGCACCTCGAGCCTGATCTGTTGCTCGGCGAGGTCGCGGGCCGTACGCAACTCGGCGGTCCGTTCGCGCGCCTCGCGCAAGGCGGCGCGGTCGGCGCCTCCGCGGAAGAAGTTGAACCGCAGCACGACGGAGGCCAGGACGAACCGGTCCTCCTCGTCGAATCCGTACTCCTCGCCCTGGATCCCCGCGTCCACCGCGAGCGCGAGCTGCGGCTTGAAGGCGGCGCGCGCGAGATCCTGTGCAGCCGCCGAGGCCTCGAGCCCGGAGTCGATCTGCCTGAGCTCCGGCCGGCGTTCGACGGCCGTGTCCTGCAGCGTCGTGCGGTCGCGGGCCGCGCCGCCGGCGCGGCGGATCAGCGCGTCGCGCAGCCGGGTCACGTCGGCGTCGGAGACCTGGGCCGGCGGCAGCGAGGTGTCGAGCGCTGCGTTCCTCAGCAGGTTCACGTAGTTCTGCGCCACGCGCTCTCCGCCACGTGCCGCCGCGAGCTGCTGCTCGATCTCGAGCACGTCGGCCTCGGCGCGCAGCACTACGTCCCGGGTGGCGCGACCGTTGCGGTGCAGGCTGTCGTTCACGCGCTGGTTCTCCTGTGCGGCGCCCAGGGAGGACTCCAGGATCCCGACGGACGCGCGCGTCGCGAGCCAGCGCACGTAGGCCTGCCGCACGTCGCGACGCACGCGTACGCGCAGCGCGTCGAGGCCGAAGAGGGCGGCGTCGTACTCGCCGGCTGCTGCGCGGGCGGCGGCGCCGATGCGCGCGTCGTAGAGCGGCTGGGTGAGCGTCACGACGGATTCCTGCTCGCGATCGCGCAGGAACGGAATCGACGCGTTGTCGATGGGCTGGAAGGGTGCGGGCTGGCCGCTGGCCTCGAGCAGCGAGTTGAGGGATGCGTAGACGGGATTAAGCAGGTCGCCGACCGGAATGTCGATCTCGCGGCCGCCGTCGGCGCGCGAGTAGCGCAGGCTCAGGTCGATGGCGGGCAGGTACCGGGCCCGTGCCTGGTCGAGGACCGCGAGCCGCTGCGCCACGCCGGCCGCCGCCCCCGCGAGCTCGAGGTTGGCCGCCTCGGCCTCGGCCACCAGCTGCGCGATGACCTCCTCGGCGGGCGTGGTCTCCTCGGCCGGCGCCGGCAGGGCGATCGCGAGGGCGGTCAGCAGGCCCGCGAGCCACGCGCTGGCATCAGTTGAAACACTAGACATGTGTCAAGTCCAGGACAAAAAAACGCGCTCACGCCGTGCCCGGAGCGGCCAGCATGTAGCGCAACATGGCCCGGCCTTCCTCGATCAGCCCCGCCATCTCGATGCCGTGCCGGGCGATCTCCTGCGACTTGTTGATGGCGATCTGGATCAGCCCGTGGCTGAAGGCCCAGAGCATCACGCAGACCCGAAGCGGGTCGCCGACGTCCTTGCGGATGGAGCCGTCGGCGATGCCGCGGACGAGGGCCTCCACCATGACCGCCATGACTGCGTCGCCGCCGGCATTGCAGGCGACCTCGTTGGGCATGCCCTGGTGCGCCTGGTGCGCGTGGTACCGGCTGCAGGCGTCGAACTGGAAGGGCGTTTCCTGCTGGAAGAGCACGTAGGCGCGTCCGATTGCCGTCACCTTGTCGAGCCCGAGCTCGTGCCCGGCAGCAGCGCTCTCGAAGCGACGACGCAGCTCGCCGAGCGCGCGCTCGGTGATCGCGAACAGCAGGTCCTCCTTGTCCTTGAAATAGACGTATAGCAGGGCGCGGGAAAGGCGCGCCTTGCGCGCGACCTGGTCCATGGTCACCGCGTCCCAGCCCTTCTGGGCATAGAGCGATTCCGCCGCCTCGATGATCTCGTGGCGGCGACGCTCCTTTTCCTCTTCGCGGCGTTCGGCTACGTAGGACATGGCTGTACTATAGGCCGTCGTTGACATGTTGTCAATTACTATACGCTCGTATAACGAGGACGGTCCCGAGCAAGCTCCGCCTGGGCCGGGGACGGGCCGCAGGGCGGAGGACCCCGTCGCGGCGGCAATCAGCGGCACCGCGGCCGTTCCATTGGAGCAGGCCAGCCGACGGCCGGATCTAGTCCACGCGGTTGCGCCGCTCCCCGCGCAGGAAGGCCGCGACGTTGGCGGCGAGCTCGTCGAGGCATCGCTGCCTCGACTCGCGGGCGGCCCACGCGGTGTGCGGGGTGACGATGAGGTTGGGAATGCCGGGCGCGAGCAGCGGGTTGCCGTCCGCGGGCGGCTCCTGCTCGAGGACGTCGATGCCGGCGCCGCCGAGACGATGCGCCCGCAGGGCCGTGGCCAGCGCGGCGGCGTCGACCAGCGCGCCGCGGGCCGTGTTGATCAGCACGGCATCGGGCTTCATCAGGGCGAGCTCCCGGGCACCGATCAGTCCGTGGGTCGCAGGCGTGAGCGGACAGTGCAGCGACAGCACGTCCACCCGCGGCAGCAGCTCGTGGAGATTGAGCCGGCCGGGCGAGGGCGTCGCGCCGGGCCGGTTGGCGACGAGGACCTGCATGCCGAAGGCCTCCGCGACGCGGGCCACGCCGCGGCCGAGCGCGCCGTAGCCCACGATCCCCAAGGCGCGACCGGCGAGCTCCCGGATCGGGAACGGGAACACCGAGAACCGGTCGGAGCGACCCCACTCGCCGCCTTTGGCGAAGCGGTCGTACTCCGGCAGGTGGTGAGTCAGCGACAGCAGCACCGCGAACACGTGCTGCACCACGGAGGGGGTGCAGTAGTCCCGCAGGTTGGCTACCGCGACGCCGGCTTCGCGCGCCGCCGCCACGTCGACGTTGTCGACGCCCGTCGCAGTGAGCGCAATCAGCTTGAGCTGCGGGTTCGCGGCCATCATCTCGCGCGTCACGCGGCACTTGTTGAGGAGCACCACTTCGGCCGCAGCGATCCGCCCGGCAACCTGCTCCTGAGGAGTGGCTTCGTGGATCACGAGGCCCGGAAGGACCTGCTCGAGCCTGCGCGTGTCGAGGTCGCCGTTGCTCACGGTGCCGAGGTCCAGGAACACGCCGCGCATCGGTTTCCTCCGATCCAACCATCCTCCGAAGGAGGGCTAGACTATAGGCCATCGCGCAGGGAGCGCGTTCCGGAGCCCCGATGAGCCGCCAGCTTCGCCTGACCGTGCAATTCGTCGTCTTCCTGGCGGCGCTGGCCAGCATCGGCCTGATGCTGACGGTGGGATACCTCGAGGGAACCTTCGGCCGCGTGCTCGGCCTGATCCTCGCGGCGTGGGTGGCGGCACCTTATCTGGTGCTGTTCCGGTCCACGACGCAGCGCGGCGCGGACAGCGTGCACGGCTGGGCACTGCTCGCGGCGGGACTCGCGCTGGCCGCCGCCGGCCTCGCCATCTACTACCACGCGCGCTTCGTCGACACGCAACCGCAGTCGGGCGTCGACTTCTTCGTCGTCCCCGGGTGGCAGCTCGTCGTGGCGGCGCTCGTTGCGTGGGTCCTGCACCGGCGCCTCTCGCGTCGCGACGAAGGGGCCCGCCGCACCACGTGAGGCGCGGGACCCAGGCGGCCCTCGAGTCGCTCCTCGCCGAGGTCCGCGCCTGCCGCCTCTGCGAGGCGCAGCTGCCGCTCGGACCGCGGCCCGTCCTGCGTGCCGCGGTCACCGCGCGCCTGCTGATCGTCGGCCAGGCCCCCGGCAAGCGGGTGCACGAGACAGGCATTCCCTGGAACGACCCGAGCGGCGACCGGCTGCGGGAATGGCTCGCGGTCGACCACGCCACCTTCTACGACGAATCGCGCATTGCCATCATCCCGACGGGACTGTGTTATCCGGGCAAGACCAACGGTGGCGACGCGCCCCCGCGACCCGAGTGCGCGCCGCGCTGGCACCCGAAGCTGCTCGAGCGCCTGCCGGCGATCGAGCTGGTGCTGCTGGTCGGGCAGTTCGCGCAGGCCTACTACCTGGGGCAGCGCCGCAAGGCGACGCTCGCCGCGACCGTGTGCGCGCACGCAGAGTACGGCCCGCGATTCCTGCCGTTGCCGCATCCCTCGCCGCGCAACAAGCTCTGGCTCCGGCGCAATGCCTGGTTCGAGGCCGACGTGGTCCCGATGCTGCGCCGGCGCGTCGCGGCACTGCTGTAGCCGGAAGGGGACATTCCTATTTTTCTTTTTCCCGTAAGTCCCTGATCGGGGAAAAAGGGGACATTCCTATTTTCCTTTTCGCGCTGGTCCCGCCGGCGAGCAAGTCCGGCGGAAGAGGAAAATAGGAATGTCCCAACGGTAAAAACCCCTATTTGCCCGGATGTCCCGAGGCGACAAAGTCTCGCGGGAATGCGTCCCGCGCGTCCTTCGGGAGGGGCCCGCCTTGAACAGTACTCACGCCGGCATGCTGGCTGCCGATGCGATCCGTCCGCGCGCGAGCCGCTGGCCCGCCCGACTCGACGTCGCGCAGAGCGTCTCCGGCCTGCTGCTCGCACTCTTCATGTGGGGCCACATGGTGTTCGTGGCTTCGATCCTCGTCAGCAAGGACGCGATGTGGACGATCACCAAGCTCTTCGAGGGCTACTTCGTCTTCGGCGAATCCTATCCCGGCATCGTCTCGGTGATCGTGGCCCTCGTCTTCGGCCTGTTCATCCTCCACGCGGGACTCGCGCTGCGGAAGTTTCCGGCGAACTATCGTCAGTACTCGCTGTTCGGCCGCCACATGCGCGGCATGCGGCACGAGGACACGACGCTCTGGTACTGGCAGGTCCTCACCGGCTTCGCGCTCTTCTTCCTCGCCTCGGCGCACCTGTGGTGGATGCTCACCCACCCCGGCATGATCGGCCCGTACGCCTCGGCCGACAGGGTGTGGGGCGATCACTTCTGGATCCTCTACCTGCTACTGCTGTTCGCAGTGGAGCTGCACGGCGGCATCGGCCTTTACCGGCTCGCGGTCAAGTGGGGCGTCTTCGAGGGCAAGGACCCGGCGGCCTCGCGACGCAGGCTGCGCGCCGCGAAGTGGACTATCACGGTGTTCCTGATCGCCCTCGGGCTGGCGACGCTCGCCGCCTACGTGAAGATCGGCATCGAGCACGCGCCGCAACGCGGCGAGCGCTACACGCCGGCCTGGGTGCAGCACGAAGGAGGCGAGTCATGAGGATCGTCTACTCCGACGTGCTGGTGATCGGTGGCGGCCTCGCGGGACTGCGCGTCGCGATCGGGGCGCGGCGCCGGGGCTTCGACCCGCTGGTGCTGTCGCTGGTCCCGCCGAAGCGCTCGCACTCGGTCGCGGCGCAGGGCGGCATGCAGGCGAGCCTCGCCAACGTCATCAAGGGCGAGGGCGACAGCGAGGACGTGCACTTCGAGGACACCGTCCGCGGCAGCGACTGGGGCGCCGACCAGGAGGTCGTGCGCATGTTCGTCAACACGGCGCCGAAGGCGGTACGCGAGCTCGCCTCCTGGGGCGTGCCCTGGAGCCGCGTGCGCAAGGGCGACCGCGAGGTCGTGATCAACGGTCAGCGCGTGACGCTGACCGAGCGCGACGAGGCCCACGGGCTGATCGCGCAGCGCGACTTCGGCGGCACCAAGAAGTGGCGCACCTGCTATGCCTCGGACGGCACCGGCCACGCGATGCTCTTCGCCATGGGCGACCGGGCGATCGCGGAGGGCATCCCGGTCCTCGAGCGGACGGAGGCCCTCGCGCTGATCCACGACGGCAAGCGCTGCCACGGTGCCGTCGTGCGCGACCTGATCACCGGGGAACTCGCGGCCTGCGTGGCCCGCGCCACGGTCGTCGCCACGGGCGGCGCCGGACGTCTGTATCGCGTGACGACCAACGCGGTGATCAACGAGGGCATCGGCCACGCGCTCGCGCTCGAGACGGGCGTGGCGGCGCTCGGCAACATGGAGGCCGTGCAGTTCCACCCGACCGGCATCTTCCCGGCGGGCATCCTGGTCACCGAGGGCTGCCGGGGCGACGGCGGGCTGCTGCGCGATGCCGAGGGCCACCGCTTCATGCCGGACTACGAGCCGGAGAAGAAGGAGCTCGCTTCCCGCGACGTCGTCTCGCGGCGCATGGAAGAACACATCCGCAAGGGACACGGGGTGAAGTCGCGCTTCGGCGACCACCTGTGGCTCGACATCACGCTCCTCGGCCGCGAGCACATCGAGCGCAACCTGCGCGAGGTGAAAGACATCTGCCGCTATTTCCTGGGCCTCGACCCGGCGGACAAGTGGATCCCCGTGCGTCCTGCGCAGCACTACACCATGGGCGGCGTCCGCACCCGGCACACTGGCGAGAACCCGTCGCTGGCCGGGCTCTTCGCCGCGGGCGAGTCGGCCTGCTGGGACATGCACGGCTTCAACCGCCTCGGGGGCAACTCGGTGGCCGAGACCGTGGTGGCCGGCATGATCGTCGGCGAGTTCGTCGCCGACTACTGCGAGGGGGCGGAGCTCGAGGTGTCCACCTCGCTGGTGCGCGACTTCCTCGCCCGCGAGAGCGCGAAGCTCGAGGCGCTCTGCAGCAGCGGCGGACGCGAGAACGTCATGGAGCTGCGCATCGCGATGCAGGAGATCATGACCGAGAAGGTCGGCATCTTCCGCGACGGCGGCGACCTGCAGTCCGCCGTCGACGGACTGCGCGAGCTCCACGTGCGCAGCCGGAGCATCGGCGTGGGTAGCCGGGCGGCGGGCGCCAATCCCGAGCTCGCGACGGCCTACCGCACGCAGAAGATGCTCAGGCTTGCGCTGACCGTCGCCTGCGGAGCGCTCGCCCGCACCGAGAGCCGCGGCGCACACTTCCGCGCGGACTATCCGCAGCGCAACGACCGCGACTGGCTGTCACGCACGCTCGCCACGTGGCCCGACCCGATGGCGGAACTGCCGACGCTCTCCTACGAGCCGCTCGACGTCACGACCATGGAGCTGCCGCCCGGCTGGCGCGGCTACGGCGCGCGCAACCACATCGACCACCCGGACACGGAGCCTCGCGCGCAGGAGGTGGCGGCAACGAAGGAACGGCTCGCCGCCGAGGGTCGCTTCGCCGTGCAGCAGGCGCTGATGCCCTACGAGCACCTGCTGCCGGAGAGTTTCCGGGGGCGCAACGAGCGCATCGGGGAGGCGCTGCCATGAATGCACCGGCCACCGCACGCCGCCTGCGCGTGCACGTCCTGCGCTACAACCCCGCGGAGCCGGAGGTCCTGCCGCGCACGCAGACCTACGAGGTCGACGAGGCGGAGGGCATGACCCTGTTCATCCTGCTCTCGGAGTTGCGCGAGAAGCACGACCCCTCGCTGCAGTTCGACTTCGTCTGCCGCGCGGGCGTCTGCGGCAGCTGCGGCATGGTGATCAACGGCCGCCCGGGCCTCGCCTGCCGGACGCTGACGGCGGAACTGCCGGCCGACATCACGCTCGCGCCGCTGCCGACCTTCGAGCTGATCGGCGACCTGTCGGTGAACACCGGCAAGTGGATGCGCGAGATGACCGAGCGCCTCGAGGCCTGGGTGCATACGAAGGAGCAGGAGGTCGACCTGCGGCGCCACGAGGAGCGCATGGACCCGGACCTCGCCGACGAGGTCTACGAGCTCGACCGCTGCATCGAGTGCGGCTGCTGCGTAGCGGCCTGCGGCACGGCGCACATGCGCCGCGACTTCGTCGGCGCGGTCGGCATCAACAAGGTCGGCCGGTTCCGGCTGGATCCGCGCGATGCGCGTGGGGACGAGGACTTCTACGAGCTGCTCGGCAACGACGACGGCGTCTTCGGGTGCATGTCGCTGCTCGCCTGCAACGACCTCTGCCCGAAGGAGCTCCCGTTGCAGTCGCAGATCGCCTTCCTGCGCCGCCGCCTCGCCAGAATATAGGGGACATTCCTATTTTCCTTTTTCCCGCAAGTCATTGATCGACGGTCAGTCAGGGACGCGGGATCGCGGCAGCCAGGAATGTCCCCCTCGGCCGGCAGGCTATTTCTTCGTCATCGTGCCTTCGAAGCGGCCGATGAACTTGCCGTCGTCGAACTCGGCGAGCGTCTTCGTGGTGCCGCCGGCCTCGTAGCCGTCGAGCGCGCCGGTGCCTCCGAGGTGCTTCCAGTGGACGACGCCGTCCGCGTCCAGCCTTACGCTGATCCACCAGATGTCGCCTGAGGCCGCGATGCCGTCGCAGTAGCCGTGCCCGCCCTGCGGCGCGCCGTCCTTCGTGAACACATAGGTGGCCATGCAGTCCTGGCTCGCCAGGTTGAAGGGGTTCTGCGGGTCATCGGTGACGACGGTGATCTTGAACCGCATGCGGTTCGCGACCCGGTCTCCCGACAAGGGCATCGACTGGATCATCTTCGACGTGCCGGTCACGTGTCCGCTCAGGTCGGCGGCATTCGCGTCCGCCGCTGCCACCGTCATCGACAGCGCTGCGGCCGCGCCGAGGACGAGGCCGCTGAGGTTGTGCTTGATCATTGTTGAGGCTCCCTGGTTGTTTACCGGGTGAGTAAAGCGCCGGCCGGCCTGACCCGACGGCGCCGGCGGACGATGCATCCCCCGCGCGAAAGATACGACCCGGTGCCGTCGCTGAGAAGAAGAACGAGGGCCGCCCCTGTCTCTCTCATCGCTCAACCGCTCGGAAAACAGAAGGTTACGCCGAAAAGAAAAATAGGAATGTCCCCTAGAAGCGGATCTTCAGGCCTGCGAGCAGAGTGCGGGGCGCGCCGGGTCTCGCACCGGCGGGCCGGAAGGCGACGTTGTAGACCTCGTCCGTGAGGTTCTGCACGCTCGCGAACAGGCTCGCCCCCGCCGCCAGGTCGAACTCGCCGGACAGGTCGAGCAGGGTGCGGCTGTCGATGCGCTGGCTGTCCGGGATCGTGCCCGAGCCTGCGACCGAGCGGGCCTCGTCGACGTAGTTGAGCGTCAGGTATGCGCGCCAGCGCTGGCCCTCGAGCCCCGCGTTCAGCGTGAGCTGGTTCTGCGGCACCATCGGCAGCTCGTCGCCGGCCTGCACGTCGCCCCACTCGCCGAAGTCGCTGTCGAAGCTGGTGCGGAACTCGCCGTCGGTCAGCGTGTAGATGGCCGACAGCGGGATGCCGACACCGAGGCCGAGGGCCGCGCCGGCATCCCAGGACGCGATCAGCTCGAGGCCCTGCACGCGCGCGGCGCCGCCGTCGTACTGGTCGCCGATGGCACACCCGCCGCCCGTCGAGGCAGTGCAGGTGCCGACGAGGTTCTCGTAGTCGACCAGGAACCCGATCGCCTCGATCGAGGCGAAGCCGTTGTCGTAGCGCAGGCCGGCCTCGTAGTTCCAGGACTCCTCGGCGTCCGCGTCCGAGCCCGGGGAGGGATTGACGAATCCGCGGTGCATGCCGCCCACGAGGGACAGCGAGTCGGTGAGCGCATAGAGGGCACCGACGCCCGGCAGCAATGCGTCGACGGAGCTGCGGGCGACCGTGACGGGCCCGTCGCGACCCGGATCGGCGCTGCCCCAGTCGGTCCGCTCGAGGTCGATGGTCTCGTAGCGCACGCCGGGCGTCAGCGTCCAGCGGCCCCAGTCGATCGTGTCGCGCAGATAGAAGGCCCAGGCCTCCGCCTCGCCGACGCGGTTCGACTGGCTGCCGGGTGCGCCGGCGGAGGTCAGCAGCATCTCGCCGTCGACCATCTGGTAGCGGTCGTCCTGCTGGAAGCGGTCCTCCTCGTCGCGGTGGTAGCGCACCGACAGCTCGAGCTGGTGGCTCGCCGCGCCGGTGTCGAAGCCGATGCCGAGCACCGACTGGATCCCCGCGGCGTAGTACTCGCGGGCGTTGTTGCGGACGCGCAGGGCGCCCGCAGCGCTCGACGTCCCCGGTTCGCCGACGAGCGCGGCGTACTCGACCGGGTAGGCCGACGGGTCGGCCAGGATGGCGCTCAGGCTCGAGTAGCCCGTGTCGGCCGCGTTGCGGACGTCGTTGAGCTTGTACCAGGCGCGTTCCGTGTTCGTGTAGTACGCCACGGTGGTGAGGTCCAGCCGGTCGCTGAGGTCGATGCGGTGCGTCGCCTGGTAGGTCCAGTGCTCGACGTTCATCTCGTCGAGCTGGCTCGACCGGTAGCGCCGGTAGGGCTCGGCGCGGAAGTCCTCGAGCGCGAGGCCGAGGTAGGTCTCGTCCGAGGCCTCGTCGGAGTACTGCAGCTTGAGCTCGAGCGACTGCGGGCGCTCGGCGCCCGCGGAGGAGCGCAGCGCGAGCTTGGCCACGTAGTCCTGGATGCGGAAGCCCGTGTCGCCGCCGGAATCGAGCTCCTTGAAGCCGTCGGAGCGCTCCTGCAGGGTCTCGAGGCTCAGGCCGACGTCGTAGCCGCCCTGCGTCGTGACGTAGCCGCCGACGATCCCGTGGCCGCGCAGCGTGCCGTATTCGCCGCCGGTCAGGCGCGCGAAGCCGGCCGGGCCGCCGCCGGGCTCGCCCGGGATCGGCGTCGAGTGCATCCCGACCGCCCCGGCAACGGTCTGCGGCCCGTACTTGATCGCCGCCGGGCCCTTGCTGACCTCGATGGCGTGCATGCGCGGCGTGCGGGGGAAGTAGTACGCGGAGGGTGCCGAGTAGGGCGCCGGCGCGATCGGCACGCCGTCCTCCATCACCGCGATCTTGGAGTTGCGGTCCGTACCCGAGCCGCGGATGCCGATGCTCGGACGGATGCCGAAGCCTTCCTCCTCGACGATGTTGAGGCCCGGGACCTGGCGCAGCGTGCGGTTGATATCGGCGTAGCCGTGCTGCACGAGCACCGCTTCGTCGAGGAACTGCACCGAGCCGGCGACGTCGCGGACCTCGACGCGGCTCGCGGTCACGACGATCCGGTCGAGGGCGGCGGGCAGGGCGGGCATCTCCTCCAGCAGCGCGG
>LJNS01000034.1 GCA_001303245.1 Gammaproteobacteria bacterium SG8_30
CCTCCGGCTGGATCGACGCCACCGCCGAGGCCGGCGACCGTCTCACGATCTACGCCGACGGCCGCACCGAGAAATAGGGGACATTCCTATTTTCCTTTTGTCGCCAACTGATTGATTCATATGGCAAGGCTCCGTTTCCGAACGGGCGCAGACGACGGCACTGTTTCCCGCGCTCGCTTTCGAGCGTGGTCATCCGCTCCCCAAATCAATGGCTTGCGGAGAAGAGAAAAATAGGAATGTCCCCTATGCTGCTCAAGGGCCGCCTCGCGCGTGAATTCCTGACCATGCAACACATGGTCGCGCTCTACTGCCAGGCGCATCATGTCCCTACGGCCAGGACAAGCCGACCTGCGCAAACTGCCCGATCCACTGCTACAAGCGCGAGCCGCGCGAGTTCGCCAGGACGGTGATGCGCTACGCCGGCCCGCGCATGATGACGCGCCATCCCTGGCTCGCGCTCATGCACGTCGTCGACGGACGCCGCAAGGTCGAGCACCCGATGGCGTCGCGTCGCCGCCGCGGCTGACCTTCGACCGGGACCCTCGCCGCCCGGTGTAGGCTCTGCAGTCTGCGCCGCCATGAGCGTGAACACGTTGCGAGGATCTGCGATGAACGAGCAACCGGACCTGATCTGCGCCTACGCGCTCGACGGCCGGGGCGGCGGTCGCCGTCTCGACTGGGACGGCGTTCGCGCCCACCGGCCCGAGGACGGCGGGCTCTGGGTCCACCTGCAACGCGAGGCGCCGGGCAGCCGGGCCTGGCTCGAGCAGGCCGCGGGGCTCGACGAGATCCTGGTCGAGGCGCTGCTGTCCGGCGAGTCCCGACCCCGCTGCGAAGCCTACGGCGACGGCCTGCTGGTCAGCCTGCGCGGCGTCAATCTGAACCCGGGCGCGGAACCGGAGGACATGATCGCACTGGTGCTCTGGGTCGAGCCCGGCCGGGTGATCTCCGTGCGACGACGCCCGGTCGTCGCGATCAACGCGATCCGCCAGTCCATCGAGTCGGATCGCGGCCCGACCGGCGTCGGCGACTTCCTGGCGACGGTCTCGGAGGGACTCGTGGAGCGCATGGGGCCGGTGATCGACCAGCTGGAGGAGCAGGCCGCGGACCTCGAGGAAGCGGTACTCGCAGGCAATACGACGGCCCTCAGGCACCGGCTGGTCGAACTCCGGTCCACCGCCATCGCACTGCGCCGCTACATCGCTCCCCAGCGCGAGGCCATGTCCCGGCTGCTGACCCAGCAGGTCGAATGGCTCACTCCCACGGACCGGCGCTGGCTGCGCGAGGTCGCCGACCGGATCACCCGCTACGTCGAGGATCTCGACACTGCACGGGAGCGCGCGCAGATCGTGCAGGACGAGCTCGCCGCGCGGATCTCGGAGCAGATCAACCGCAACATGTACCTGCTGTCGCTCGTCGCCGCGGTCTTCCTCCCGCTCGGCCTCGTGACGGGCTACCTCGGCATCAACGTCGGAGGCATTCCGGGCACCGACTGGCGCTGGTCATTCGCCATCGTGGGCGTCGTGCTGCTGGCCATCGCGGCCGTCGAGATATGGCTGTTCCGAAGGCTCCGGTGGATCTAGCCGCTGCCCGCGCGCGGGACGGTCGCGCCGTCTGCGCCTACCCCGCGTCGGCGAGGTAGTCCAGCACCGCGCGCGCAAACGCCGCCGGATTCTCGTTGGCCACGAAGACGCCCGCGTCGACCGTGACCTCGCGGCAGGGCCGGAAGGCCGCGCGCAGCGCAGCGGCTCGCTCCGGACTCGCGAAGGGATCCTCCGAGGCGTAGAGCAGCAGCGCGGGGCAACGGACGTCGGGCAGGCGATCCTCCATGCGGTACTCGGCCACGGCGAAGTGACCCTGCTCGCTGACCTCGCCCGCCACCAGCAAGTCCACGAGGAAGCGTTGCACGAGGTCCGGCCGCGGCAGCCACTCGTGCATCTTGCGCCACTTCTCGAGCAGGTGGCTGCCGTCCGGCTGCACGTGCCACTGCCGGAAGAACGGCGCGAGCTCGGCGCGGCCGGCCGCATCGGTGTAGACGGGACCGGAGAGCACGACGCGCTCGACCCGCTCGGGGGCGGCTGCGGCCAGCTCGACGGCGATGACCGCGCCGGTGTGGTGCCCGACTGCCACCACGCGCTCGACTCCGAGCGCGTCGAGCACCTGCACCATGGCGCCGGCATAGTCGCCCACCGTCGGCTGGCCCTCGACCGGGTCGGAACAGCCATAGCCGGGCGTGTCGACCGCGATCACGCGGTGGGAGACCGCCAGCAGCGGAATGACTTCGCGGAACTCGTCGATGGAACGCGGCGTCTGGTGCATGAGCAACAGCGGCGTGCCGGCACGATCGCCCGCAGTCACACAGTGCACCTGTCCCAGGGACGTGTCGCAGAACGCTCTCTTCATCTCGGCGCCTCGAGGATCTCGACCAGGTAGCCGTCGGGATCGAAGACGTGGAACACCCAGCCCTTCATCGGCTTGCCGGACGCATCGACCTGGCGGGACGTGTAGGAGACGGGCTCCTCGACGATCGATGCTCCGGACTGCGCCAGGCGCTCGTGCTCGGCACGCGCATCGGGGACATCGAGGACGAAGACGATGTCCCCGAGGCCGATCTCGTCACGCGTCGCGTTGCGCGTCGGGGCAGGTGCCTCGGCTGCAAACGAGAGCAGACCGATCCGGCCGCCGTCGGCGCGCCCGCTCCTCAGGACCACGAGCCGCCATAGGGAGGAGCGGCTGTTGAGCGGAAAGGCGCTGTCCGGGTTGCGCTCACCGCCCATCTCCGATTCGGTACCGAAGCCGAGCAGCGCGTAGAAGGCGCGCGAGCGCTCGACGTCGGCGACGATGATCGTCGTGCGCAGCAGCGATGCTTCCGCCCCGGCCGGCCGCACGGCGTCGCCCGCGACGAGCAGGAGGCCGGCGGCAGCCGCCAGGCGGAGGCAGGCCACGCCTTTCCGCGATCGAGTCACGCGTCCGTCCCCGTTGCCTGGGTAGACCGCAAGGATAGCCCGCCGCGCTGCTTCGTGTATCCTCTGGCCGACCCGACCGGCAACCGGAGTGGCACGCTTCGCCTATACTGCGGGCCGCAATCCCGGCGTCCGTCGCCCCCTCATTCCGGAGCCCCCGTGCACGACTCTCAGCAAACCCGGCGCATCGACCCGCGCCGCGCCGTGCTCACCGCCATGTCCGCACTCATCGCCGCCGCCTCACTCGCTGGCTGCAGCGTCCCGATCCGGTCCGACGGCCACTGGGCCGAGGGCGTGCCGCGCGACGCCACTTACTCCCGCGTGCTGGTGGTCGGCGTGAGCCCCAACGTGAACCAGCGCTGCGCCTTCGAGGAGGCGCTCGCCGCCAACCTGCGCGATGCATCGATCGTGGCCCGCTCGAGCTGCCGCGAAATGGGCACCGAGCCGCCGCTGACGCGCGAGAGCGTCGACAAGGCGGTGGCGTCTTTCCAGGCCGACGCGGTGCTGGCGACACGCCTCGTCGAATCCAGCATGGAGCTCGCCGAGGGCGGCACGCGGGAGACACGGGGCGACGCCTACTACAAGCCGATCGGCTTCGGCTGGGGCTGGGACTACTGGGGCGTGTACGGCGTGCCGGTGGTCTACGGGCAGTTCCAGACCTCGCCCTCGGTGTTCTCCCTGCAGGGAACCGTGAAGATCTCGAGCGCGCTGTTCGAGACCCGCAGCGCCCAGGCCGTGTATTTCGTCGAGACCACCGCGACGGACCTTAGCTCGCGGGAGCAGGCGTTGACCGACGTCACGCCGGTCATTGCGGAGCGGCTCCTGAAGTCCGGCCTGCTGCGCTAGCCGCCGCGCCGCGACCCCTTCCGGCCGGCCGGTCAGTGGAGGTAGCGCGCGGCCATCTTCTCGAGCGGCACCGCCTGGATGCGGGAAGCCTGCCCCGCCGTGCCGAAGGCCTCGTAGCGCTGCCGGCAGAGCTCGGTCGCGGCGGCGACCGCTGCCTTGAGGAAGGCGCGCGGGTCCGTCTCCGAGGGCTTCTCGGCCATTGCGCGGCGCATCGCCCCGGTCATCGCCAGGCGTATGTCGGTATCGATGTTGACCTTGCGCACGCCGTGGCGGATGCCCTCCTGGATCTCCTCTACCGGCACGCCGTAGGTCTCGGGAATCTCGCCGCCGTAGCGCCGGATCACCTCGAGCCACTCCTGCGGGACGCTCGAGGAGCCGTGCATGACCAGGTGCGTGTCGGGAATCTTCGCGTGGATCTCGCGGATCCGGTCGATGGCCAGCACGTCGCCGGTCGGCTTGCGGCTGAACTTGTAGGCGCCGTGCGAAGTGCCAATGGCGATGGCCAGCGCATCGACGCCGGTCGCGGCCACGAACTCGGCAGCCTGGTCCGGGTCGGTGAGCAGTTGCTCCCGCGAGAGCTTGCCTGCCGCGCCGGAGCCGTCCTCCTCGCCGGCCTCGCCCGTCTCGAGCGATCCCAGGCAGCCGAGCTCGCCCTCGACGGACGCACCCACGGCGTGCGCGAACTCGGCGACCCGGCGCGTGACCTCGACGTTGTAGCCGTACTCGGCCGGCGTCTTCATGTCGGGCAGCAGCGAGCCGTCCATCATCACGCTGGTGAAACCCGAGCGGATCGACGCCGCGCACACGGCGGGGCTCGCCCCGTGGTCCTGGTGCAGCACGATGGGGATCTGCGGCCAGGACTCCACCGCCGCCTCGACCAGCTTGCGCAGGAACGGCTCGCCTGCGTACTTGCGGGCCCCGGCGGAGGCCTGGAGGATCACGGGTGCGTCGCACTCCGCGGCGGCCCGCATGATGGCCTGCACCTGCTCCATGTTGTTCACGTTGAAGGCCGGCACGCCGTAGCCGTTCTCTGCGGCGTGGTCCAGCAGTTGCCTCAGCGAAACCAGTGGCATGTCGTCCTCCCGTCGGTCGTGTCTGCTCAGTAAGCCCTTTTCTTGGTGTCCATCATCCTCAGGATCAGGGGCGTCAGGATGATCTGCATGGCCAGCGGCAGCTTTCCGCCGGGCACCACCAGCGTGTTGGGCCGCGACATGAACGAGTCGTGGATCATGGACAGCAGATAGCGGAAGTCGATGCCCTTCGGATTCGCGAAGCGGATGATGAGGAAGCTCTCGTCCGCCAGTGGAATGTCCTTGGCGATGAACGGGTTGCTGGTGTCCACGGTGGGCACGCGCTGGAAGTTGATGTGCGTGCGCGAGAACTGCGGACAGATGTAGTTCACGTAGTCCGGCATACGCCGCAGGATGGTGTCGACCACGGCCCCGGTGGAATAGCCGCGCTTGGCCTTGTCGCGGTGCAGCTTCTGGATCCACTCGAGATTGACGATCGGCACCACGCCGATCAGCAGGTCCACGTGGCGGGCCACATCGTGCTCCGGCGTGACGATCGCCCCGTGCAGCCCCTCGTAGAACAGCAGGTCGGAGCCCTCGCCGATCTCCTTCCAGTCGGTGAACGTCCCGGGCGGGGTCCCGTGGATCGCCGCCTCCTGCTCGTCGTGCACGTAGGCCCGCGAGCGCCCGATGCCGCCGAGCGCGTAGCTCCTGAACAGTTCCTCGAGCTCGCCGAACAGGTTGGACTCGGGTCCGAAGTGGCTGAAGTGCTGGTTGCCCGCTGCGCCGGCCTCGGCCATCTTCTGGCGCATCTCCGCGCGATCGAACCGGTGGAACGCATCGCCCTCGACGACCGCGGCGTCGATCTTCTCGCGACGGAAGATCCACTCGAAGGTCGTCTTGACGGTCGTGGTGCCGGCCCCCGAGGAGCCCGTGACGGCGATGATCGGATGCTTGGCCGACATGTGTCCGTTACTCCATGCCTCAGGTGTTGATGAACAGCGACCTGTCAGCGAACAGGGGCGAGGTGTAGGGCTCGTCGTCGCCGCTGTCGTACTCGGCGTGGTAGCGCGCGACCCGCTCTACCTCCTCGCTCGAGCCGATGATCACCGGGATCCGCTGGTGCAGGCTCTCGGGCTCGACTTCCATGATCCGGCTGCGGCCGGTGGAGGCCAGCCCACCGGCCTGCTCGATCAGGAAGGCCATCGGGTTGGCCTCGTACATCAGGCGCAGGCGGCCTTCGCGGTGCGCCTCCTTCTGGTCGCGCGGGTACATGTAGATCCCGCCGCGCATCAGGATGCGGTGCACGTCGGCGACCATCGAGGCCACCCAGCGGGTGTTGAAGTCGCGGCCGCGCGGGCCCTCGCGCCCGGCCTTGCACTCCTCGACGTAACGGAAGATGGGCGGCTCCCAGAAACGGCGGTTGGCCGCGTTGATGGCATACTCGGAGGTGCTCGCGGGAATGCGCAGGTCCTCCTTGGTCAGCACGTAGTTGCCGATCTCGCGGTCGAGCGTGAAGCCGTGGGTGCCGCTGCCGACCGTCACGACCAGCTCGGTCGACGGGCCGTAGATGGCGTACCCGGCGGCGACCTGCCGGCTGCCGGGCTGCAGCACGGCCTTCAAGTCCCGGGCGCCCTCCGGCAACTCGAGCACCGAGAAGATCGAGCCGACCGCGACGTTCACGTCGAGATTGCTCGAGCCGTCCAGCGGGTCGAACACCAGCGCCAGCCGGCCGGGACCGTCGACGATCTGCACGTCGTCCATCTCCTCGGAGGCCAGTGCGCCCACGAGCCCGCTCCACTCCGTGCCGCGCACGAACAGCTCGTCGGCGAGCACGTCGAGCTTCTTCTGCTCCTCGCCCTGTACGTTCTTGCTGCCGGCCAGCTTGGACAGCCCCAGCAGCGGCCCCTTGCCCACGGCCGCCGAGATCGCCTTGGTCACCGCGGCCACGTCCACGAGCAGGGCGGCGAGGTCGCGGGCGTGGGGGCCGGGCGGAATCTGCTCGATCGCGAACTTCGATACGGTCGTGTAGCCCGGGTTCAGCATGCGGCTTTCTCCTTGTCCTTTGCAGCCGGCGCGGCGTCGAACACGCGGCTCGCCCTGATGTCGGCCTCCTCGATCGTCGTCAGCGACGCCGCGTCCACCTCGCCGGCCTCGATCAGCCTGCGCGCCTGCCTGAGGCGGGCGCGGTCGAGTGCGTTCCTGAGCGAGCGCGCGTTGGCGAAGTTGGGCTGCTTTCGCCGGATCGACAGGTACTCGGCGAGCGCCTTGCGCGCTCCTTCCGCAAGCTGCAGCCCGAGACCATCCACCATGCGGTCGGCGATCTGCAGGAGCTCCCCGTCCGAGTAGTCGGGAAAGTCGATGTGGTGGGCCACGCGCGAGGACAGCCCGGGATTGCTCTCGAAGAAGCGGTCCATCCTCGACTTGTAGCCGGCGAAGATGACCACGAGATCCTCGCGCTGGTTCTCCATCACCTGCATCAGGATCTCGATGGCCTCCTGGCCGTAGTCCCGCTCGTTCTCGGGCCGGTAGAGGTAATAGGCCTCGTCGATGAACAGGACGCCGCCCATGGCCTTCTTGAGGACTTCCTTGGTCTTGGGCGCCGTGTGGCCGATGTACTGGCCCACGAGGTCGTCGCGGGTGACGGCCACGAGGTGGCCCTTCCGCACGTGGCCGAGCCGGTGGAGTATCTCGGCCATGCGCATCGCCACCGTGGTCTTGCCGGTACCGGGATTGCCCGTGAAGCACATGTGCAGCGAGGGCGGGGCACTCGTGACGCCGAGCGCCTCGCGCGCCTTCTCGACGACGAGCAGCGAGGCGATCTCGCGGATCCGGGTCTTGACGGGCTTGAGGCCGACGAGCTCCCGGTCGAGCTCGTCGAGCACGTCCGAGACGTGCGACTCGTCGAGCATCCTCTTCAGGTCGACGGTGTCGGCCATCGCAGGCGCCCGTCAGGACCGGACCGTCTCGAGCTCGTAGCGTATGTTGCGCCCGCTCGTGTCAGTGCGCCGCAGGTTGAATTCCGGCTCCCTTGCAGGTCGGTCGACGATGAACGACAGCCGCATCGTCTCGAAGCCGAGCGTGGAATCGAAGGCATTGACCTTGATGTAGCGGTCCGGGAAGACCTTGCGGCACTCCTTCAGCTCGGTCATGAGGCCCGCCGCGTCCTTCAGGTCGAACATCGGCATGCCCCACATCTCCCAGTAGGTATTGCGGGGGTGCGGGTCGTCGGTGTGTTCGATCGACACCGCCCAGCCCTGGTCGAGCGCGTACTCGACCTGCTTGGCGATCTGCTCGTCCGTCAGGTCCGGCAGGAATGAGAACGTACCTTGCGTGATGCGCATGATCTTGCTCCTCAGGCGACGCTGGCCGTCGGGACGAAGTCCGACGTGTCGGTCGACGCGTAGTTGAAGGTGACGTCCTTCCAGGTGGCGAGCGCGGCCTCGAGCGGCTTGCAGTCCTTGGCCGCCTTGCGCAGGATGTCCGGCCCCTCGCTGGCGATGTCGCGGCCCTCGTTGCGGGCCAGCACCATGGCCTCGAGCGCCACGCGGTTGGCGGTCGCGCCGGCCTTGATGCCCATCGGGTGGCCGATCGTGCCACCGCCGAACTGCAGCACCACGTCGTCCCCGAACAGGTCGAGGAGCTGGTGCATCTGGCCGGCGTGGATGCCGCCCGAGGCGACCGGCATGACCTTCCTGAGGCCGGCCCAGTCCTGGTCCACGAACAGCCCGCGCGGCAGGTCCTCCTTCGTCACGGCGTCGCGGCAGACGTTGTAGAAGCCCTGCACGGTGAGCGGATCGCCCTCGAGCTTGCCGACCGCCGTGCCCGTGTGCAGGTGATCCACGCCCGCGAGCCGCATCCACTTGGCGATCACGCGGAAGGAGACCCCGTGAGTCTTCTGGCGCGTGTAGGTGCTGTGGCCGGCACGGTGCATGTGCAGGATCATGTCGTTCTGGCGCGCCCACTCGGCCATGGACTGGATGGCCGTGTAGCCGATCACCAGGTCCACCATGATGATGACCGAGCCGAGCTCCCGCGCGAACTCGGCGCGGCGATACATCTCTTCCATCGTGCCGGCGGTGACGTTCAGGTAGTGGCCCTTCACCTCGCCGGTCATGGCCTGGGCGCGGTTGACGGCCTCCATCACGAACAGGAACCGGTCGCGCCAGTGCATGAAGGGCTGCGAGTTGATGTTCTCGTCGTCCTTGGTGAAGTCGAGGCCGCCGAGGAGCGCCTCGTAGACGACACGGCCGTAGTTCTTGCCCGACAGGCCGAGCTTGGGCTTGGTGGTGGCGCCGAGCAGCGGCCGGCCGTACTTGTCGAGCCGCTCGCGCTCGACGACGATCCCAGTGGGCGGGCCACGGAAGGTCTTCACGTAGGCGACCGGCAGGCGCATGTCCTCGAGCCTCAGGGCCTTGAGCGGCTTGAAGCCGAAGACGTTGCCGATGATCGAGGCCGTGAGGTTGGCGATGGAGCCTTCCTCGAACAGCGCCAGGTCGTAGGCGATCCAGGCGAAGTACTGGTCCGCCTGGCCCGGCACCGGGTCGACCCGGTAGGCCTTGGCGCGGTAGTTCTCCGCCGCGGTGAGACGGTCCGTCCAGACCACGGTCCAGGTGGCAGTGGACGACTCGCCGGCGACGGCAGCCGCGGCCTCCTCGGGATCCACGCCCTCCTGCGGGGTGATCCGGAAGATCGCGATGACGTCCGTGTCCTTGGGCTCGTAATCCGGGACCCAGTAGCCCATTTCCTTGTACTTCAGGACACCGGCCTGGTACCGCTTGGCCGTGTTGCCGGTGGTCCGTTGCCCGGCGGCTGAAGCCGGCGTGCCCGTGGGCTTGGTCATGGTCGCCTCCGTTGCCTCGTTGGAATGCGTCGTTGGACTGTACTGGACATCTTTAAGTAAACTGAACTTAGGATTAGTTACACCTATCGAAAGAAATACTTATGAACGTGGCCCACCTGACCCTTCGCCAGCTTCAGGTGCTGGAAGCGGTCACCGCAGGGGGATCCATGGCAGAGGCCGGGCGGCGGCTGTTCATGACGGGGCCGGGTGTCACCCAGCAGGTCCAGCAGCTGGAGAAGGCGCTCGGCGCGCCCGTGTTCGACCGTCTCGGCCGGCGCCTGAGGCTCACGGCGGCCGGCGAGCACGCGCTCGCCGCCGCGCGCGACGTCCACGCCCGGCTCGCGACCCTCGCCAGCGACATGGACGCGCTCACGCAGCGGGACGAGGGCGTGCTGCACCTCGGCATCCTTGCCACCGGCACCCACATCCTGCCGCCGCTGCTGGCCGAGTTCCGCCGGCGCGCCCCCGGGATCGCTGTGCACATGGTGGTGTCGACCCGCGAGGAGCTCGTGGAGCACCTGCTCGAGGGCGAGGTCGACCTCGCGCTGATGGGGAGGGTGCCCGGCCGGGAGGACGCCGCGGGCGTGGGCAGCGTCGAGCAGCTGATCCGTGAACCCATCGCCGACAATCCGCACGTCGTCGTAGCCTGGATCGGCCATCCGCTGGCCGGCGAGCGACAGATCCCGCCCATCGAACTCAGGCACGAAACCTTCGTGCAGCGCGAGCCCGGGTCGGGGACGCGGGCGATGCTGGATGAATTCCTGCGGATTCATCGCATCGCGCCGAGGGAGCGGCTGACGGTGTTCGGCAACGAGATGGCCAAGCACGCGGTCATGTCGCAGCTCGGCATCAGCCTGACGTCCATGCACACGCTGGGGCTCGAACTGACGAGCGGGGCGCTCGTGCGCCTCGACGTCGAGCATACGCCCATCGTGCGCAAGTGGTATCTCGTACATCACGCAGATCGCTGGCTGCCGCCGGCTGCTAGCGCGTTCCGGGACTTCCTCGTGACGGACGGCGCCGCCCGCGTCCGCGCCTCGACCGAGGCGCTGCTGGCCATGCAGGAAGCGCAGCCGCCTTCCTGAGTCGCCGGGATACAGGCCCAGGCTGGACGGCGCGCATCCGCCGCGCAGGGTTTTCTGCGGTGCAGGATTGCTTCCGCAAGGTGGCGGCGTATGCTCGCCGGCAGGACCTGCCATCCGGCGGTCCCCGACTTCATTTCCGAGGGGGAAACGACATGCCCAAGTTCGTGGTGGAACGTGACATGCCCGGCGTCGGCGCACTCGGCCCGGGCGAACTGCGTGGCGCATCGCAGAAATCGAACGAGGTGCTCGACGGAATGGGACCGCAGATCCAGTGGGTCGAGAGCTACGTGACCGGCGACAAGATCTACTGCATCTACATCGCGCCCGACGAGGAAGCCATCAAGGAGCACTCGCGCCGCTCGGGATTCCCGGCCAACCGCATCAGCAAGGTGGTGCGGCGGATCGACCCGACGACGGCAGAGGCCTGACGCCGCCCTTCCCGCCGCCGGCCTCAGGCGCCGGCGAGCGGGAAGAAATGGCGTAGCAGCCGGTCGGTCGGCAGGAAGAGCAGCAGCACGAAGCCGAGGTACAGGCCCGCGACATACGCCGCGGGGCGGAGGCGCTGCTGCACGAGGCCGGGCCCGTAGGTCCAGTTGATGTTGGCCTCGGGCGAGCCGAACACGCGGCTCGCCGGCAGGACGATCGCGGCCAGCAGTGTCGCGCCGGGCAGCGCGATGTCGGCCGCATACCCGTACTCCCAGACCATCCACAGCAACACGGCCGGCAGCGGCACGTGAAACAGCGACAGCAGCCGCAGGAACCGAGGCCGGTCCCGCTCGAACATGTATTCCGTCAGGCCGATGATGCGCCGGCGCAGCGCGAGGCGCAGCACCAGGTCGACGTTCCACAGCAGCTCGGGAACGAGTACCGCCACCGTGAGCACGCTCGCGAGCGACGCACTTTCGAGCCACAGCGCCGGCACGGCACCGAGCAGCGCGACGTCCGAGAACCACATCAGGTTCCGCCAGCCGTAGTGCTTCAGCCAGATGACCAGGATCACCAGCACGAAGGCCGTGTAGGCCAGCTTGAACCACACCGGAATCATGCCTTCCCCGCGATGGACGTTCCCGCGTCGGCACTCTACACCGCCGGCGCGGCCACGCCGCATGCGCTGCGCTAGAATTCGTCGACTCCGCACCGACACGGCTGATCCATGACCGGCTCATCGCGCGCTCGCGGGCCGCGCACCCTCTTCGACAAGATCTGGGAAGCCCACCTCGTCAGCGAGACGCCGGGCAGGGCGTCCCTCGTCGCGATCGACCGTATCTTCCTGCACGAGCGCACGGGCTCCGTCGCTCTCAAGGGCCTGAAGCAGGCCGGGCGCCCGATCGCCGATACGGCCCGCGTGTTCTGCACGATGGACCACATCGTGGACACGTTTCCCGGCCGGAGCGACGAGACCCGCATGCCGGGCGGCAAGGCCTTCATCACGGAGACGCGCGAGGCCGCGCTCGAGGCCGGCATCCGCCTGTTCGACGTGCGCGACCCGGACCAGGGCATCGTGCACGTGATCTCCCCCGAACTCGGCATCGTGCTGCCCGGCGCCACGCTGGTCTGCCCGGACAGCCACACCTGCACTCAGGGCGCGCTCGGGGCGCTCGCCTGGGGCATCGGCTCCACCGAGGCCGAGCACGCGCTCGCGACCGGCACCCTGCGGGTCAACCGCCCGAGTACCCTGCTCGTGCGCTTCGAGGGGACGCTCGCGCCGGGCGTGACGGCCAAGGACCTGAGCCTCGCACTCGTCAGCCGCCACGGCTCCGCAGGCGGCAACGGCTGTGCGATCGAGTACGGCGGCAGCGCCGTGCGGGACATGGACATCGAAGCCCGGCTGACCCTGTGCAACATGGCGACCGAGTTCTCCGCCATGACCGGCATCGTCGCCCCGGACGAGAAGACCTTCGCCTACCTCGAGGGCCGTCGCTACGCCCCGCGCGGCGAGCTCTGGGAGCGGGCCGTGGCCTCGTGGCGCAGGCTCGCCTCCGACGAGGGTGCCCGGTTCGACCGCGAGATCGATGTCGACGCGGGCGGGCTTGCGCCCATGATCACGTGGGGCACGAGCCCGCAGCACGCCATCCCCGTGACGGGCGCCGTCCCGGCGCTCGAGGCCAGCGGCCTGCCGCGGGAGTCCTACGACCGCGCGCTTGCCTACATGGGGCTCGAGCCCGGCACGCCGCTGGGAGAACTGCCCATCGACGCGGCATTCATCGGCTCCTGCACCAACAGCCGCCTTTCCGACCTCAGGCGTGCGGCTGCCTTGCTCCGCGGCCGGAAAGTGGCGCCGGGCGTCCGGGCGATCTGCGTGCCAGGCTCGATGCACGTCAAGCGGGAGGCCGAGTCCGAGGGCCTGGACGAGGTGTTCAAGGCGGCCGGCTTCGAGTGGCGCGAGCCGGGCTGCTCGATGTGCTTCTTCGCCGGCGGCGAGAGCTTCGGCCCGCGGGAACGGGTCGTGTCGTCGACGAACCGCAACTTCGAGAGCCGCCAGGGACCCGAGACGCGCACTCACATCGCGAGCCCCGAGACCGTGGCCGCCAGCGCGGTCGCGGGGCACATCGCGGACGCGCGGCGGCTGGCATCCTGAGGAGACCCGGTGGAACCGTTCCGCAAGCTGACTGCCGTAGCCGCGCCGATCCTCCGCGCAAACGTCGACACCGACGCGATCATTCCCTCGCGCGAGATGAAGAGCGTCTCCAAGTCGGGGCTCGCCGACGGGCTGTTCGCCGGCTGGCGCTACACGCAGATCGGCGGGCGCGAGCCCAACCCGCATTTCGTGCTGAACCAGCCCGCGTACCGGGGAACGCGCATCCTGCTCGGCGGCGAGAACTTCGGCTGCGGGTCGAGCCGCGAGCACGCGGTCTGGGCGCTCGCGGAGTACGGCATCCGCGCGATCATCGCGCCGTCGTTCTCGCCCATCTTCTTCAACAACTGCGTGCGCAACGGCATCCTGCCGGCCAGGCTGCCCGAGGGCGCAGTGCAGTCGATCGCCGAGGACGTCGCCCATGATCCGCAGTCGAGGCCTGTCTCGGTCGACCTCGAGTCGCAGGCGGTCGTCGCGCACGGCGGCGCGTGCTGGCGCTTCGAGCTAGACTCCGAGGCGAAGCAGATGCTGCTCGAGGGTCTCGATGCCGTCGACCTCACGCTCAGGCAGCGGGAGGCCATCGAGCGCTTTCTCTCGCGGGACACCGCGGAGCGTCCGTGGATCTACCTCGAGCCGACCGCCGGAGGAGACCGATGACCATCGACCTGCTCGTCAGCGAGGTAGGTCCGCGCGACGGCCTGCAGAGCATCGAGTCCATCATGCCCCTGGCCGCGAAGAAGGCATGGATCTCGGCCGAGGCCGCAGCCGGCGTGTCGGAGATCGAGGTCGGCAGCTTCGTGCCCGCCAAGATCCTGCCGCAGCTTGCGGACACGGCCGAGGTCGTCGCCCACGCACGCACCGTCCCCGGGCTCACCGTCGCGGTGCTCGTGCCGAACCTGAGGGGCGCCCAGGACGCGGTCGCCGCCGGGGCACACAAGATCACGGTTCCGCTGTCCGTGTCCGAGACCCACAGCCTGAAGAACGTCCGCCGCACCCACGCCCAGATGCTCGAGGAGGTCCGCGCCATCGTCGAGTTGATACGGTCGCAGCCCGAGGGGCGGCGGCCGAAGTTCGAGGGCGGCCTGTCGACGGCCTTCGGCTGCACGCTCGAAGGCCCCATTCCCGCCGACAAGGTGGTGGAACTCGCGGGGCGCCTCATGGACTGCGGCTGCGACGAGGTGGGCCTGTCGGACACGACCGGCTACGCGAATCCGTCGCAGGTCAAGGACCTGGTGCGGCGGGTCCGGGCCGAGGTGGGCGAGGAAGCCTTTGCCGGCCTGCACCTGCACAACACCCGCGGCCTGGGGCTCGCGAACGTCGTGGCCGGCCTGGAGGTCGGCGTGACCACCTTCGACAGCTCGCTCGGCGGTCTGGGCGGCTGCCCGTTCGCGCCGGGCGCCTCCGGCAACATCGTCACCGAGGACCTCGTATTCATGCTCGAGTCCATGGGCCTCAGCACCGGCATCGACCTGCCGCGGCTGCTCGAGGTGCGCCGGATCGTGGCCGAGGCCGTCCCCGGCGAGGAGCTCTACGGCTTCACGCCCGACGCCGGGCTGCCGCTCGGCTTCGCGCCGGCCGGGCGCAAGGCGGACGCGGCATGAGCGATCCGGGAAGCGCCAGCGGGCTGCCCCTCGAGGGGCTCCGTGTCGTCGAGTTCACGCACATGGTGATGGGTCCGGCCGTCGGCGCGATCCTCGTCGAGCTCGGCGCGGACGTGGTCAAGGTGGAGCCGGTCGGGGGGGACGCCACGCGCAAGCTGCTCGGCTCGGGCGCGGGTTACTTCTCGATGTACAACCGCAACAAGAAGAGCATCTGCCTCGACCTCAAGCACCCGCGCGGACTCGAGGTGGCCCGCAGGATGGCGACCCACGCCGACGTGGTGATCGAGAACTTCCGTACCGGCGCGATGGACCGGCTCGGCCTGGGCTACGAGGCGCTCGCCGACCTGAACCCCCGGCTGATCTACTGCTCCGAGAAGGGCTTCCTGGCCGGCCCCTACGAGCACCGAACGGCGCTCGACGAGGTCGCGCAGATGATGGGCGGACTCGCCTACATGACGGGCCCGCCGGGCCGGCCCCTGCGGGCCGGCAGCTCCGTCATCGACGTGACCGGCGGGATGTTCGGAGTCATCGGCATCCTGGCGGCGCTCGAGCAGCGGCACCGCACCGGCCGCGGCCAGAAGGTCTCGAGCTCGCTGTTCGAGACCACCGTCTACCTGGTCGGCCAGCACATGGCGCAGAAGGCCGTCACCGGCGAGGCCGCCCGGCCGATGCCGGTGCGGATCTCGGCCTGGGCGATCTACGACGTCTTCGAGACGGCCGACGGCGAGCAGGTCTTCGTGGGCGTGGTCTCCGACTCCCTGTGGGAGAAGTTCTGCAAGGCGTTCGGGCTCGCAGAGCTCGCCGCCAGCGAGGAATTCAGGACCAACTCGCAGCGCGTGCTGGCCCGGGACACCCTGCTGCCGCAGGTCCGGGACCTGTTCAAGCGCTACACGAAGGCCGAGCTGGTCGAGAAACTCGAGCGCACCGGCCTGCCCTTCGCCCCCATCGGCAGGCCGGAGGACATGTTCGAGGATCCCCACCTGCTCGCCAGCGGAGGCCTCGGCGACGTCACCCTGCCGGACGGGCGCGAGACCCGCTTGCCGCTGCTGCCGGTCGAGCTCGGCGGCAACCGGCCGAGCCGCGGCGGCGCGTTGCCGCGGCCGGGAGAGCACACGCTGGAGGTGCTTCGGGCGCTGGGATATTCCGGGACGGAGATCGACGCCCTGACCGCCGGCAGGGCGGTCGGCGGCGAGGCCTGACCTCCCCGGAAGTCCATCCTCCGAAAGTGGAAGCCGTCAAGGCCCCGGGCTTGCGGCTTTCCGTGATTTGTACTCGATCCCAAGTTGGTAGAAACCTGAGCAGTTGTGCTCACGGACGAGCGGCCGGCGCTCCCCTATAGGGCCGCGATGAACGAATACGCGATCTTCCTGCTGTACCTCGCCGCGATCCTGGGTTTTGTCGGCTTCACGCTTTTACTTAACCGGGTTCTCGGGCCGAAGCCAGCGCCGACGGCCGTGAAGCTCGAGCCCTTCGAGTGCGGCGCCACGGCCGTGCAGCGCGTGAACGTCAAGGCCCTCCCCATCAAGTACTACGGCGTCGCGGTCGTGTTCATCCTCTTCGACCTGGAGACCGTGTTCCTGTTCATCTGGGCGCTCGGCGCGAAGCCGCTGGACGGCCTGATGCTGGCGGTGTTCGGCATCTTCGTCGGGCTCCTCGTGCTGATCCTGCTCTACGTCTGGAAGTCCGGGCTCGTCGAGGACGTCAGGAGGTAGCCCGGCATGAACGCGGACCCGAGGCGGCCGGCGCCGACGCTGGACTTCCTCACCACGAAGAAGGACGAACTGATCGGCTGGGCCCGCAAGTTCTCGCTGTTCCCGTATCCGTTCGTCACCGCCTGCTGCGCCATGGAGTTCATGTCGGTGAGTTCGACGCTCTACGACACCGACCGCTTCGGCGCGGCGCTGCCGCGGTTCTCGCCCCGGCAATCGGACCTGCTGATGGTCGTCGGCACGGTCAACCACAAGCAGGCCCCGATCCTGAGGAAGATCTACGAGCAGATGTGCGAGCCGAAGTGGGTGATCGCCTTCGGGGTATGTGCCACGAGCGGTGGCTTCTACCAGAATTACGCGGCCGTCGCCGGCATCGACCGGATCATCCCCGTCGACGTCTTCATCCCCGGCTGCCCGCCGCGGCCGGAGATGGTCATCGACGGCATCATGAAGCTGCAGGACAAGATCGCGGGCTCGAAGCACCCGATCGTGAACGAGAGGTTCTGACAGTGAGCGCCCCGATCCAGGCCACTATCCGGGAGCAGCTCGGCGGGGAGGACGTCGACGTCTCGGTCTCCCACGGGATGACCGTGCTCGATCTGCCGCCGGCGCGGCTGCTGGCGACCGTGCGGCGCCTCAAGGAGGAGCTCGGCTTCGACCTGTTCCTCGACGTCACCGCCGTCGACTGGCCGCAGCGCGAGCCTCGCTTCGATGTCGTCTACCACTTCTACTCCACCGCGCAGCGCGTGCGCGTCCGGGTCCGGACGCGCGTGACCGAGGCGGAGCCCGCCGTGGACACGCTGACGGGACTGTACGGCTCGGCCCGCTACATGGAGCGCGAGTGCCACGAGATGTACGGCATCGATTTCCGTGGCAACTTCGACCTCCGGCCGATCCTGCTGTACGAGGGCTTCGTCGGGCATCCCCTGCGCAAGGACTACCCGAAGCGCCGCGAGCAGTGGCTGATTCCCGAGCGCAAGCCGGAGCCTGCGTCGTGAGCGCAAGCCTGCCCAACCCGATCCGCCCGGCCTTCAACGAGCCCCTGGACCCGGCCCACGTCATCGTCAACATCGGGCCATCGCACCCGGCGACGCACGGCACCATCCAGATCGTGGCCGAGATCGACGCCGAGAAGGTCGTGCGCACCGACGTGCACTGCGGCTACCTGCACCGCGGCTTCGAGAAGGAGTGCGAATCGCACACCTGGCACACACTGATCCCCTACGTCGACCGCCTGAACTACTGCTCGGCGCTGATCAACAACTTCGCCTACTGCGAGGCGGTCGAGACGCTGATGGGCATCGAGATCACGCCGCGCTGCCGCTACCTGCGCACGCTGCTCTCCGAGTACTCGCGGGTCGCAGATCACCTGACCTGCGTGGCGGCCTCGCTGATGGAGCTCGGCGCGATGACCGCGTTCCTCTACCTGGTCACCATCCGCGACTACATCTACGAGCACCTCGCGGACCTGACGGGCGCGCGCGTTACCTACAGCTACGGTCGCATCGGCGGGCTCGCCAACGACCTGCCCGAGGGCTGGCTGAAGCGGCTCGAGGAGATCTTCGGCGAGTACGAGGAGTTCGTCGGCCGCGTGCACGGGCTGATAGACCGCAACCGGATCTTCATCGACCGCACCCGCGACGTCGGCGTGATCTCGACCGCCGACGCCATCAACTGGGGTTACACGGGGCCGATCCTGCGCTCGACGGGCGTGCCGCGCGACCTGCGCAAGGACACGCCCTACCTCGCCTATGGCGAGCTCGACTTCGAGGTGCCGGTCGGCATCAAGGGCGACAACTACGACCGTTACTTCGTGCGCATGCGCGAGATGGACGAGTCGATGCACATGATCCGCCAGCTGGTGGACATGCTGCCGCCCGGGCCGGTGACGGTCGACGACCGGCGCTGCACGCTGCCGCCCAAGCGGCTCGTCTACGACGAGATCGAGTCGCTGATCAACCACTTCAAGCTCATCATGGACGGGCCGCAGGTTCCCGCCGGCGACGCCTACGTCGCCCACGAGTCGGCCAACGGCGAGCTCGGCTTCTACGTCGTCAGCGACGGCACGGGCCGGCCGTGGAAGGTGCACGTGCGCGCGCCGAGCTTCGTGCACATGGGCGGGGCGCACCTCATGCTCGACGGAGGGCAGCTCGCCGACATCATCCCGACCTTCGGCTCGATCAACATGATCGGAGGGGAGTGCGACAGGTGAGGCACCTGATCCCCGAGTTCGAGAAGCTCAAGGAGCGCCTGCCGAAGGGTCTCGACTCGACGCTGGTCCTGCCGTGCCTGCGCCGTATCCAGGAGGACCGGGGCTACATCGCCGACGAGGACATCGACGGCCTCGTCGAGTACCTCGACGTGCCGCGCATCCAGATCGAGGAGGTGCTGACCTTCTACTCCATGCTGCGGCGCAAGCCGATCGGCCGCTTCCACCTGCAGGTGTGCCACAACGTCTCCTGCACCATGCGCGGCGCCGAGCGGATGATCGACAGCCTGTCGCGGCGCCTCGGCGTGCAGCCGGGCCAGACGACGCCGGACGGCCGCTTCACGCTGTCGCGCGTCGAGTGCCTCGGCTCCTGCGGCACCGCGCCGGTGGTCATGGTCAACGAGCGTTACCACGAGCTGCAGAGCGAGGAATCCCTCGAGCAGCTCGTCGCGGAGCTGGAGCGGTCATGACCGGGCGCAAGGTGATCATGAACTTCGAGGTGACGCCCACCTCGCACACGCTCGAGAGCTATCTCGCGCGCGGCGGATACAAGACACTCGAAAAGGTGCTGAAGGAGCTCAAGCCCGAGGACGTCACGAACGAGATCGTGGCCTGCGGCGTGCAGGGCCGCGGCGGCGCCGCCTTCCCGGCGGGCCGCAAGTGGCAGGTGGTCAACCCGCACGACGGCCAGCCGCACTTCCTGATCGCCAACGCCGACGAGGGCGAGCCCGGCACGTTCAAGGACCGCTGGGTACTCGAGCACACGCCCCACACGCTGCTCGAGTCCATGCTCATCGCGGCCTACGCGCTCGCTGCCCGGAACACCTTCGTGTACATTCGCGGCGAGTTCGACCAGCCCTACCGGCGCCTCGCAGCGGCGGTGGAAGAAGCCTATGCCGCCGGGTTTTTCGGCGAGAACATCCTCGGCAGCGGTTTCTCCTGCGATGTGTACGTGTTCCGTGGCGCCGGCGCCTACGTCTGCGGCGAGGCCTCCTCGCTGCTCGCCTCCATCGAGGGCACTCGAGGCTACCCGCGCAACCGGCCGCCGCGCCTGACCGTCAAGGGCCTGTACCAGTACCCGACGGTGGTCAACAACGTCGAGACGCTGTCGAACCTGGCCTGGGTCATGGCCCACGGCGCCGAGGAGTACCGCAAGATCGGCACCAAGACCAGTCCCGGCACCCGGCTGATCTCCATCTCGGGGCACGTCCGGCGGCCGGGCGTCTACGAAGTGGAGATGGGCTATTCCTGGGCGAAGTTCCTGCACGAGGACTGCGGCGGCATCCTGTACGAACGCGGGCTCAAGGCCGTGATCCCGGGCGGCATCTCCTCGCAGATCCTGACCGCGCGCGACGCCAAGGTGCTCACCGCGTACGACGTGGAGTCACTGACCCTCGACCACGACGCACTGTGGAACGTGGGCTCCTCGCTGGGCTCGGGCGGCATGATCGTCATCGCCGAGGGCACCTGCATGGTGAGCCTGCTGCGGGTGATGCTGCGCTTCTACCACCACGAGTCCTGCGGCCAGTGCACCCCCTGCCGGGAGGGCATGGGCTGGGCGCACCGCATCCTCGACCGGATCTGCGCCGGGCAGGGCCGCCCCGAGGACATCGACCGGCTGGTGCACATCTCCAAGTTCAACGACGGGACGACCATCTGCGGGCTCGGCGACGCCGCCGGCTACGCGACCGTGGCCATCATCGACCACTTCCGCGACGAGTTCGAGTACTTCATCGAGAACAAGCGCTCGAAATACGACGGCCGCCTCGAGTGCCTGCCCGGTGGCGCACATGGTTGAGATCTTCATCAACGGCCAGGCCGTCGAGGCCGACCCCGAGCAGACCGTGCTGCAGGTCGCGCTCGCCAACGGGTTCTACGTGCCCTACTTCTGCTGGCACCCGAAGCTCTCCGTCGCCGGCAACTGCCGCATCTGCATGGTCGACGAGGAGGGCCGCGGCATCGACATCGCCTGCAACATGCCGGTCAAGAAGGGCATGCGGATCCTCACGGACTCCGAGGAGGTGCGCGAGCACCGCAAGGCGATCCTGCAGTTCATCCTGCTGAACCACCCGGTCGACTGCGGCATCTGCGACAAGGCCGGCGAGTGCACGCTGCAGGACTACCACTACGAGTACAACGGCGATCGATCTCAGCCGAGCCCAAGGTCGCCCAGACCAAGTTCTACGACCTGTCCGAGCGCATCGTCCTCGACAACGAGCGCTGCATCCTGTGCTCGCGCTGCGTCCGCTTCACGCACGAGATCTCGAAGTCGCACGCCCTCGGCATCAAGCAGCGCGCCGACGTCTCGCAGGTCCGGCCGAACGAGGAACGCAACTTCGACGAGGACTTCTACTCGGACAATGTCATCGACATCTGCCCCGTGGGCGCCCTGTTGTCGAAGTCCTTCCTGTACCGGGCGCGCGTCTGGTACCTGACGAAGACGCCGTCCGTGTGCCCGGGCTGCGCCCGCGGTTGCAGCATCGACGTGTGGCACCGCGACGAGGAGTGGAAGCTGCAGGCCCTGGATGCCCGCGAGAACACCTCGATCGCCCGCGTCACGCCGCGCGACAACCCGGCCGTGAACGGGCCGTGGATCTGCAACAAGGGCCGCGACATCGCCCGCATCTTCGAGCGGCCGCGGGCCACCGAGCCGATGCTCAAGGGCCGGCCGGTGGACACCGCCGACGCCCTGGCCGAGGCGCGGCGGCTGATCGACGGCGCCGGCCGCCCCGTGGCGCTCGTCTCGAGCTGGGGCTCGAACGAGGAGCTGGAGGCCTTCCGGGACGCGCTCGGCAGCGCCTTCTCCTGCTGCGTCAAGGACGATCACGTCCTTCAGCCCGGCGAGCCGCTCGAGGACGATCTGCTGATCCGCGCGGACAAGAACCCGAACGGAGGGTATGCGCGGAAGCTGTTCGGCGACGCACGACCGGCGCTGCCCGATGATGCGGACCTCGTGCTCGTCTGGGGCGAGGGCTTCGACTTCGCGGCCCTGCCCCGCGGCGCGAAGGTCATCCTGCTCGGATCCTGGCTTGCGCCCGAGAACGGCCACGCCGAGGTGTTCCTGCCCGTGAGCCTCCAGACGGAGCGGGCCGGTCACTACACGAACTTCCAGGGCGTCGTCTCGGCCTTCGCGGCTTGCTTCGAGCGACCTGCCGGAGTCAGTGACGCGGCCGCCCTGTTCGCCGCCCTCGGCCCGCCGGCGGGAGGCGCGACATGATGCAGGACCTCGTGGTGCACGGTGCCTTCATCGTCTACGCGATCGGGCTGCTGATGACCTTCGGGCTCATCCTCACCTGGGTGGAGCGCAAGCAGGCGGCCATCATGGCCGACCGCATCGGGGCCAACCGGGCATACCTGCGCATCCCCTTCACACAGATCAAGCTCGTCTGGTGGGGCCTGTTCCACGGGCTCGCCGACGGCCTCAAGATGCTGCTCAAGGAGGACTTCAAGGCGGCCTCCTACGACCGCGTGGCCTACGCCATCGCGCCGTGGATCGTGTTCACCCCCGTGCTGCTGGTGTTCGCGGTCATTCCCTTCGGCGGGACGCTGGTGCCGGCCGAACTGTTCTCGGGTTCGCCCGACATCGCCTCGTGGTTCGGCGACCGGACCTACGCCATGCGGATTGCGCCGCTCGACGCGGGCCTGCTCGTGGTGCTCGCCTTCGGCAGCATCACGGTCCTCGGCAGCATGCTGGCCGGCTGGTCTTCCGACAACAAGTTCTCGATGCTCGGCGCGATCCGCTCGGCCTCGCAGATGATCTCCTACGAGCTGGTGATGGGCCTGACGGTCCTCGGACTGATCCTGATCTACGGCACCGTGGACCTCGTCGACATCGTCGAGCAGCAATCGGGCACCCTGCTCGGCTTCCTGCCGGCCTGGGGGATCTTCCTTCAGCCGGTCGGCGCGGTGCTGTTCATTGCCGCGGCCCAGGCTGAGAACCGGCGCATCCCCTTCGACCTGCCCGAGGCCGAGTCCGAGCTGATCGCCGGCTACTTCACCGAGTACAGCGCCATGAAGATGGGGCTGTTCATGTTCGCCGAGTTCATCGAGATCGCGATCATCGCGGCGCTGTTCACGACGCTGTTCCTCGGCGGCTACAACCTGCCGTGGATGTCCGATGCCGGTTTCACGCTCCCCGGCGGGCACTTCGTGCCGATAAGTCACGGGGCCGCGGTCGTCATGCAGATGGTCGTCTTCCTGGTCAAGGTCATGCTGATCTGCAGCTTCCTGATCCTGGTGCGCTGGTCGCTGCCGCGCTTCCGCTACGATCAGGTGCTGCGCTTCGCCTGGCGCTTCCTGCTGCCGCTGGCGCTGGCCAACCTGGTGGTGACGGTGGTCGCCGTGTGGGCGATCCAGGGGGCGGGCGCATGAGCCGCAAGCCATTCGTGCGCCGCGTCTACTGGAACGAGCCGGCCATGAACTGGTGGGAGCGGTTCTACCTGTTCGAGATCCTGCGCGGGCTGTCGATCACCGGCGGCGTCTTCACGCGCAACATGTGGCGCTGGATCACCGGCCGCAAGGGCGCGCTGACGGCCTACTACCCCGAGGAAATCCGCCCCGACTACGCCCGGCACAACCGCGGCAAGCACATCCTCACGCAGCGCCCCGACGGCCGGCCGCAGTGCATCGCGTGCAACATGTGCGCGACGGTCTGCCCGGCGCGCTGCATCGAGATCGAGGCCGGCCTCGATCCCGACGACACACCGCACCCGAAGTACGCCAAGCGCTTCGAAATCGACTACTCGCGCTGCATCTTCTGCGGCTTCTGCGTCGAGGCCTGCCCGGAGGACGCCATCCGGATGGTGCCGGAAACGCCGGGCCTGCCCGCGCAGGACCGCTGGCACATGTGGATAGACCGGGACGCGCTGCTCAACTGGAACCCGCAGCGTGACGTGGCCAAGCCCTACCCGCCGAAGCCCGGCAAGGGGGTGCCGACGTGATCGGGCAGGCGCTCCTCTGGTTCTTCGCGGCGGGCGCGCTCGCCGGCGGCGTGGCGATGCTCGTGCTGCGGCACCCGATGCACGTAGCGCTCTCGCTCATCGGCACCATGCTGTCGCTCGCCGGCATCTATGCAGCACTCGGCGTTCACGTGGTCGCAGTCTTCCAGGTGCTGATCTACGTCGGCGCGGTGATGGTGTTCATGGTCTACGCGATCATGCTGCTCGACGTCCGGGACACGTCCTTCACCAGCCGGTACTCGGGACTGCTGATCCCGGGCGTCGCGGGCCTCGCGCTGTTCATCGGCGCACTCGTCTACGTGCTGCGCCGCGAAGGGCCAGTCGGCGACATCGCGCCCGGCGCAACCGCCTTCCGCGTGGAGCGCTTCTCCGTCGACTTCCTGCACGAGTACTGGCTGCACTTCGAGCTCACCTCGGTACTGCTGCTCGCCGCCGTCGTGGCCGCGATCGCCATTCTCAAGGCGAAGAGGAGGGGCGATGGATAACGGCCAGCTGCTGGTCGCACTCGGTGCCGTGCTGTTCGCGCTCGGCTTCGCAGGTCTCGTGTTGCGGCGCAACGTGCTGGTGATGCTGATGTGCATGGAGCTGATGCTGAATGGCGTCACGCTGTGTCTCGTCGTGTTCGCGCAGCAGGCGGCCTCCACGGCGGCGACCGTGCTCGTTTTCCTGGTCTTCGTGGTCGCCGCGGCCGAGATCGCCATAGCCGTGCCGATCGTGCTGCTGCTGGCGCGCCACAAGCACACGCTCGACCTCGGCGCCTATACGGACCTGAAGGGATAACGCGGTGTCGAACCTGCTCACCCTCATCGTCGTCCTGCCGCTCGCCGGGTTCCTGCTGAACGGCCTCGCCGGCAACCGGCTGGGCAAGGCCTTCGTGAGCGCCGTCGGCTGCGGCCTGCCGGCGCTGTCGTTCGCGGCGGCCGTGGCCGCCTTCCGCACGCTCGAGGCCACGGGCGAGCCGATCGTCGACGTCGTGTTCCGCTGGGCGCTGATCGGCGATTCCGCGTTCGAGGTGTCCTTCTACCTCGACCGGCTGAGTGCCGTCATGACGCTGATCGTCACCGGCGTCGGCTCGCTGATCCACGTCTACTCGACCGGCTACATGAAGGACGATGCCAGCTACGCGCGCTACTTCGCGTACCTCAACCTGTTCCTGTTCTTCATGCTCTCGCTCGTCCTCGGGCGCTCGCTGCTGGTGCTGTTCGTGGGCTGGGAGGGCGTGGGGCTCGCCTCCTACCTGCTGATCGGCTTCTGGTTCGAGGACCCGGCCAAGGCGCAGGCGGGCAAGAAGGCCTTCATCACCAACCGCGTGGGCGACGCCGGCTTCCTGCTCGGCATGTTCCTGATCTACACGGCGGTCGGCACGCTCGAGATGGACCGCGTGAACGCCGCCTTCATGGGGCCCGAGCTGCCGGCGGTGTCGGCGAGCCTCGTCGGGATCCTGCTGTTCATCGGCGCAACCGGCAAGTCCGCACAGATCCCGCTGCACGTCTGGCTGCCGGACGCCATGGCCGGCCCGACGCCCGTCTCGGCGCTGATCCACGCCGCAACCATGGTGACTGCGGGCATCTACCTCGTGGCGCGGCTGTCGGGCGTCTACCTGCATGCGCCGGAGGCTTCGGAGGTCGTCGCCGTGATCGGCATCCTGACTGCCTTCTTCGCCGCGACCATCGCCGTCGTGCAGACCGACATCAAGAAGGTGCTTGCCTACTCCACGATCTCCCAGCTCGGCTTCATGTTCCTCGCGCTCGGCGTCGGGGCCTACGGGGTCGCGGTGTTCCACCTCTACACGCACGCCTTCTTCAAGGCCTGCCTGTTCCTGGGTGCGGGCAGCGTGATCCACGCGCTGGGCGGTGAACAGGACATCCGCAGGATGGGCGGGCTGGCCAAACGGATACCCGTTACCTTCATCACCTTTGCCGTCGCGACGGCGGCCATCGCCGGGCTGCCGCCGCTGGCCGGGTTCTTCTCCAAGGACGAGATCCTGTGGTTCGCCTTCGCGAGCGAGGCCGGCGGGGCCCCCTGGCTCTGGGCGCTCGCCAGCCTGACGGCGCTGCTGACGGCGTTCTACATGTTCAGGCTGCTGTGGCTGACGTTCTTCGGCCAGCCGCGGATGGACGCGGAGACGGCGCACCACATCCACGAGTCGCCGTGGAGCATGACCGGCATCCTCGTCGTGCTGGCGTTCCTGTCGACCGTGGGCGGGTTCGTCTCGATCCCGCACTTCCTCGAGCCGATGCTGCCGCTGCCGGCCACGGACGAGCACCTGCACCACTTCGAGGTGCCGCTGATCGTCGTCGCGGTGCTGATCGGGCTCGCGGGCCTCGCGGCGGCCGCCTGGCTCTACGGGGGAGACGCCTCGCGCGCGGCGCGACTCGGCGCGCGCTTCACCGGCCTGCACCGGCTGCTGTCGGGCAAGTACTACGTCGACGAGCTCTACGAGGCCGTCCTCGGCCGGCCGCTGTGGTGGATCTCGGACCGGATCTTCCTGCGCCTCGGCGACCGCGCGCTGATCGACGGCACGCTCCACGGCCTCGCCGGCGTGGCGCGCCTCGGCGCCGCGGCGCTTGCGCGGATCCAGACGGGCAACCTCCACCTGTACGTGTGGCTTGCGCTCATCGGCATCTTCGCACTGCTGTGGTGGAGCTTCGGCCATGTCTGAGCCCGCCATGCTGAACCTGGTCCTGTTCCTGCCCGTCCTCGGCATGGTCATGCTGCTGCTCGTGCCGCGCGACGCCCACGGCACCGTGCGCGGCCTGGCGCTCGCCGTCATGCTGCTCCAGCTGGCGCTCACCGTCGTGCTCTACCAGGCCTTCGACCCGCAGGTCGCCGGACTGCAGTTCGAGACCCGGCTGCCGTGGATCGCAGACTGGGGCGTCTACTACCACATCGGTCTCGACGGACTGAACGTCCTGCTCGTGCTGCTCACCGCGTTCCTCGGCCCGCTCGTGGTCGCCGGCGCGTTCAGCGCCATCGACAAGGACGTGAAGCTCTTCTACGCGATGGTGTTCCTGATCCAGTTCGCGATGCTCGGCACTTTCGTCGCCCAGGACCTTTTCCTGTTCTACGTCTTCTGGGAGACGATGCTCATCCCGATGTTCCTGATCATCGGCATCTGGGGCGGCGAGCGGCGCATCTACGCGACCCTCAAGTTCGTGCTGTACACGGCCTTCGGCAGCATCCTGATGCTCGCGGCCGTGATCTACCTGGTGCTGTCGCTGCAGGCGACCTCCGGAATCACTTCCTTCGCCTTCACGGACCTGTACGGCTCGCGGCTGCCGCTCGACATACAGGTCTTGCTGCTCGGAGCGTTCGCCCTGTCCTTCGCCATCAAGGTGCCGGTGGTGCCCTTCCACACCTGGCTGCCCGACGCCCACGTCGAGGCGCCGACGGCAGGTTCCGTCATCCTCGCCGGCGTGCTGCTCAAGATGGGAACCTACGGTTTCATCAAGCTCGGATTCCCGCTGTTCCCGGACGCGGCGCGGGCCCTCACGCCCGCGGTCATGGTCCTGGCGGTGGTCAGCATCGTCTATGGCGCGTGCCTGGCGCTCGTGCAGGACGACATCAAGAAGATCATCGCCTACTCGTCGATCAGCCACCTGGGATACGTGATGCTCGGCCTGGCGAGCTTCGAGCTGATCGGCATCCAGGGCGCGATCATCCAGATGGTCAGCCACGGCCTCACGGCCGGCGGACTGTTCCTCATGGTCGGCATGATCTACGAGCGCTGCCACACGCGCGACCTCGCGGCGTACGGCGGACTGGCCAGGATCCTGCCCGTCTACTCGGTCTTCTTCATGATCCTGACGCTGGCGGCCATCGGCCTGCCGACCACCAGCGGCTTCACCGGCGAGTTCCTCGTGCTGCTCGGCGCCTTCGACGCCGCCTGGCCGCAGTACGCGAACGGCGCGGCCACCTGGCCGCTCGTGCTCGCCTGCACGGCAGTGCTCGGCGTCGTGCTCGGCGCGCTCTACATGCTGCGGCTCGCACAGAAGTTCCTGTTCGGCGAGTCGCGCGCTCCGCACGCTCCGCTCACCGACCTGAACCTGCGGGAGAAGCTCATTCTCGTGGCGATCGTCGCCGCGGTGTTCGTCCTCGGGCTGTTCCCCGACTCCTTCATGCAGAAGACCGAGCTCGCGGCGCGCGAGTACCAGCAGCAGGTACTGGTGGAACCGGAGTCCCGCTGGGTCAGGGCAGCGCCTGACGGAGGCTCGCCGTGAACGCCCAGACCATCCTGACCGCCATGTTGCCGGAGCACCTGCTGCTCGTCGGCATCCTGCTGCTGCTCGTGCTCGAGATGGCCTCGAGACGGGAACGCGAGTTCCTCGGCGTGACCGTGCTCGTGCTGTTCGCGGCGGCGTTCGCCGCCGCGCGGCTGGCCGTCGCCGACTATGCCGGCGTGCCGTTCCCCGGCCAGTTCTCGGTCGATCCAGCCGCTGCGCTCGGCAAGGCGGTGCTGCTCGCGCTGTCCATCCCGGCGGTGCTCGTCGCGCGCGGCGAGTTCGGCGGAACGCGCTTCGCGATCCTGTTGCTGTCGTCCCTGTACGGCGCCTGCCTGATGCTGTCCTCCGACAGCTTCCTCACGCTGTTCCTCGGCATCGAGCTGATGTCCATGCCTGTCTACGCCCTGGTGCTGCTGGCCATGGCCCGGCCGGAGAGCCTCGAGGGCGCGCTCAAGTACCTGATCCTCGGTGGCGCGGGTACCGCGACGCTGCTGCTCGGCATCTCCTTCGTATTCGGGGCCACGGGCTCGTTCGCGCTGCCGGCCTTCGCCGAGGCGCTCGACTCGGCCGACCCGATTGCGCAGGCCGGCGTCGTCCTCATCACGGTCGCCTTCTTCCTGAAGGCTGCCGTCGTGCCGTTCCACGCCTGGGCGCCCGACGCCTACGAGGGAGCCACGGTCCCCGTGACGGCCTACATGGCCACCGTCGTGAAGTCGGCCGTGCTGCTAGCAGCCGTACGGCTGTTCGACGGGGCCGAGCTGCCGGAGGGCAACGCAGCCCTGCTCGCGGCCCTGCCGCTCGCGTCGATGGTCTGGGGCAACCTGACGGCCATGCGGCAAGCGGGATTCCGGCGCATGATCGCCTACTCGTCGATCGCGCACGCGGGCTACCTGTTCTTTGCGTTCCTCGGACCCGCTGCCGGGAGGTTCGAGGCGGTGCTGTTCTACGTGGTGGCCTACGGCCTGATGAACCTGCTGGCCTTCGTCAGCCTGCCCGCGGCGGGGCGGGATGCCGACCGCGATCGCCTCGACAACCTGAAGGGGCTTTTCCGGCGAAGCCCGTATGCCGCAATCCTGATCGGCGCGGCGATGCTCTCGCTCGCCGGGATTCCCCCGTTCCCGGGATTCGTGGCCAAGTTCCTGATCTTCAGGAACGTCATCGAGGCCGGCTACACCGGCTGGGCCGTGGCCGGCCTGCTCGGCAGCTACCTCGGCATCTACTTCTACCTGCGGGTGATCCAGTTCATGTTCATGAGCCCGGGCGCCGAAGGAGCGGCCGAGGAGCCGCCGAGGCTCGCCGCGTTCGCCGCGAGCCTGTGCTGCCTGTTGCCGGTGGTCCTGCTGACCCTCTTCCCGGGCTGGGTGATCGACCGCCTCTGACGCGCCTTGCCTGCCCGCCGCCGAGGGCGGCCGCGGCCCGTGCGTGCATGACCTTCGCGCTCAGCCGGGCCTCGCGTCCTGCACCCGGAGCTTGGCGGCGATGAAGGCCGAGTGCGGCACGTGGAGCAGGTCGGCCACCTTGCGGATCACGTGCTCCTCGTGGCGGTGCAGGACGTCGTCCGTGTAGGCCACCCGCCAGAGCTCCTCGATGAGCCGCAGCTTCTGCTCGGCCGAGAAGGTCTGGTTGATCTGCGAGGTGAACTGGTAGAGGTCGTGCGCGTCCCGGACCTCGGCCTCGGCGAGATCGATGAGCTGCCTCGATTCCTCCTCGCCCAGGCCGAACTTCCTGCGGGCAGACGCGAGCACCGCCGCCCGCTCCGCCTCGGAGAACTGGCTGTCCGAGCGCACGACCTCCACCAGCAGCGCGGCCGAGGCGACCCGCGCGCGGCGCTCGGCGGCCGCTGCGTCCGCCGCCGGGTCGGGCGCCATGTGCTGCTGGAAGAACTGGCGGATCGACTTGAGCATGGCGGTACCCCGTTGTTCGCGCGAGGGAGGTGACTTCCCTCCGGAGGGGAGGATCGGTCCCCCGACCCGGAATTTACTCTTGACAACCCGGGGGGACATAACGTTCTCTGTGCCGAGTCTCGGGAAAATAATAACGGGGAGTAACCAGAAATGACCCTCTCTGATCGGCGACTCGCCGGCCTCGTGACCCTGTGCCTGTCGACCTCCGGTGCGGCCGTTGCGGCGGCGGAAGATGCCCTGCCCGTCTATCGCCTGGGCGAGACTCTGATGGTAGTCGGTGAGCGCCCGCGCGTCGCCGACACGGCGGCGACCGTGGACGTCGTCACGTCCGAGGAGATCGCGCGGCGCGGCGTGCGCACCCTCGACGAGGCGATCGCGCTCCTGCCAGGCGTCTACGTCCGCTACGGCGCGGACGGCGTCCCGCGCGTGGACATCCGCGGCCTGCGCACGCGCAACGTCCTGCTGCTGCAGGACGGCGTGCCGCTCAACTCGACCTACGACGGGCAGTTCGACCCCTCTGCCATCCCGGTGGACAACATCGCCGCCATCAAGGTCACCCGCGGCGCGAGTTCGGTGCTCTACGGGCCCGGCGGCAACGCGGGCGTGATCGAGATCGTCACCCGGTCGGCCGGACGGTCGGCCGAGGGGGGTGTGCTCACCGAGTCAGAGGTGTCGCAGTCCTGGCTCGCACGCGGGTCGGTGAGCGGCCGGATCGGCCCGGCCGGAGTCTCGCTGTCGGGCTCGTGGTACGACCGGGGCTCCTTCGAGCTGTCCGATGATTTCGAGCCCACGCGCCTGCAGCCGGACGAGGAGCGCGTCAACAGCGACCGCGAGGATCGCGCCATGCAGGCGAACCTCACTTTCGGGGAGCAGGGCCGGGAGCTGGGGCTCAGTCTCGCCTGGCGCGACGGCGAGTACGGCAAGCCGCCGACAACGGTCGACAACCGGGACTCCGACTTCGCAAACCGTGCCCGGTACGAGCGCGTCGGGTTCGACACGCTCTCGGTGCAGGCTGCGGGGGAGTACGTCACCGGCGGCGGACTGATGCTGCGACCCTCCGTGTACTTCAACCGGGGCAACGAGCTGACCGACGGCTACGACAACGCCGACTTCGACAGCCAGGAAGCCGCCGGTGCATTCCGTGAGGACGCCACCACCGAGGTGCTCGGGGCCGGCCTGCTGGCTTCCGTGGCCTTCGGCGAACGGGGACTCGTGTCGTTCTCGGTGAACGGTCGCGACGAAAGCTGGAATGCCGAAGGCTTCACCGTGGAAGCCTCCTCCGGCGGTGGCGGAGGTGGCGGAGGTGGCGGCGGCGGCGGCGGCGGCGGAGGCGGCGGAGGCGGCGGCACCACGGCCGTGGTCACCCCCTTCGACCAGGACGAGTCGCTCAAGGTCTACTCGCTGGGCGCCGAGGCCCAGTACGAGTTCACCGAGAGGTTCGAGGCCCTGGCTGGCGTCGGCTACAGCCGCCAGGAGCGCGCCGACGGGCCGAACGACGACGGCGTCTCGGCGAACCTGGGCGGTCGCTTCGCCTTCACGGAAGCGACCGCGCTGCGCGCATCGTTTGCACGGCAGATCCGGTTTCCGACGCTCAGGGACCTGTATGCCGTCGACCGCGGGAACCCGGAGCTGTCGGCCGAGACCACGGAGTCCTACGACCTGGGCCTCGAACATCGCCTCGCGGCCTCGGGAGTGGTGCTGGAGGCGGTACTGTTCCGGATCGACGCGGAGGACTTCATCGAGCGTCCTCCCGGCGGCGGCGTCACCCAGAACTACGACTCCTACCGCTTCCAGGGCGTGGAGCTGACCGCCGGCCGGCGCGGCGAGGGCCGTCTCGACTTTTCGATCGGCTACACGTACATGGACTCGGAGAACCGCTCCCCCGGCGCCGACACGACGACCCTGCAGAACCGGCCGGAGCACAAGGCGACGCTGCGGCTCGACTACGGCGTGACGCCCGAGCTGCGCGTCGGCGGCTCCTGGGTGTACGCCGCCGGCAGCTATGCGCTTTCGCGGAGCACGCCCACCACGGCGCTCGAGCTCGACGCCTACCACGTCGTCGACCTCGACCTGTCCTGGACCGTGCTCGACGGTCGCGGCCGCCTGTTCGGTCGTGTCGAGAACGCGCTCGACGAGAACTACCAGGAGTCCTTTGGCTTCCCGCAGCCGGGCAGGCGGTTCGTGCTGGGTGTCGAGCTGCGACTCTGAGACGGCGTCGGGCAGGTCCGGTCCCGACGACGCGGCATCTCAGCGGCGCGCGGCGGCCCTCTCGGTCGCGCGCCAGAGCAGCACCGCGGCGGCCCTCTCGGTCGCGCGCCAGAGCAGCACCGCGGCGAGTGCCCCGGCAAAGCCGAATACGAGGTGCGTCAGGATCGGGTAGACCGGCCCCGCCCGCAGCGAGCCGAACTGCATGCCGAAGAGCTCGTGCGCGAGGACGCGCATGACCGGTTTCGTCGCAAACGCCAGCGCTGCCACGACGGGCAGGAACACCAGGAAGCGCCCGAGCGCCGGTCGCAGCCCGTACCCCAGGTCGATCACGAGGCCCGGCAGCAGGTAGAACAGTGGCGCGAGCACGCCGTGATCGGCCCCGAGAGCCGGCGCGGCCACGGCCGCACTGCTCGCCACGAGCGTGGCCGACCAGCGGTGGCTGCAGCTCAACCTGCCGATTACGAGCAAAGCCATTGCCTCGAGCCCGTGGTGCCCGGGCATCTGCAATGGCCAGCGGAAGGCTTGCTCCAGCACGACGACCGCGACGCCGAGCGAGACAAGCCACAAGAGCCTGCCGATGCTCAGTCCGCCCGTCAGCTCAATAGCGCCGAATAGCTTCCTTGGGGAGGAGTTCCCAGTCGTTGTTGGCATGATTCTCTTCCAGGCACTCCCTTACCAACAAGATGGCCCGGTCGTTCAACAAGACGGGCCGTGGCCACGGATCCACGCGTATGCGAGCTTCCCCCGGCACGCCCCGGCCGTCAACCGTTTCCACCGCAGCGATGCCGGTATGGGCCAGGAGCCAGCTCGCGGTGGCCGTCCCGGTGAGTTCGCGGACGCCCGCGAGCCAGATGAAGCGGCCGTCGTGGCCGCCGCGCCGCAGGCCCACTGCGGCGAGCGCACCGATGACGCCCATCTCGTCGCCCGTGACCCCTTCGAGGTGCACGCCGACTCGCGCCGCGAGGTCCCGCGCCGCGTCCCGGACCAGTATCTCGCGCTTGGCGGCCCGGGCAAATTCCACCATGGTCGCGGACACCGACTCGAATGCCGCGACGCACAAACCTGCATCCGACCCCGGCGCCCTGCATCCGACCCCGGCGCGCTCTCCTCCGCCAGGTACTGCCGGCAGAAGCCGACGATCGCCTCCAGCGATCCGTCCTCGAGCCAGATGTCGAGGCAGGCAGCGCTGTTGTGCGACGTGTAGGGAATGTCCGGGTGGACGTAGAGTTGGTGCCGCGTGATGCCGGCAAGACGGCCGAGTTTCGCCTCCCCCAGCCGCGCACCGAGCTGTCGCGCCCGGAACCCCGTACCGCGCGACTCGGCGTTGTCAGTGTCGTCGATCCCGATGAGGCAGCGCATGAAATCAAGACAAAAAGACCGGGGGCGTCTGCACGCCCCCGGCCACTCCCTCTCTCAACAACCGTCGTTCTTCAGGCCGACGCAGGCGCCGATCTGCCGGACGACTCCCCCTCGCCATGTGCCTGGCCGTGCTTCTTGACCTCATCGAGCCAGAGGTTGTGGTGCTGCTTGGCCCAGCCCTCGTCCACCTCGCCGGACACCATGCCCTCGAGGGCACCCTCGCTTCCGAGGGTTCCGAGGTAGATGTGCGCGCAAACCGCCGTGATCACGACCAGCGAACCGATGCCGTGTACCACGTTCGCGATCTGCATGGCCTCCCGCTCGAAGCCCAGGTTCGGGAACAGCAGGAAGAACCCCGAGGCCACGATCGCGAAGCCGCCGACCACGAGCAGCCAGTAGTAGGCCTTCTCGCCGGCATTGCAGAAGCCGGCCGGCGGGTGCGAGCCGTCGAAGAAGCCACCGAGCTGCTTGAACCACTGCCGGTCTTGCGCCTCGAAGACGTTGTGCTTGAACCACTTGACTACCATCACGACGAGGCCCGCGGTAAAGAACAGCGCCAGGTAGTCGTGCACCGGCTTCGCAAAGTTCGCCCAGGCCGCAAAGCCTTCCGCACCCATGATCGGAATCAGGGCATACCGGCCCCAGAGCAGCGACAGGCCCGTGATCGCCAGGATGATGAACAGTATCGCCGTGTACCAGTGCAGCACGCGATCGAACATTGGCCAGCGCAGCACCGTGCGCCCGGTGCGATGCTCGAGCTTGGCGCCGCCCTTGGTGACCTGGAAGACCACCAGCGCCACGATCATGCCCACGACCATGATCGCACCGAGCGTCGTGACCGGTCCGTTGCGCACCTCGCGCCAGACCTGCCCGCCACTCTGCACCAGTACACCGGTCTCCTGGCCGGTCACCGCCGTGTAGCCGGCGGTCCCCTGCCTGACCTCACGCCAGTACTCGGCGCGCGGGTTGGCTTCCTCCGCCTTCTGCTCCTGGGCCTGCGCGCTCGCCGCGTAGACGTAGCCGGCCAGCGGCGCGACCATCGCCCCGACGGCGATCACGAGCATGCTCCACAGCATCGCCTTGACGCGCCGGCTCAGCTTTGCCGGCTTGCCCCGTGCTTGGCTCTCGCTCATCAGCTTCTCTCCCGGCCGCCGCCCACCGGGCGGCGACACACAGTCAGCGGTCCGTCTGGCTCATCGCGAAGCGTTCCTGCAGCGCCTCCTTGGCCTCGGGTGTCGCGTGCTTCGCAAGCAGTGGATCGCGGTCACCCTTGTACACGCCCGGCTCGTAGACCGTCGGCGTGACCGACTCCCCGCAACCGGCCAGGGCCACCACAGCCACGGCCAGGCAGGCCGCTCCCATCACTCTCAGGCTCTTCATGAGTCTCGCTCCGTTGCGACGGTCAGACGTCCTCCTGGTAGGCCTTTTCCCAGCCCCAGCTCTGCGGCCGCGTGCCGCGCTTCATGATGCGCTCGCGGTAGATGTCGGCCACCATGTCGCCGTCGCCGGCGAGCAGCGCCTTGGTCGAGCACATCTCGGCACAGAGCGGCAGCTTGCCTTCCGCGATGCGGTTGCGGCCGTACTTCTCGATCTCCTGCTCGGAGTTGTCGGCCGGTGGGCCGCCCGCGCAGAACGTGCACTTGTCCATCTTGCCGCGGACGCCGAAGGCCTCCTTCTGCGGGTACTGCGGCGCCCCGAAAGGACAGGCATAGAAGCAGTAGCCGCAGCCGATGCACAGGTCCTTGTCGTGCAGCACGATGCCGTCGTCGGTCGTGTAGAAGCAGTCGACGGGACACACCGCCGAGCAGGGCGCGTCGGTGCAGTGCATGCAGGCCACCGAGATCGACTTCTCGCCCGGAACACCGTCCTCGAGCGTCACCACCCGCCGGCGGTTCACGCCCCACGGTACGTCGTGCTCGTTCTTGCACGCCGTCACGCAGCCGTTGCACTCGATGCAGCGCTCGGAGTCACACAGGAATTTCATGCGGGCCATGATCGATCGCCTCCTAGGCTGCAGTGATCTTGCACAACGAGGCCTTGGTTTCCTGCATCGCGGTCACCGAGTCGTAGCCATAGGTGAACGCGGTGTTGGCAGCCTCCCCTCGCACGTAGGGCGCAGCGCCCTCCGGATACTTGTCTAACAGGTCCTTGCCCTCGTACCAGCCGCCGAAGTGGAAGGGCGTGAACACCACACCCTTGCCCACGCGGCGGGTGAGCATGGCCTTCACCTTGATCCGCGCGCCTTCCGGGCTCTCGAGCCAGACCCACTGTCCGTCCTTGACGCCCACGTCGTTGGCGTCCTTGGGATTGATCTCGACGAACATGTTCTGCTGCAGCTCGGCGAGCCACGGGTTGGAGCGGGTCTCCTCGCCGCCCCCCTCGTACTCGACCAGCCGCCCGCTGGTGTGAATCAGCGGGAACTCGCCCGAGTAGTCCTTCGCCTGGATCGACGCGTAGCGCGTCGGCAGGCGCCAGAAGCGCTTGCGGTCCTCGTAGGTCGGGTACTTGGCCACGAGGTCGTAGCGGGCGGTGTAGAGCGGCTCGCGGTGAATGGGCACCGGGTCCGGGAAGTTCCAGACGATGCAACGGGCCCGGGCGTTGCCGAAGGGTGCACAGCCGTGCTTGATGGCGACGCGCTGGATACCGCCCGACAGGTCGGTCTTCCAGTTCTTGCCCTCGGCGGCCTTCTTTTCGTCGTCCGTCAGGTCGTTCCACCAGCCGAGCTGCTTGAGCATGTCGGCGGTGAACTCCGGGTACCCGTCCTTGATCTCCGAGCCCTCGCTCCACGAGCCGTCGGCGAGCAGGTTCTTTCCCTGGTACTCGACGCCGAACCGCGCGCGGAAGGTCAGGCCGCCCTCCGCCACCGGCTTGCTGGTGTCGTAGAGCACCGGCGTGCCGGGGTGTTTCATCTCCGGCGTGCCCCAGGCAGGCCACGGCAGTCCGTAGTAGTCGCCGTCGCAGGGCCCGCCCTCGGCCTTCAGCGTGGTCGTGTTGAAGGTGTGCTTGTTCTCCATGTGGAGTTTCAGCCGCTCGGGGCTCTGGCCCGTATAGCCGATGGTCCACATGCCGCGGTTGATCTCGCGCAGGATGTCCTCGATCAGCGGCTCCTCGCCGTTCACCTGGATGTTCTTGAAGAGCTCCTTCTCGAAGCCGAGCTTCTTCGCGAACTTGTACATGATGGTGTGGTCCGGCAGCGACTCGAACAGCGGGTCGATGACCTTCTCGCGCCACTGCAGCGAGCGGTTGGAGGCCGTGACCGAGCCGTAGGTCTCGAACTGCGTGCAGGCCGGCAGCAGGTAGATGCCGTCCTGGCGGTCCGGCAGCACGGCCGTGTGCGTCGGATAGGGATCGACGACGACCAGCAGCTCGAGGGCCTCCATGGCCTTCTTCATCTCCGGGCCGCGGGTCTGGCTGTTCGGCGCGTGGCCCCAGAGGAACATCGCCTTGATGGAGTCCTTCTGCGCGATGTTCTCGCCGGGCTCATTCACGCCGTCGATCCAGCGCGACACCGTGATGCCGCGCAGGAACATGGACGGGGTCTCGGCGCCGCCTTCCTCGTAGCTCGCCTGGTCGAAGCGTGACTTGACCCAGTCGAAGTCGAGGTCCCAGACGCGCGCCCAGTGCTTCCAGGAGCCTTCCGCGAGGCCGTAGTAGCCCGGCAGCGTGTCGGCCAGCACCCCGAGGTCCGTCGCGCCCTGCACGTTGTCGTGGCCGCGGAAGATGTTGGCGCCGCCGCCCTCCTTGCCGACGTTGCCGAGCGCCAGCTGCAGCACGCAGTAGGCGCGGGTATTGTTGTTGCCGATGGTGTGCTGGGTCCCGCCCATGCACCAGACGATGGTGCCCGGCCGGTTCTCGGCCATGGTCTGCGCCGCGCGCTTGACCTCGGCCTCCGGCACGCCGGTGACGTCCTCGACGACCTTCGGCGTCCAGTTCGCCACTTCCTTGCGGACTTCGTCGAGGCCGAACACGCGCTGGTTGACGTACTCCTTGTCGACCCAGTCGTTCTCGAAGATGTGCCACAGCATGCCCCAGATCAACGGGACGTCGGTGCCGGGCCGGATCCGCAGGTACTGGTCGGCGTGGGCGGCCGTGCGCGTGAAGCGCGGGTCGACCACGATCAGCTTCGAGCCGTTCTCCTTGCCGCGCAGCACATGCTGCATCGAGACCGGGTGCGCTTCGGCGGCGTTGCTGCCGATGAAGAACATGGCCTTGCAGTTGTGCATGTCGTTGTAGGAGTTGGTCATTGCGCCGTAGCCCCAGGTGTTCGCAACACCGGCCACGGTGGTCGAGTGGCAGATGCGCGCCTGGTGGTCGACGTTGTTCGTCCCCCACATCGCCGCAAACTTGCGGTACAGGTAGGCCTGCTCGTTGTTGAACTTGGCCGAGCCGAGCCAGTAGACCGAGTCCGGGCTCGCCTTCTCGCGGATCTCGAGCAGCTTGTCGCCGATCTCGTCGATCGCGGTGTCCCAGGACACCTTCTGCCACTTGCCGCCGACGAGCTTCATCGGGTACTTGAGCCGCCGCTCGCCGTGGCCGTGCTCGCGGACCGAGGCGCCCTTGGCACAGTGCGCGCCGAGATTGAACGGCGAGTCGAAGTCGGGCTCCTGGCCCGTCCAGACGCCGTCCTGGACCTCGGCAACGACGCCGCAGCCCACGGAGCAGTGGGTGCACACGGACTTCTTGAGGACGGTGTCGCCGTCCGCGGCCGCAGCAGTGGCCGCGTCCGCGCGGCGCATCATGCGCGTCGGTAACCCGACCGCGATCGCGGCGCCGCCTGCCGCCAGGCCCGTGCCCTGCAGGAAGGCGCGACGGTCGACCGTTCGTCCGAGCAGCCCTCGCTTCTCGGTAGCAACCGGCTCATGGGTGTCGAGGTTTCTCTTCTTGACCAGCTTCATCGCTGTGTCTCCTGGTGGCAGTGTTCCGGACGCGGCAAGTGCGCCCGCGTTCCGTCAGAAACGGGCCTTGTCGTAGTACTTCGAGACGTGGGGAGTCACGCGGTAGCCTTTCGGCTGGACTTCCGCCACGGTCTCGGCCACGGCTGTCCCGGAGGCCCCGGCTGCCGCCGTCCCCGTCGCGGCCGCGACGCCGCCCGCGATGGCGACATTGCGCAGGAAGCTGCGCCGGCTTTGGTCAAGATCGCGCGATTTACGACTCATCTGTCTGCTTCCTCTGTGTGCGCCCGAAGTCGCATGCCCGGGCGATTGCTCCCAAACTTCTATCAGGAATCCCTCGCCGGCGTCGTGCCGGCCGCCGGGACGGAAATGTCGAACGCGCGCCGCTCCACCTCGACGAACTGCTCGCCGAGCTGACCGACGGCCCGGTAGAAATGCGCGGCACCCGACTGCTGCAGGTCACGGAAGAACCGCCCGACCCAGGGCTCGAGGTGGTGCGCGAAGAACTGTTGCTGCCGTGGCAACGGCACGGACGACTCGCCTGCGATCAGCAGGGACATGACATCGCACAGCGCGGCCGCGTGATCCTCGGGCTCGCTGACGCCCGGCTGCCGCTCGATGCCCAGCTCGCGCAGGTCCGCACGCAGCCGGGCGAGAGGTTGTTCCATCAGGAACCCCGTCACGTACCAGGAGCCGTAAGGGACCACCTCGCCCCGGCCGAGGCCGATGAAGAGGTCCTGGTATTCCCCCGCCACGGCTGCCGGCGCCGCGCGCGTCGCGGCGTCACGCAGCATCGTCCAGGAAGCGGCGAGCAGGGTGCCATCCGCAGGCGCGGGGTCGATGGCCGCCAGGGCCGCCAGCAAGGCCTCGTCCGGCGGTGCAGCCAGGAGGTTGCCCAGCAAGGCATAGACGTTGGCACGGACCCGGTCCTCCTCGGCCACGACGGTCATGGGCGTCGAGGCCTGGAGGTGTTCCCGGTCGTCGCCGGCCACGAGCATGCGCTTCCCCCGCTGGAATCCAACGGACATAACAAAGCAAGCTTCGGGCCATGCCTGCAGGCGAGTAGATCTGACAGATTCCGGAATTGACCGTAGACAGACCCCGTACACGCCAGAGAGTGAGACATTCTGTCCCAATCAGAGGGCAAAACGTCTCTCATTGGCGCCCCTTTCGGGCTTCCTCTGCGAAAAGGTCGCGGACCCGGCAGTCCTCGCACATCTGGAGCCGCCGGCGCGACTCCTCGGTCTGGAACATCCAGTGACCGGCCAGCTTCCGGCTCAGGACTTCGAGCATCGACCGCGTCGCGAATGGCTTGCCGCAGGAAACGCAGCACACGGGCTGCTCCTCGTGCAGCACCCGCGGCTTCTCGCGGGCCTCGACGTCGTAGAGGAACCGGGGGTGCAGCGAGATCGCGGACTCGGGGCAGCTGCGCTCGCACAGGCCGCACTGCACGCAGCTCCACTCCCGGAAATTGAGCTGGGGCAGTCCCCTGCCGTCCTGAAGGGCGTTGGTCGGGCACACCGACACGCAGGCCATGCACAGGGTGCAGGCTTGCGGGTCGGCGCGCACCTCACCGAAGGGCGCGCCGGCGTGCAGGGGCACGCTGCGCTTGTGCGCGGTCGCCTGGGACCGCAGGTGCTCGATCGCCATGCGCAGGCGCCCGCGTTTGTCGGGCGGCGCGACGCTGGACGCCGGTCGTCGGATCGCATCGCCCGGCGGGAGCGCGAGCGCCTCGATGGCGTCGCCCGTTCGGTCGGCGTTGACCAGGCGCACGCGACGCTCCTCGAAGCCCATGCCGGCGAGGATCTCGCGCGCCGTCAGCAGCTCGTCCTGCATGCCCTCGACCACCTGCGCGGGCGTCGCGTCGGTGGTCAGCACGACGGCCGAGTCCGCACCGTAGGCGAGGACCGTGAGCCACGCGTCGAGGCCGACGGAGCCTGCTTCCTCCACCTGTACCGGCAGTACGCGCTCCGGCATGCGCGCCCCGAGCTCGCCGGCGAGCGCCTGCACCGCGGAGTCGTCGTGGAACAGGACCAGCGGCGCGCTGCCCCCTGCCTCGCGGTAGGCCTGCAGCATCCGCCGCAGCGCCGCCAGCAGGTCGCTCGCCCGCGGGTACGCGTAGGTGATCGCCCCTGTCGGGCAGACGGTGGCGCAGGCACCGCCCCCCTGGCACAGGTAAGGATTGACCTCGACGCGCTCGCCGCGCGACACGATCGCCTCGGCCGGGCAGGCATCGATGCAGCGGGTACAGCCGCGCTTGCCGCTGCGGCCGTGTGCGCAGATGTCCGGGTCGTACTCGAAGTAGCGGGGTTTCTCGAACTCGCCCTGCATCTCAGGAAGCGCCTCGAGCACCGGCCCGAGCGCGGCCTCGTCCGGCCCCGGCGCGTAGTAGCCGAGCGGCTTCATGGCCTGCCGGAGAAGCGGCGTCCGGCCGAGATCGACCACGAGATCGAATCGCTCCACCGGCGGGGCGAGCATCGAGCCCAGCTCGCGGCTGCCATCATCCGAGTCGAGCGTCGCCACGAAATCGCCGAGCGCCCCGGCGAGGCGCAGGCGTCCGCCGTGCACCACCGGCACCCCGTCGTTCCAGACGACCGACGGCGCGCCGTCTCCGGGCAGGGCGACAACGGCCGTCATTCCTTCCGGCAGCGAACGGGCTGCCGCGAGCAGCCCCGGTTCGTCCTCGCCGAGCATCAGGCAACGGCCTTGCGAGACGAAGCCGACGACGGCGGTCGGCGCCGCGTCGTCGAGCGCGGCATCCGCGAGCGCGACGGCTCGCGCCCGCCCGTCGGCCGTCGCCTCAGGCAGGCTCGGGTCGGTCGTCATCGGGATGCCGTTCGTCTGGGGACTCCGGTTCCGCCGCGGAAACGTCGGCGTCGCTGCTGCTGCCTCGCTCCGCGGATTCCGCCATCTGCTCGAGGCGCCGCGCAGCGCGCTCGAGCTGGTGGCGCATGTCGGCCGTCACGATGTCACCGAGCTTGTCGAAACGGGTGAAGTCCTCGCAGTAGTCGTCCAGCCCGTCGCACACGTTGAACTTCGGGCTGCGGAACAGCCTGCGCAGCGCCTGCCGACGGAGCACCTCGTCGACGCCCGGGGCAAGAAAGGCGCTGTAGTCGGAGCTCTCGTCGAGCGAGTCCAGGTCCGGCAAGGGCGGGGGCGCAGCCGCCTCGCCCGGCGGCGGGTCGGCGTCCGCCCGCTCCAGCGCCTGTGCCTCTTCAGCCTCGGCAAGCGCGGACCGCGCCTCGACCTTGCGCCGCGACCATCGCTCGAGGAATGCCTCCGCCTCAGCCGACCCGGCAGTCTGGTTGTCGTCCTTCAATCTTCTTTGCTCCCGGTCCAGTCGGTGCGCTTGCGCTTGCGCTTCACTTCCGGCTTGTGGTGCTCGACCACGAAGCGCTCCAGTTGATGGTACACCTCGGCTGGAATCGCTGCGGACAGCACCTGGTCGTCACCCTCCATGCTCGAGCCGGCTTCGTGCATGTCGGCGGTGACGGATCGCGGCTCGAGCATGCCGTCCTCCTTGTGGCTGCAGAGGATGAACAACGCGGGCTGACGTCCGACCAGGTTGCTCCAGTAGGCCTCCGTGGCGTCGCGGTAGAGCTCGACGTTCAGCCCGCCCCACAGGAACTGTTCCTCGTCGTCGGACTTGAGCACCGGCACCGCGCGCGTGTCGCGCCCCGGCAGGTTCTCCCCCGCCACCACGCCCACGGCGTGCCAGCTCGGCACGTTCCAGCCGCCGCGCGCCACCGTGCGCCGGCCGAGGATGACCGCTACCGGTATGCTGACCCGCGGTCCCGCCACCATGATCGCCGCCTCCGCCACTGGCCGTTCCGGAATCATTCTGCACGAGTCGCAACGGCATTGAAGCCCTGATTCGAGTTGAGCGGATGAGCCGGAATGAAATTTGCAGGTCAGATGATCGGGGACGCCCCTGGCGAACGGAAGGGAGAGCCGGACCATGGTGACCAGACGAGCCAGCACGACCACCGTCGACGACGCCCGCGGGCTCGCGGCAGCGGCGCCGGAGCCCCCGCGCTTCATGTCCGTGCGGGAGGTCGCGCGCTACCTCCAGGTCAACGAAAAGAAGGTCTACGCGCTGGTCAACGAGGGCCGCATCCCTGCCACGCGCCTGACGGGCAAGTGGCTCTTCCCGCGCGACCTCCTCGACCAGTGGCTGCTCGAGTCGAGCCACGGCGGCCTGCTCACCGACCGCATGGTGATCGCGGGCAGCGACGACCCGCTGCTCGCCCGCGCGGTCAACCTGATGGCGGCGGACCTTCAGGGTCGCGCCATCGTGAGTCACGCGGCGACCGGCACGCAGCTCGGGCTCAAGCTGCTGGCCGGACGCCGCGCAGACCTCTGCGCGCTGCACTGGGGCCCGGACACCGAGAGCACCCAGCGGCATCCCGCGCTGTTGCGACCGTACCCCCAGCACCGTGACTGGATCCTCGTCCGCCTGTTCCGGCGGGAGCAGGGACTGATCGTCTCGCCGGGCGTGTGGAGCGCGGAACGCCGCCTCGAGGAACTGCTCACGCCCGCCGTGCGCTGGGCGGCGCGCCAGGGAGGCGCGGGCTCGAACCGGTTCCTGCAGGAGCTGTTCGCCGAGCACCGGGCCGATCCGGCCGACCGGCGGGTCACGGCACGGGCGTACTCCGAGCGCGACGCCGCGGCGGCCGTCGCCATGGGCCAGGCGGACGTCGCACCGGGCGCGCGCGCCGCTGCGACGGAGTTCGGGCTCGAGTTCCGGCCGATCGGCTGGGAGGCGTTCGACCTGGCGCTTTCGCGCGGAATCTTCTTCCGCACGTTGTTCCGCACCTTGCTCGAGCAGCTCGGCGGCGACGAGTGCCGCCGCATGGCGCAGCTGCTCGGCGGCTACGATCTCGCGGACCTCGGCAAGCTCGTCTGGTCGCCCTGAGGCCCCCTAGCGCAGCGCGAGGCGGTGCCGGATCTCGTGCTTCAATCCGACTCCCGGCACCTCCAGCACGACCCGGGCCTCGAGCGGCTGGCTCGTATCGACGCCGCCACGCTCGAGCGCCGCGCGAACGGCGTTCTCGATCTCGATCTGCGAGGTGATGCCGACTTTCTTCAGGAACTTGCGGATCTCGCCGTTGAGTTTCTCTTCGTCGAAGTCGTCCGCACCCATGACGTGTGTCTCCTGCAGTGGATGAACTCCAAGCGCCCTCAGGCCTCGGGCCTGCCGCCGGCCGGCCCGAGCTTGCGCTCGAGCGTCTTGCGCGAAAGCCCGAGCTGCCGGGCGGCCGCGGAGCGATTGCCCTCGTTGGCCTCCAGCACGCGCTCGATGTGCGCCTGCTTCACCTGCTCGAGCGTCCACTCCAGCGGATAGGCCGGCACGACCGGGGCTACGGCCAGTTCGGAGGACGGTTGCGAGTCGGGCAGCGAGCCCATGAGCACCGTCCGCTCGATGACGTTGCGCAACTCGCGCACGTTGCCAGACCAGGACTGCTCGCGCAGCCAGGCGATCTCTTCCGTCGCCAGCGCCACTGGCGGCAAGTCGAAATCCGCGGCTACGCGCGCCATGAAGTGTCGTGCCAGGCTCTCGATATCGTCCGGTCGCTCGCGCAGCGGCGGCAGCTTCACGTGGATCACGTTCAGGCGATAGAAGAGGTCCTCGCGGAAGCGGCCTTCGCGCACACGCGCCTCCAGACCGGGACGCGTGGAGGCCACGATGCGGACTTCGATGGGCAGCTCGCGGTCGGTGCCCACCGGCCGGATCGCGCCTTCCTCCAGCGCCCGCAGCAGCTTGACCTGCAGGTCGAGGCGCATCTCGCTGATCTCGTCGAGAAACAGCGTGCCCTCGTTCGCGGCGACGAACAGGCCCTCGCGCTGCTGGTGCGCGCCCGTGAAGGCGCCCTTGGAGTGGCCGAACAGCTCACTCTCCATGAGCTCGGGCGCGATCGCGCCGCAGTTGACCGGCACGAAGGGCCCGCGCCGGCCGCTGCGCTCGTGCAGCAGTCGTGCGACCAGCTCCTTGCCCGTTCCCGTCTCGCCGTCCACCAGCACCGTCGCGGGCGTCGGCGCGATGCGGGCGATCAGGCCGCGCACGGCCCGCATGGACGCGCTGTCGCCCACGACCAGCGAGCGCGACGGGGGGCGCGCAACCGCGCCCCCCGTGCCCCTCGTCCGCCGGGCACGGTCGCGCAGGGCGCGCAGCACGGCCCCCGATTCGAGCGGCCGCGGCAACACGTCCAGGGCTCCCGCCCTGCGCACGGCCGCCGCGACGTCCGGGTCTCCCGGCGCAGCCACGAAGATCGCCGGACGCTCGCCGTCGGTGGGCAGGGCCTCGAGCCAGGTCAGCGCCGGGTCGGTGGCCGAGTCGACCTCGGTGAGAATGCAGTCGAAGTGGCACCTGGGCAGCAGCTGCTCCGCCTCGTCTGCGCCCTCGGCGAACTCCACCAGCGCAAAGCGTCGCCGCAGGGTCCGGCGTAGACGGTCATCGGCATTGGCGTTCGAGCCCACGACGAGCAGCGACAGGTTCTCGGGCGACATGCGGCGCGGGGCTCCCCTTCCGACCGGGCCGCTCGGTTGGCCCGGGATCTTGTGTGCGCGACAGGATGACTCATTTCGACAGGAAATGGGTCAATTTGTCGCAGCCGATACGTATAAACCGAAGCGGCGGCCGGAGGCGGCTGGATTCTCTTGCCGGGCGCCGCGGGCCTTGCCGGGCCGACGGTGCCGTCTCATGATCGCCACTCCGTCCTCGATCCGACCACAGCGCCCATGAGCCTCGCCGATCCCCACGCCTACCGTCAGGAGTCCGTCACCGGGCTCGTGCTGGCCGGCGGGCAGGCGCGGCGCATGGGCGGCATCGACAAGGGCCTGGTCGAGATCGCGGGCAGACCGATGATCGAGCACGTCCTCGAGGCGCTGCGGCTGCAGGTGGGAACCGTGATGATCAACGCCAACCGCAACCTGGAGGCCTATCGTCGCTACGGCTACCCGGTCGTGCCCGACGCGCTCGGCGGCTTCCTCGGTCCGCTGGCCGGCACCCTGACCGCCCTCGAGCGGATCGACACCGAATACCTGCTGACCGTCCCCTGCGACTCGCCGCTGCTGGCGCCCGACCTCGCGCAGCGCATGGCCGCGGCCGCGGCCGTGGACGACGCCGAGGTGACCGTCGCCCACGACGGCGAGCGGCAGCAGCCGGTCTTCCTGCTGCTCCGGCGCGACCTGGCCGGCAGCCTGCGGGCCTTCCTGGCCGCGGGTGAGCGCAAGATCGACCGCTGGTTCGCAGGTCACCGGCTCGCCGAGGCGGACCTCGCCGATCGCGCAGCGAGCTTCGTCAACGTCAACGATCCCGCCGAGCGCGGGCGCGTCGAGGCGCTGCTGCTTCAAAGCCGGCCGTCGCCTGTTTAGCATGGGCACCGGTAAGCCCCCGGAAGCCCGCATGAAGCACACCACCCAGCCCCTGCCCGCGGACGTCGATCCCTGCGACGTCGTCGGCCACGGCCACCGGACGCTGCAACTCGACGAGGCGCGGGAGCTGATCCTCGCCAACGTCGCGCCCGTCGACGGGCACGAGACGCTGCCGCTGCGCGATGCGCTGGGCCGGGTGCTCTGCACCGCCGTTCGCTCGACGGTCGACGTGCCCGCGCACATCAACTCGGCGATGGACGGCTACGCGCTCGCGGGCGCAGACCTGCCCGCCGAGGGCGAGCGCGCCTTCGAGGTGCTCGGGACGTCGTGGGCCGGAAGACCCTTCGAGGGGGCCGTCGCGGCGGGCCAGTGCGCGCGCATCATGACGGGCGCCACGCTGCCGGCCGGCACGGACACCGTCGTGATGCAGGAGCACGTCCGCATCGAGGACGGCCGCGCCGTCATCGCGGGCGGTCACCGACCCGGCCAGAACCGCCGCGAGGCCGGCGAGGACATCCGGGCGGGCGAGGTCGCGGTCGAGGCGGGCACCCTGCTGCGTCCGGCACAGCTCGGCCTGATCGCGTCGGTCGGCGTGGGCCGGGTCGACGTTCGGCGCAGGGCGCGCGTCGCGATCTTCTCGACCGGCGACGAACTGAGGGGCGTCGGTGAGACGCTCGGGCCCGGCCAGATCTACGACAGCAACCGCTACAGCCTGTACGGCATGGTGGCGCGGCTCGGCCTCGAGGTCGTCGACCTCGGCGTCGTGCGCGATACGCCCGAGGCGACCCTCGCCGCCTTCGAGGAGGCCGCAGCGAGGGCCGACGCCATCGTGACGTCGGGCGGGGTGTCGGTCGGCGAGGCCGACTTCGTCGTCGAGACGCTCGAGCGCTTCGGCCGTGTCGGCTTCTGGAAGGTCGCCATGAAGCCCGGCAAACCGATCGCCTTCGGACACGTGCGCGACGCCCTGTTCTTCGGCCTGCCGGGCAACCCGGTCTCGGCGATGGTCACCTTCTACCAGCTGGTGCAGCCCGCGCTGCAGGCGCTCTCGGGCGCCGTGCCGAGGGATCCGCCGCTCCTGCTCGACGCCACCTGCCAGACCAAGCTCAAGAAGAAGGCCGGCAGGCTCGAGTTCCAGCGAGGGATCCTGGAGCGCGGGCCGGACGGACGCTACCTCGTGCGCGGCATGGGCCACCAGGGCGCCGGCGTGCTCCGCTCGATGGCCGAGGCCAACTGCTTCATCGTGCTGCCACTCGAGCAGGAGACCGTCCAGCCCGGCGCAGACGTCCAGGTGCAACCTTTTGCGGGGCTGATCTGAGGGCCCCTGGCGGGAGAAGATCCGATGAACCATGCACACGGCGGCGGCGAAAGGGAGTTCCTGCCCATCGGGATAGCGGTCCTGACGGTGTCCGACTCGCGCGACGAGCAGAGCGACAAGTCCGGCCGGTTGCTGGCCGGGCGGCTTGAGAAGGCCGGCCATCGCCTGGCCGACAAGGTCATCGTGCCCGACGACGTCTACCAGATCAGGGCGGTGGTCTCGCGCTGGATCGCCGATCCCGCGGTGAATGCCGTCATCACGACGGGCGGGACCGGCGTCACGGGACGCGACGGGACGCCGGAGGCCGTGCGGCCGCTGCTCGACAAGGTCATCGACGGCTTCGGCGAGATGTTCCGAAATCTCTCCTACGGCCAGATCAGGACCTCGACGCTGCAGTCGCGCGCGCTCGCGGGCGTCGCCAACGGCACCTACGTGTTCTGCGTCCCGGGCTCCTCGGGCGCCTGCGCCACCGCGTGGGACGAGCTCATCGAGGCACAGCTCGACTTGCGCACGCGACCCTGCAATCTCGTCGAGCTGATGCCGCGCCTGCTCGAGAAGTGACCGCCTCGTCCGGAAGCGGCCCCGGCCCTGTGCGTCTCCTCGTCGGCACCGACAAGGGGCTCTTCCTCGTGCATTCGCCGCGCGCGGGAGCCTGGCGCATCGAAGGGCCCCGGCTGCCCGGCCACTCGGTGCTGCACGCGGCGGTCACGCCCGGCAGGACACGGGAGATCACGGTTGCGGCCCGGCACAACGTCTGGGGCGCACACCTCTATCGCAGCACGGACGGCGGCGGCAGCTTCGCGAGCCTGGATTCCGTACCGCACCATGCCCCCGGCCGGCATGCCACGGCGCTCAAGGCCATCTGGAGCCTCGCCTGGACGCCCGACGGGTCGCGGCTCTACGCAGGCATCGACCCGGCCGGGCTGTTCCTGAGCGACGACCGCGGCGCCAGCTGGGCGCCCGTCGAGTCGCTGAACGACCACGGGACGCGCAGCGCCTGGGAGCCCTCGCGCGGCCTCTTCGCGGTCCACTCCCTCTGCATCGACCAGGCGCGACCCGGGCACATGGTGGTCGCCATCTCGGCCGGCGGGGCCTATCGCAGCGAGGACGGCGGCGCGAGCTGGCTCCCGGCGAACGTGGGCGTACGCGCGGAGAACCTGCCGGAGCGCTACCCCGTCGCCGGTCACAACGTCCACCGCATCGTCATGCACCCGGCGGACGGCGGGCGGCTGTACCGCCAGTGCTACAACGGCACCTATCGCAGCGACGACGGCGCGGCCAGCTGGAGCGAAGTCAGCGCAGGGCTGCCGAGCGACTTCGGCTACGCCATCGCCTGCGATCCGCACGACTCCGATACCGTGTTCCAGGTGCCCGAGTCGGGTGCGGACCTGCGGGTGACCGTCGACAGCAAGCTCCGGGTGTTTCGCAGCCGCGACGGCGGGCGGCACTGGGCGTCCGCCTCGGACGGGCTCCCCCAGCAGGACGTCTACGTCACGGTGCTGCGCGAGGCCATGGACTGCGACGATTCCTCGCCCTGCGGCGTCTACTTCGGAACCTCCAGCGGCCACCTGTTCGCAAGCCGCGACGGCGGAGCGTCGTGGGTGTGCGTGGCGGCGTTCCTGCCGCGCATCCTGTGCGTGCAGGCCTTGCCGGCAGACGGCTGAGCGGATGACGGAGTCGCTGCTCGAGCTGCTGGAGGCCGAAAGCGGCATCGTCTGCGCCGTCGGCGCGGGCGGCAAGAAGACCGTCCTCAACCTGCTCTGCGCGCATCATCCCGGACGGGTGGCGCTCACGGCCTCCGTCGGCACGACCCGCTTCCCGCCCCTGCCCGGGCTGGAGGTCGTCGTGGAGGAGGACGAGCAGGCCCTGACGGACCGGATCCGCCAGGCACCTGGCACCGCGAAGGTGGCTTACGCCCGGCCGACCGACAAGCCCGGCCGACTGGGCGGGGTCTCCATGCAACTCATCGAACGGGTCCACGCCGAAGGCGGCTTCGCGGCCAGCTACGTCAAGGCGGATGGCGCGCGCATGCGGTGGATCAAGGCACCGGCGCCCGACGAGCCCGTCATCCCGCCGGCCTGCACGACGCTCATCGGCGTGGTCTCGGCACGCGCCATCGGCCAGCCGTTCGACGAGCGTGTCGCGCACCGCCTCGAAAGGCTCTCCCGGGTGACGGACATCGCCCGCACCGAGCCCATCTCCCCCTCACACGTCGGCCGGCTGATCGCGCACCCGGAGGGACTGATGAAGCGCGCGGAAGGTCGCGCCATGGTGGCGGTGATCAACATGGTCGACGACGCAGTGCGCGAGGTCCTCGCCCGCGAGGCGGCGGAGGCCGCCCTCGACCTGGCGCCCCGGCTCAACCGCGTCGTCCTCGCGCGCCTCAACCACCCGGAAGCGCCGGTCGTCGCCGTGATCCGGCGCTGAGCGCCAGCGCACCCGGGCCGGCACGCAGCCGGCTGCAGGATCCCGGCCGCGGACCTACAATCCGGACATGGCCGAAGTCACCGTGCGAATACCGGCGGCGCTGCAGGACTTCACGGGGGGCGCCCGCGAGTGCGCCGTCACCGCGGCCAGCGTGGCCGACGTGGTTGCCCGCCTCGGCGAACGACATCCGCAGCTGGCATCCCGCCTGCTGACTCCCGACGGTACGCTCCGTCCGTTCGTGAACGTCTTCGTCGGAGCGGACAACGTCCGTGACCTCCAGGGCCTGGACACGCGGATTCCCGAAGGCACTCCCGTCACGATCCTGCCCGCCGTTGCCGGCGGGTGACCGACCGGCCGCGGGACCTTCGGCCGGCAATGCGTGGCGGACGACGGTACCCGGTGACGGGATCCTCCGGCCCGTCTAGACTCCCGCGCACGACGACGAAGGGGGATCGCATGGCCGCCACCTGCGGCGGACAGGAGGGGCTCGCTTGAGCGCGGTCGCCGTACCGGCGGCGGCGCCCTCGATGTTCGCCGTCTTCCGGAAGCGCGACTTCCGGCTGCTGTGGCTCGCGCAGCTCATCTCGACCGCGGGCTCGGCGCTCACCGACCTGGCCGCCGGAATCTACGTCTACCGGGTCACCGGGTCGGCCCTCGCGGTCGGGCTGACGCTGATGGTCACGGCCATCCCGACGCTGGTCGTGGGCCTGCTGGCCGGCGTCTTCGTCGATCGCCACGACCGCAAGCGCATCATGTGGACGACCTGCCTGATCCAGGCCATCGTCGTCGCCGGCATCGCGATGGTGATCGAGTTCGACTCGATCGCGCTGCCCGGTCTGTTCCTGCTGCTGCTCGCGAATGCGGGCATCAAGCAGTTCTTCGATCCGGCCTACGACAGCCTGATCCCGGAGCTGGCCTCGGAGGAGGAGCTCGCTGCGGCGAACTCCTTCCTGTCCATCGCCTCCTTCGGCTCGACCGCGATCGGCTTCGCCGCGGCCGGGCTGCTGGCCAGCACCGTGGACCTCTACTGGGCGTTCATGATCGACGCCGCCTCGTTCGTCTTCTGCGCGGGGCTGATCGGGCTCATGGGCCGCTATCCGATGCCGAAGCCCGAGGACGAGGCCAGCGTCCGCGTCATCCTCGCGAACCTCCGCTCCGGCCTCTCGACGCTGTGGCACACGCCCATCATCCGCTCGCTCTTCTACGTGGGCGCGCTGGTGTTCTTCTCTTTCGGGCTGTGGAACGTGCTGCTGCTGCCGTTCTCGATCAGCACCCTCGGGGCCACGGAGTTCGAGTACGGCCTGCAGGAAGGCCTGACGTCGGTCGGTTTCGTGCTGGGCTCGTTCTTCATGGCCCGCTTCGCCCAGCGGATGCCGGAGCCGGTGTGGGTCATCGTCGGCAACGTCGGCATGGGCCTGGCCGGGCTCGTCTATGCGCTCGCGACCAGCATCCCGCTCGCCATCGCGATGGTCATGGTCTCCGGGTTCTTCAACTCTCCCATGTCCGTAGCGAGGCAGACGCTGCTGCAGCGGAACATACCGCGGGACAAGCGGGGCCGGGTATTCTCCGCCTACTACGTCATGCGCGACATCATCTTCCTCGCCGGAATGGGCGGCGCCGGGCTCGCGGACGTGTTCGACATCCGCCTGATGCTCGTCTTCTCCTCGCTGCTGCTGTTCGCCTCGGCCCTCCTCACGCTGTTCGCACCCGGGCTCGGCATCGCGACCTGGCGGGCCGTCTCCGCGCGGCTCGCCGCGGCCGAAGCGGCACCCCCGCCCGAGGTCCTGCCGACACGGCCTGCGACACCCGCCGACTTCGACCTGCTCGCTTCGCGCATCGGCCCGCTGGCGCAGCTGTCGCCGGAACAGCGCGCGTCCTTCCTGGGCGATGCGACCGTCCGCCGGCTACCGGCCGGCACCCGGATCGTCGAGCATGGCTCGACGGCTTCCTCGGCCTACTTCGTCCTCGACGGCAGCGCCACGGCCGGCGTGCCCACCGAGGTGGGCTACCGCGGCCTGTCGACCATGGGGGCCGGCGACTTCTTCGGCGAGATCGCGGCGCTCACCGGAAGTCCGCGGACCGCGGACGTGGTGGCCGATGCCGACACGACGCTCCTCGAGGTACCGGCATCCGCCCTGCGCGCCGTCATGGTCGTGCCGGAGGTCCAGAAGCTGCTGCTGTCTACGCTGACGACGCGACTGCTGCGGACCGAGTCGGCGGACCTGCCCCGACTTGCCGGTCTCGACCCGGACGCGTTGCGTGATCTGCGCGTTGCGCGACCGGACGCGGACCCCGACGACCGGCCGCCCGGCGGCGGCCCGACGTCGGCGGCCCGCTGAACATCCGGCGGCCGCACGGACCGGAGATCGCATGCTGCCTTCGGGGTATGATCACGTAGCGCGCCGGCGCCGTGGAGGATGCAGATGTTCAGCAAGAAAGACAGGGTGGGGAAGCTCGGCCAGGTGAGGCTCTTCAAGGAGCTGTCGAAGTCCGACCTGAAGGAGCTCGAGGACATCGGCAGGGTGGTCCCGCACGCCGCGGGCCACACCATCATCGACCAGGGGGAGTCCGGCGCGGGCTTTCACATGATCCTGACCGGCGAGGTCAAGGTCGTGCGAGGAGGCAGGACGGTCGCGCGCCTCGGCCCGGGCGAGGTCTTCGGCGAAATGGCGCTCATCGACGGGGGGCCGCGCACCGCGACGGTCGTCGCCGAGACGGAAACGACCACCTTCGCCATCGCCACCTGGGATTTCCGCGCGCTGGTGAAGAAGCGCCCCGGCATGTCCTGGTCGCTGCTGCTCAGCATGACCGAGCGCCTGCGCGAGGCTCAGCGGAAAGAGGACGAGATACGCGCCTGATGCGAGGCCAGTGAGCGGCCGGCCGGCTGCCCCGCTCCGTCGGTCGGCGGGCGCGGCTGCCGCTCAGCCGCTTCCCTGTGTGCGAACCTTCTGGCCGTCCTCGAGCCTGTCGGCTCCGCGAACGACGATGCGCTCCCCTACCTTCAGTGCGCCGTTGACGGCCACCCGGTTGCCGCTTCCTTCACCGAGCTTGACGGTCACGCGCTCCGCGACGCTCTCGGCATTCACCCGGTACACGAAATTACCCTCGCGCCGCACGACCACCGCGTCGCGCGGCACCACCAGCGCCACCCGGCGCTCCTCGAGCGGCATCTCGACCTTGACCAGCTGGCCTGGCATCACTCTCCCGGCCGCGCCCTTGGACAGATCGATGCGCAACTCGAAGGTCTGCGACACCGGGTCGCCCGACGGCACCAGCGTCCTGACCACGCCTTCTTCGCGCGTCGTCCCGTCCAGCGCGACCTGCAGGCGGTCGCCGGCCTCGAGCTTCGACTGGTAGGCGATGGGCGCGGCGGCGCGGACCTCGAGGTTCTCGAGGTCCACGAAGCGACCCACGACCTCGCCGGGGACGACGTACTCACCGGCCTGCTTGTGACGCTCGGCGACCAGGCCGTTGAACCGCGCCTTCATGGTCGAGCGCACGATCTCGTCGTCGACCTGGCGGATCCGGGTCTCCAGGATGGCCATGTCCCCGCGCGCGGTGTCGCGCCGCGACACCGCCTCGTCGAGCTGGAACTCGGAGACGTTCTGCGCCTCGCGCAGCTTGACGTAGCGCTCGGCCACCGACGCCTGGTGCGCCTCGTTGACTGCCTCGCGCTCGAGCAGCCGCTGCAGTTCCTCGCGCCGCAGCCGCAGCGGTCCCGTGTCGAGCCGCGCGATCGGCTGCCCGGCCCGCACGCGCGTACCGGGCTCCGCCACCCAGTCGAGCTCGCCCGCGACCGACGCCGTCACGGCGACGTCGTTGCGGCTGAAGACCGTGCCGTTGAGCGGCAGCTGCGAGGTCATGTCCATGCTTTGGACGAGCGCCGTCTCGACGATGGCACCCTCCTCCTCCTGGCCGGCCACCACGACCGGAACCAGCGCCAGCGTCAGCAACACCACCCGTGAACGGACTTCCCTGTGCATCACGCCTCCGAGATCCTCGCCCGCGCCAGCGCCGCGATATCCTCGCGCCGGCGCCTGAACGCCACTCCCATCCCGAGCAGGCTCGGCATCAAGAGCAGCGTCAGCGCCGCGCTGCAGGTCATGCCGCCCACGATCACCGCCGCCAGGCCGCGGTAGATCTAGCCCACGCCGGGCATCAGCATCAGCGGCAGCATGCCGAAGATGCTCGTCAGGGTGCTCATGAAGATCGGCCGCGCCCTCATCCGCACGGCGTCACGGATGGCCTGCCGCTGCTCCACGCCCTCGCGCTCGAGCTGCCGGGTCCGGTCGACCAGCAGGATCGCGTTGTTGACCACGAGGCCCAGCAGGATGATGAAGCCGATCATGGTCAGCATGTCGAGCGACTGGTAGCTGAACAGGTTGAAGATCTTGAGCGCGATGATCCCGCCGGCGATCGCGGGCGGCATCACCAGCAGGACGAGCAGGCTGTCCCAGGCCGAGCGGAAGATGGCCGCCATGATCGCGAACAGGATCAGCACCGCGATGACGAAGTTGACGAGCATGCCGTTGACCGCCTGCTCGAGGCGGTCGGCGCTGCCGCGGTAGCGGATCGAGGCGCCCGGGGGAAGCAGCGCCTGGATCTCGGGTCCGAGCTCTGCCCGGAGCCGCTCGAGGGCCTCCTCGAGCGTCACGTGCTCGGGCGGCAGGAGGTTGATGGTCACCGTCCGCAGCCCGTCGACCCGCTGCAGCTGCACGGGACCCACCGTGTAGTCGATGTTTGCCAGTTCCCCGACCTTCTGCACGCCGGCCAGGGGCGTTGCGATGGGCATGCTCGCGAACTCCTCCGGCGTGCCCCAGCGCGGACCGTGGACGATCACGTCGTAGCGGCGGTTGCCGTCGAAGTACTCCCCCGCGAACAGGCCATCGGTCAGCGTTCGCACCGCATCCGCGAGCTGTGCCCGGTCGATGCCCGCCTGGCCGAGGCGCTTGTCGTCGGGGAGGATGCGCAGCTCCGGCTGGTTCATGGCCAGTGCCGGCTGCGCCCAGGAGGTTGCGTCGTCCCACATGCTGCGCAGCTTGTCCATGCCGGCCGAGGCGACCTCCATCAGCGTCTCGAGGTCCGCACCGCGGATGTCGATGGCGATGCTGCGCCCGCCGCCGGCGTCGACCTGGATCATGGACGCCCGCTGGACGTAGGGCTCGACACCGGGCAGGTCCGCCAGGATCTCCTCGCGCATCAGGTCCATCATGGGCTCGACGCCCTCGGGCTTTGCAGGGTAGAGGAACACGACGGCCCAACCGGGTCCGACGCCCACGTTGTAGCCGCGCACGCCCGGCTCCTTCTCGCCCTTGTAATGCGGCTCGAGTCGCTTCTCGATGACTGCGAAGATCTCCCTCTCGACCATGTCGAGGTTGGTGCCGGGCGGCAGCTCGAGATAGCTCTCGATCGCATCCACGTCGGCTCGCGGCAGGAAGTCCACCTTGGGCATGAACAGCACGCTCGCGAGCACCGAGAAGCCGAGGATCGACACGATCCACATGCGCCGGTCCTTGTAGGTGAGCGTGCGCTCCCCCAGCCAGTCCGAGAGCCGGTCCCAGAAACGGCTCAGGGGATCGTCCGGCGCGTCCGAGGAGACGAAGTGCGCCGTGGCGGCGGGCAGGATCGTCAGCGAGACGACCAGCGAGGTGATGACGGCCACCGAGAGCGTGATGGCGAGATCCTGGAACAGCTGCCCTTCCACGCCCTCGATGAACAGGATCGGCATGAAGATCGCGACCGTCGTGAGCGTGGAGGACAGGAGCGCCATCGCCACCTCGGCGGCACCTTTCTCCGAGGCCTCCATGCGGCTCATCCCCTGCTGGCTGAGACGCATGACGTTTTCCTGGACGATGATGGAGGCATCCATGGCCAGGCCCACGGCGAAGGCGAGCCCCGCGAGCGATATCACGTTCAGGCTGTGCCCGGTGGCCGACAGCGCCAGGAACGCCCCCATGAGCGACAGCGGGATGCTCAGCGCGATCACGAGCGTCGCCCGCATGATGCGCAGGAAGTAGAAGAGCACCATGCTCGACAACGCGAGGCCGAGCAGGAGGTTGCCCTGCACCAGCGCGATCGCCCGGCGGATGTGCAGCGAGGCGTCGAAGCTCAGCTCGAGCTTCAGGTTCTGGCGCGCCAGCGGCCCGGCGTTCAGCTCATCGAGCGCCACCTTGAGGTTGTCGAGCAGCTGCACCGTGTTGGCGCCGTTGCCCCGCTCGAGGCGGATGTAATACGAGGGCTGGCCGTTTCGACGCGAGAAGCTGTTGCGCTCCATCCAGCCGGTCCGGACTTCCGCCACGTCGCGCAGGTAGACCGGCTGGCCGTTGCGCCAGCCGACGACCAGCGCACCGAGCTCGTCGATGCCGTAGCTGCCGGCGAAGCGCACCGTGTACTGGCGCGCGCCGACCTCGGCGAACCCGCCCGACACGTCGGTCGCACGGCGCAGCGCGCGGGCGACCTCCTCGATAGCGATGCCCATGCCCGCCAGCCGGTAGGGATCGATGTTGACGGCGATCTCGCGCTGCCTCTGGGACTCGAGCCGGACGCGGGCGACCCCCGGGATGCGGGCAAGCCGCGGCTCCACGACGGTCTCGACCAGATCTTCGTAGACGACCATGTCCATGGTCTTGTCGCCGTCGGGCCGGTATAGCTGTAGCGTGGCGGCGGCGTTGTTGCCCGTGGTCCCTGCCCCGGCCGCAACGATTGGCTCTTCCGCGTCGCCGGGCAGTGGCGGTGCCTGGTTCAGGTTGGTGATGACGTCGATGAGCCCCTTCTGCATGTCCCAGCCGATCTCGAAGTTGAGCTCGATGTAGCCCTCGTCCCGGGAGATCGAGCTCACCATGCTGGTGACGCCCTCGATGTTGCGCAGCACCCGCTCCTGGGGCTGGATGATCTGTTCCTCGATCTCCTCGGGGGCCGCTGCCCGCCAGGCGGTGTAGATCCCTATCCTCGGCGGGGTGAGCTCCGGCAGCAGCTGGATCGGCAACCTGAACAGGGCCAGCGTCCCGAATCCCAGCAGCAGCAGCGAGACGACCAAGGTCGCCGCCGGGTTGCGGACCGCCATCCGGGTGATGTTCAAGTGATCCCCTCCGTGGGCTGCCGTTCGTCGTCGGCTGCGCCCGGCGTCGATTTAGCGTGAAAGATTGCGCGAGTGCAACAGCGCGTCATCGTAGGCCGCGGGCACGATGGGCGAGAGTCGACCGGGAGACCAACTGGGACCCGCGGCGATAGGCCCTTCCGGACCCGCGGAGACCGCGTGACGCCGTCCACTGGTTGGTCGGCGGCGTCACTCGTGCTGCACTGCAAGACGAAACGTCGCCCAGGAGCGACAAAGCCGGCTCGCGACGTCGTGGCCCGAACCGACACACTCCGTTCAGAAGGCCTCGACACGAATCTAGGAGGACGCATGTCACGTGCATGGCTCGGCGCCGGATTGGCGCTGCTCGCAAGCCCGGCGATCGCCGCGGACAACGGTTTCTACCTGGGCGCCGGTATCGGCCAGGCGAACGTGCAGTTCGAGCCGGGCGAAGGATTGCCCGCATTCGACGAGGACGACACCGGCTACAAGGTGATTGCCGGCTTCCGCCCGCTGGACTGGCTGGGTGCGGAAGTCAACTACGTCGACCTGGGGTCGCCCTCCGGCGAGGTGGCCGGAACGACCGTCGAGACCGACACGAAGGGTCTGTCGGCCTTCGGCATCGCGTTCCTCGAGCTGCCGCTCGTCGACCTATACGGCAAGCTCGGCGTCGTCCGGTGGGACGCCAGCGCGAGCGTCCCGTCCATCGACTTCTCCGGCGACGAGTCGGGCACGGATCTCGCCTGGGGAGCGGGAGTCCAGGTCCGGTTCCTGAGCTTCGGCGTGCGCCTGGAATACGAGCGCTTCGAGATCAGCGATCTGGACGAGTCGAGCTTCCTGTCCCTGTCGCTGACCTACACCCACTCGGCGAGGGCCGAGGCCGCGCCGGTGCCGGCGGAGGCCGGAGGACGGGGCGCCGCCGACGGCGTGCGCGAGAAACGGGGCGCCGGGGCCGGCTGCACGATCCCGTCCACCTCGACGTAGGTGCCCCGCGCCACGTTGTGCGGGTGGCGGGTCGCCTCGCTGAGCGACAGCACCGGCGCGCAGCACGCATCCGATCCTTCGAACGCCTCGACCCACTCCGCGCGCGTGCGCGACCTGAAGACCTCCGCGAGGCGTCGCTCGATCTCGGGCCAGCGCCGGCGATCGTACTGCCAGGCCGGATCGAGGTCGTCGATGCCGAGCCGGTCGAGCAGCTCACGGAAGAAACGGCCCTCGAGCGCACCGACCACGACGTGCCCGCCATCGGCCGTCTCGTAGGGCCTGAGGAACGGCGCCCCTCCATCCAGCACGTTGCTGCCGCGCTCGTCCTTCCACAGGCCGGCGGCCGCCAGCCCGTGGAACAGTGTCATCAACGAGGCGGCCCCGTCGACCATGGCGGCATCCACCACCTGGCCCTGGCCGGACCGTGAGGCCTCGAGGATCCCGGCCAGCAGGCCGAGCGCCATGTATGCGCCGCCGCCGCCGAAGTCGCCGACCAGGTTCAGCGGATACACGGGCGGCCCGCCGCGCTCGCCGATGCTGCCGAGCACCCCGGCGAGCGCGATGTAGTTCGGGTCGTGCCCGGCACGCTCAGCGAGGGGTCCGTCCTGTCCCCAGCCGGTCATGCGCCCGTAGACCAGCCTGGGGTTGCGCGCCATGCACTGCTCCGGGCCCAGACCCAGCCGCTCCATGACGCCGGGTCTGAAGCCTTCGAACAACGCATCTGCGCCCGCGCAGAGATCGAGCACGAGTTCCACGCCCTCGGGACGCCGCAGGTCCAGCGGCACGACCGGGCGGCTGCGGTTCATGAGGTTGTAACGGGGCGGCATGGCCACGCCAAGGTCCGCGGGCTCGAGCCGGTCGATGCGCAGCACGCTCGCGCCCATGTCGGCGAGCAGCATGCCGCAGAACTGGCCCGGGCCGATCCCGGCGATTTCGACGATGCGGATGCCGTTCAGCGGCCCCACGGCGCGCCTCCGTGTCGGGACTCTGGTCAGAGGTCGAAGTGGCAGGCCACCGCGTGCGCCCCGCGGCCGGAGCCCGCGACTTCCCTGAGCGGCGGCTTCTGCTCCCGGCAGACCGGCTGGACGTGCGGGCAGCGGGTCTGGAAAGGGCAGCCGGGCGGCGGGTGGATCGGCGAGGGCACCTCGCCCGTCAGCACCTGCCGGTGCCGCGCACGCCCCGGCACCGGCTGCGGGATCGCCGAGATCAGCGCCCGCGTGTAGGGATGCCGCGGGTGGCGGTGCACTTCCTCGCCGTCGCCGGTCTCCACGACGTGCCCGAGGTACATGATCGCGATGCGGTCCGAGACGTGCTTCACGACGGCGAGGTCGTGGGCGATGAACAGGTAGCTCAGGCCGAGGCTCTGCTGCAGGTCGAGCAGCAGGTTGAGTATCTGGCTCTGGATGGAGGCGTCGAGCGCGGAGACGGGCTCGTCGCAGATGATGAGTTTCGGGTTGAGCGCGATGGCCCGGGCGATGCCGATGCGCTGGCGCTGCCCGCCGGAGAACTCGAACGGGAAGCGGTCGACGGCCGAGGGCTGCAGGCCCACGGTCTTCAGCAGGTCCTGCACGCGCTCACGCCGCGAGTCCTCGTCGCCGATGCCGTGGATCAGGAACGGCTCCTCGAGCATGTGGCCCACGGTCAGCCGTGAGTTCAGCGAGTCGGCGGGATCCTGGAAGATCATCTGGATCTCCCGGCGGTACGGCTTCAGCTGCCGCATCGACAGGCCGGCCAGGTCCGTGCCCTCGAACAGGATGCGCCCCGAGGTCGGCTTGACGAGCCGCACCACCGACTTGCCAAGCGTGGACTTGCCACAGCCCGACTCGCCCACGAGCCCCAGCGTCTCCCCCGGCCAGATGGACAGCGACACGCCGTCCACCGCGCGGCACTGTCCGCGGGCCGCCAGGAACACGCCGCCGCGAACGGGAAACCAGGTCCTGAGGTCCTCGATCTCGAGCAGCGGCCCGCTCACGCGACGGGCTCCTGCCAGGCGGGCAGCTCGCGCCAGCGGTGACAGCCCACGTCGTGCCCGCTGCCGACCCGCTCGAGGCCGGGCGCGGCATCGCGGCAGCGTTCCTGCGCGTGCCGGCAGCGGTTGTTGAACCGGCACCCGGCCGGCAGGTCCATCAGCGACGGCACCATGCCCTCGATGGTCCGGAGCATGGTCTTGCGCGGGTACTCGAGGCGCGGGATCGATTCCAGCAGGCCCCGCGTATAGGGATGCGACGGCTGCCCGAAGATGCCACGGGCCGTGCCCTGCTCCGCCACGCGCCCGGCATACATCACGAGCACGTCGTCGCACGTCTCGGCGATCACGCCGAGGTCGTGGGTGATCAGGATGATGGACATCCCCATCTCGTCCTGCAGCTGCTTCATGAGCTCCAGGATCTGCGCCTGGATGGTCACGTCGAGCGCGGTCGTCGGCTCGTCCGCAATGACGATCGCGGGCCGGCAGGCGAGCGCCATGGCGATCACGACGCGCTGGCGCATGCCTCCCGAGAGCTGGTGCGGGTACTCGCTGACGCGCAGCTCGGGCGAGGGAATGCCGACGTGCCCGAGCACGGCGATGGACCGCTCGAGCGCGGTCCGCGGACTGATGTCCTGGTGCAGCAGGAACGCCTCCGACAGCTGCCGCCCGATGCGGTGCACCGGGTTCAAGGCCGTCATCGGCTCCTGGAAGATCATGCCGATCTCGCCGGTGCGCACCTTGTGGATGCGCTCGTCCGGCGCGGTGACGAGGTCCTCGCCACGGAACAGTATGCGCCCGCCCGCGATGCGCCCCATCGGCCGCGGCAGCAGCCGCAGGATCGACAGCGCGGTGACGCTCTTGCCGCAGCCGGACTCGCCGACGATGCCCAGCGTGTGCCCCGCGCGCACCTGGAAGCTGACGCCGTCGACCGCGCGAACGACGCCGGCCTCCGTCTCGAACTCGATGACGAGGTCCTGCACGTCGAGCAGGACCTCGTCGCGACGGCTACTCGTCGCGGTACTGGTCATACACCTCGACCTTGGGCGGGTAGGTCTTGCCGGCCTTGCGTGCCTCCTGGACCTCCTTCTTCAGATCCTGGTCGATCCAGCCCAGGTAGTACTCGCCCACCGTCGAGCTCAGCTTGACGTTGAAGTCCTCCGGCCAGCTGATCCAGCGCCAGTAGCCGGTGCGGTAGAAAGGCATGACGAAGCCCGGCGAGAACGAGGCGTCGTCGTAGAGGGTCTTCTCCATCTCGAAGGCGAGCCGCTTCATCTCGGCAACGTCCTCGGAGGCGCGATAGGCCTCGATCCGGGCGTCGAGCTCCGGAATGGCGATGCTCTGCAGGTTGTTGGTCTGCGTCTTGGGCTTGCGCGCCGGGTTCACGCTGCCGTCGGGCAGGAACGCCTGGTCCCAGGCATTGACCGAGTGATAGGTCTCCCAGTAGCGCGGATACATCTCGGGCGACACCGAGAACGCCGTGAGCGTGATGTCGTGCTGCTTTTCCTGGACCTTCTTCCAGGCCGCGGTCCCGTCCAGCACCTCGAGGCGGAACTCGAGCCCGGCCTTGGCCGCCTGCTCCCGCAGGATGGTGAGCACGTCGCGCAGGTTGTCGTAACCGGTCGTCAGGGTGAAGGACAGCCTCTGGCCGGCGTCGTTGACCAGGATGCCGTCGTCACCCCGCTTCGTGAACCCGGCCCTGGCGAAGGCGTCGAGCGCCTTGTCGACCGAGTACTCGCGCGGCTGCAGCGTCGGATCGGTGAACTCGCCGTAACCGTCCGCCGTCGTGCGCATGCGCACGTAGTCGCCGCGGAAATATTCCTTGATCACGAGGTCCCAGTTGGTGGCGTACTGGATGCCCACGCGGATGTCGCGGTTGTCCAGCAGCGGCTTGGCCTCGTTCATCCACAGGCCGTAGGTGGGCCTCGGTATCTGGTTGTAGAAGACGGTCTTGGCGATGTAGCCGTCGCGCACCAGCGGGTCGTCGTCGGGGAGTTTCTCGTACCAGTACTCCGGCAAGGTGAGGCCGAAGCGGTCGATCTCGCCCTTCTTGAAGGCCTCGAAAGCCTTCGAGGTGTCGCGGATCACGGTCAGGTGGATGCGGTCGTAGTTGAAGCGGTAGCGCCAGAACTTCTTGTCCCTGGCCCACCAGTCCTTGTTGCGGGTGAGCGCGATGGAGACGCCTTTCTTGATGTCCTCGTCGCGGACGACGTAGGGACCGGAGGTGGGCTTGAAGCGCCACTGGTAACGCTCGGGAAAGTCGTCGCCGAGCTCCTTGAAGAAGTGCTCGGGCATGGGCTCGAGCTCGAGCAGCCGCGAGACGATGTCCGGCTTCATCTCGGGCATGCCGAGCGCGAAGGTGTGGTCGTCGTAGCGGGTGACGTGCGTGTAGTTGCGGGTGTAGAAGTTGTTGTACCAGGGAGCGCGCACATAGGGGCTCTGGTACAGGAAGAACATGAAGAAGACGTCGTCCACGGTGATCGGCTCGCCGTCCGACCAGCGAGCGTCAGGGTCGATCCGGGCGAACACGCGCTTGCCCTCGCGGTCGACCGCCCAGGCCTCCGCGACGCCCGGGAAGTAGCGGAAGCCGTAGGGCCCGATCGAGGTGTCGTTCGGATGCCGGCGCCCGAACCGAACTGCATGACCGTGTCGTCGAGGATGTACGGCCGGAAGCTGCCGTTCGAGTCCGGGCCGATGGTGCGAAGCGTCCGCGGGAAGTCGTCGATCGAGCCGTAGAGCGTGCCGCCCTTGACCGCCTGTGGCGAGCCGATCTCCGGCAGGTCGCTGCCGTCCTCCCACGCCAGGTCCGCCGGGATCTCTTCCGGGGTGGCGTAGCGGAAGAACTTGGGGAACTCCCCTTCGGCGGACCGCCGGTCGAGCTCCTCCTGGGTGATCTCGCCGCGCTCGAAGGCCTCGCGGACCTTGGGCGGGATGGACACCTTGGTGCGGTAGTACTCCTGCACCTCGGCGGTGATGTCGCGCGGCGGGAGCCCCGCGTCGTCGGCCTGCCCGCACGGCAAGCGCGGGAATCAGTACGAGCAGTGCCTGGGTCAGCCTGGTCATGGTTGGATCGAGCCTCACTGGTAGACGGTGAATTTCCTGGGATCGAAGGCCTCGCGGATCGACTCGCCGATGAAGGTGACGACGGTCAGGATGAACACGAGCGCGACGAAGGCCGAGCTCACGATCCACGGGGCGGTGGTCAGGTTGGCGGTGCCCTGCTTGAGCAGCTCGCCGATGCTCGGCGTGGGTGGCGGCAGCCCCCAGCCGAGGAAGTCGAGCGCCGTGATGTAGGTGATCGCCGCGATGACCGTGAAGGGAATGAAGGTCACGACGGTGGAGATGGTGTTCGGCAGGATGTGGCGGAAGATGATCCGCGCGCTGCCCGCCCCGAGGACGCGGGCCGCGGCGGCGTAGTCGCGCGCCTTCTCGCGGTAGGTCTCGGTGCGCATGTAGTAGGTCATGAAGGTCCAGGAGAACAGCACCATGATCGTCAGCAGGATCATGATCCGCGCCGTGATGCTGTAGGTCCCGGGAATGACCGAGAACACGATGATCACCATGTACAGGAAGGGGATGTTCGACCAGATCTCGATCAGCCGCTGGAACAGGAGGTCGAACATGCCGCCGAAGTAGCCCATCATGCAGCCGAGGGTGATGCCGATCAGGTAGGTCAGCGCGGTGAAGGCGGCCGCGAACAGGATCGCGGTCCGGAAGCCGTAGAAGAGCCGCGCGAGAATGTCGCGGCCGGTCGTGTCCGTGCCGAGGTAGTGGCCGCGCTCGACGCTCGGCGGTATTGCCCGCAGGATGCCGTCGTAGGCGTTGTTCTCGTACGGCCCGAAGGGCACGACCGGCATGATCACCCGGTTGCCGGCGCCCCCGGCCTCGAAGCGCGACTTGAGCTGGCGGTAGTCGACCGGCGCGCGCGCGGCCTCGCCCTCGAGCCCGAACTCGCCGCCGAGCCTCACCGCCGAGTAGGTCGGGAAGGACCACTCGCCCTCGTAGCGGACCGCGAGGGCCCTGTCGTTGATCAGCAGCTCGGCGAACAACGACAGGACCGTCAGGCCGACGAGGAGCCAGAACGAGTAGTAGCCGCGCTTCAGGGCGCGGAAGCGGCGCAGCTTGCGCAGGGTGAGCGGGTTCAGCCTCACGTGAACCTCACGCGCGGGTCGACGAAGGCGACCAGGATGTCGGACAGGATGTTGCCGATGAGCAGCAGGAAGCTCGATAGCAGCACCACGCCCATCACGATCGGGTAGTCGCGGTCGAAGATGGCCGAGAGGCCGAGCAGCCCGAAGCCGTTGATGTCGAAGATGGTCTCGATCAGGAACGAGCCCGTCACCAGCAGCGTGACGTTCTGCCCGAAGGTGGTCGCGATCGGGATCAGCGAGTTGCGCAGCGCATGCCCGGTCACCGCCCGGCGGAAGGACACGCCCTTGGCGATGGCCGTGCGGACGTAGTCGGCGGCCAGGTTGTCCATCAGGTTGTTCTTGACCAGCAGCGTCGTGACCGCGAAGGACCCGATCAGGTAGCAGATCAGCGGCAGCACCGCGTGGTGGAGGACGTCGCCGGCCTTCTCCCAGGGCCCCATCTCGTCGAAGTAGAGACTGGTGAACCCGCCCATGGGGAACCACTCCAGGCGGACGGAGAAATAGAGCAGCAGCAGCGAGCCGAGGACGTAGCCGGGGACCGCGTAGCCCGCAAAGATGATCACCGAGGTTATGTTATCCAGCGCCGTGCGGTGCTTGATCGCCTTGACGACCCCGAGCGGGATCGACACCGCGTAGGTGATGATCAGCGTGACGATGCCGTAGAAGAGCGACACCGGGAACCGCGAGCGGATGACGTCCCACACCGGCTCGTTGTACCGGTAGGACGTCCCCAGGTCGCCCTGGAAGATCTTGACGACCCAGTCGGCGTAGCTGACGTACCAGGGCTTGTCGAAGCCGTAGTACTCCTTCAACTGCTGCAGCTGGTCCTCGGAGAGGGCCATGCCCTGGCCCACGGTGCTGCTGACGCCCGCGGCCACGTTGGCCTGCTGCGCCTCCATGATGGCGCGCTCGAGCGGGCCGCCGGGCACGAGCCGCGTGATCAGGAACACGAGGATGGTGATCCCGAACAGCGTGGGTGGCAGAAGCAGCAGACGCCTGAGGAAGTACCCGCCCATATGGACCGCGCAGGTTACGGGAAACCGGCGCCCAATCCCATACCCGCCCCATTTCTCAGGGCGACGGCCGGTCCCCGGGGCGGTGCCGGCAGGCGCTGGACTTCCCCCGTCCGGGGCAGGATCATTGCAGTCACCCCGAGTTCTCCCGGCGTCTTCCCGGTCTCAAGGCGATGCTTCCCGTCAGGCTGCGGCTCCCGGTCGAGATCCTCGCCCAGCCCGACGAGGTGACCTGCGGACCGACGTGTCTGCACGCGGTCTACCGGTACTGGGGCAGCGAGGAGTCCCTCGAAGAGGTGATCGCCCGCACCCGCCGCCTCGAGCACGGCGGCACGTTCGCCGTCTTCCTGGCCTGTGACGCGCTTCGCCGCGGCTTCGACGCCACGATCTACACCTTCAACCTGACCATGTTCGATCCGACCTGGTTCCAGCAAGGGGTCGACATCGCGGAGAAGCTCCGCCGGCAGCTCGCGGTCAAGAAGGATCCCAGGATCGGGCACGACACGGCCGGCTACCTCGAGTTCCTCAGACTCGGCGGACGGCTGCGGCTGACCGACCCCAGCAGGACGCTGCTGCGGGGAATCCTGCGGCGCAGGCTGCCGATCCTGGCCGGGCTGTCGTCCACGTTCCTGTACCGGTCGGCCCGGGAGTACGGCCCCGACGACCGTCCCGACGACACTCGTGGCGAGCCGGCCGGGCACTTCGTCGTGCTCTCGGGCTACGACCGCAGGGCGCGCAGCATCCAGGTGGCCGATCCCTACGATCCGCACCCGCACGGGCCGAGCCGCCGCTACTGGATCAGTATCGACCGGGTCATCGGGGCGATCCTGCTCGGCATCGTCACCTACGACGCCAACCTGCTCGTGATCTCCCCCCGCAAGTCACCGTGATCCTCCCGAACCGAAAGGCATCCATGCGCATCCTCATCGTCGTCGACAACCCCAGCGAGTGGCGGCTCCGGATTTCCGGCGTGGAGGTCGTGGCCGCGCGCGCCTACCTGACCGACCCCGCCTTCGCCGAGGGACGCTCGGTGAAGGTGTTCAACCTCTGCCGCTCCTACCGGTACCAGAGCCTCGGCTACTACGTGTCGCTGCTCGCCGAGGCGCGCGGCCACAAGCCGCTGCCGCGCACGACGACCATCGAGGACCTGAAGTCGAGGCACCTCGCCCGCTTCCTGACCGAGGAGCTCGACGACCGCATCCAGCGCGCGCTGGCTCCCATCAAGTCCGACAGCTTCGACCTCAGCGTCTACTTCGGACGGAACATGGCGCACCGCTACGACTCGCTGTGCCAGCAGCTGTTCCGGCTCATGCCGGCACCGCTGCTGCGCGTGACCTTCGAGCACCCGCGCGGACGCTGGCGCATCCGCCACGTGCGGCCGATCGCCGCCAGCGACATCCCGCCGCAGCACGTCGACTTCGTGGTCGAGGCGGCGACGGCGTACCTCCAGGGGCGTTACCGCCACGCGCGCAAGAGGGTCGAGCCGCGGTTCTCCATGGCGATCCTGGTGAATCCCGACGACCCCGAGCCGCCTTCGGACGAGAAGGCGCTGCGGCATTTCGAGTCGGCCGCCGAGGCGGTCGGCTTCGAGGTCGAGTTCCTCACCGCCGACGATCGCGGCCGGCTCGCCGAGTTCGACGCACTGTTCATACGCGACACCACCTCGGTCAATCACTACACCTACCGCTTCGCGAGGCGCGCCGCCGCGGACGGCCTCGTGGTGATCGACGATCCCGAGTCCATCCTCAAGTGCGGCAACAAGGTCTACCTCGCGGAGTTGCTCGCGCGGCACGACGTCCCCACGCCGCGCACGCTGATGGTTCACCGCGACAACGTCTCCCAGATCGTGCCCACGCTGTCGCTTCCCTGCGTGCTGAAGCAGCCGGACAGCGCGTTCTCGCAGGGCGTGGTCAAGGTGGAGACCGAGGAGGAGCTGCAGCAGCAGGCCCACGCCCTGCTCGGACGCTCCGACCTGATCGTGGCGCAGGAGTGGTTGCCGACCGAGTTCGACTGGCGCGTGGGCGTCCTGGAGCACCGGCCGCTGTACGTCTGCAAGTACTTCATGGCACCGGGGCACTGGCAGATCATCCGCCGCGACGGCGGCCACGAGCCCGAGGAGGGCCCGTGGCAGGCGCTCGCCGTCGGCGAGGCGCCCGAGGAAGTGGTGCAGACGGCGGTCAAGGCCGCCGGCCTGATCGGCGACGGTCTCTACGGCGTGGACCTCAAGCAGGTCGACCGCCGGGTGGTCGTCATCGAGATCAACGACAACCCGAGCATCGAGGCCGGCGTCGAGGACGGCGTGATGAAGGACGCGCTCTATCGCGAAATCATGGGGACGTTCATGCGCCGGGTCGAGCAGCGCAAGCGCGGCACCGCATCGTGAGCGAAGCGCCGCGGCTCGCCGCCTTCACGGCCTGCGGGATCGAGCTCGAGTACATGATCGTCGACCGGCGCACGCTCGACGTCCGCGCCGTCGCCGACGCGCTGCTGCGGGCACCGGACGGCAGCTGGTCCAACGACCTCGAGCGCGGCGCCTTCGGCTGGTCGAACGAGCTGGCCGCGCACCTCGTCGAGGTCAAGAACAACGACCCGACCGCGCCGCTCGAGGCGCTCGTCGCGGGATTCGGCGGCGAGATCCGCGAGATCCACCGCGCCCTCGAGCCACTCGGGGCAAGGCTCATGCCGGGCTCGATCCACCCGTGGATGGACCCGCGCCGGGAGGCGCGCCTGTGGAGCCACGACTACCGGGAGGTCTACGAGGCCTACGACCGGATCTTCGACTGCCGTCGTCACGGCTGGGCAAACCTGCAGAGCATGCACGTCAACCTGCCGTTCGGAAGCGACCTGGAGTTCGCCCGCCTGCACGCGGCCGTGCGCCTCGTGCTTCCGATCCTGCCCGCCCTGGCCGCGAGCTCGCCCATCGCCGACGGCGAGTTCACCGGCTTCCTGGACTACCGCATGGAGTGCTATCGCACGCACACGGAGCGGCTGCCCTCCCTGATGGGCCCGGTCATTCCCGAGCCGGTGACGAGCGAGCGGCAGTACCGGTCGGAGATCCTGGCGCCGATGTACCGCGAGATCGCCCCGTTCGATCTGGCCGGCGACATGCAGGACGAGTGGCTCAATTCGCGTGCCGCCATCGCCCGCTTCGACCGCAGCGCGATCGAGATCCGCGTGATCGACACGCAGGAACGCCCGGTAGCGGACCTGGCGGTCGCCGCCGCCACGGTCGCCGTCACGCGCCGCTGCTACGAGCGCGCCGCCGAGGAGGAGCTGTCGGCGCCCGTCGACTCGGCGCGCCTGCTTTCCCTGCTGCGTGCCTGCGCACGCGATGCCGAGCGGACCGTCATCGACGACGGGGACTACCTGCGGCGAATGGGTTTCCCCGGGGCCCGCTGTGCGGCCGGCGAGCTGTGGCGGCACCTCCTCGAGGCCAGCTTGTTCGCGCTGCCGGACGGAGGCGGGACCTGGCGCGAGCCGCTCGAGCTCATCCTCTCGCGCGGGACGCTGGCGCGCCGCATCCTGGAAGCCGCGGGCGCGCAACCGACGCGAGCCCGGCTGCTGGCGACAGGCGGGCGACTCTGCGACTGCCTGGCGGCGGGAGAACCGTTCGTCGGCATCGACTGATGGCACGACGGCCACAGGTCTTCCTGCTCGTCACGTGCGAGCACGGCGGCAACCGCGTGCCGTCGAGATGGCGTTCCCTGTTCACCGGCGGTGCGGCGCTGCTCGCGAGCCACCGCGGGCTCGACATCGGCTCGCTCGCGATGGCCCGGCGCATCGCCGCCGCGTTCGGCGCGCCGCTCATCGCCTCGCGCACGACCCGGCTGCTCGTCGATCTCAACCGCTCGATCGGGCACCCGCGCCTGTTCTCCGCGGTCACACGGCCGCTGCCGCGCGCGGAGCGGGATCGCATCCTCGCCCGTCACTACGAGCCGTACCGACGGGAAGTCGAGTCGAGCATCGCACGCCACGTCACGGCCGGGCGCCGGGTGCTGCACGTGTCCTCCCACAGCTTCACGCCGGAGCTCGACGGCGAGGTCCGCAACGCCGACATCGGCCTGCTCTACGACCCGTCACGCCGCACGGAGCGTCGCTTCTGCGATGAGTGGCACGCCGCGCTCGCGGCTGCGGACCCCGCACTGCGCGTTCGACGCAATTACCCCTATCCCGGCAAGGCGGACGGCCTGACGACACACCTGCGCCGCCTGTTTCCCGGGAACCGGTACCTGGGCATCGAGCTGGAGGTGAACCAGCGTCACCCGCTCGCGGGCGGGACGTCCTGGCGACGGCTTCAGAGGTCCGTGATCGCCGCCTTGGCCGAGGCGTTACACTGACGCCCCGCGACCCGCGCAGGCCGACCTCCAGGGGACCCATGGAATCCGGTGCGAAGCGATCCGAGTTCAGGCTCGGCTGGAGGGTGCTGCTGGCATCGATGCTCGGCGTCATGTGCGGCGCCTCGCCGATTCCCTTCAACACCATCGGCTTCTTCATCGGCCCCCTGAACGAGGAGTTCGGCTGGACCTTCCGGGACATCAGCATCGGCATCACCATTTTCGGGGTGCTGGCCTCCTTCCTGGCGCCGCTGTTCGGCGCGCTGTCGGACCGGCACGGCGTGCGGCCGGTGGCCCTGGCCTCGCTGGCCGCATTCGGCCTCAGCTTCGCCTGCTTCTACTTCACGCCACCGTCGCTCACCGGCTTCTACGCGATCTGGGTCCTGGTCGGCCTCGTCGGCATCGGCTCCACGCCCGTGACGTGGTCGCGGGCGGTGAACCTCTGGTTCTTCCGCAACCGCGGCCTGTCGCTCGGCATCATGCTCATGGGGACGAGCCTCGCAGCCATGGTCGTCCCGCCGCTCACCGTGTTCGGCATCGAGCGCTTCGGCTGGCGCGGCGCCTTTCCCTTCATCGCGCTCCTCCCGTTGCTGGTGGCCCTTCCCGTGGCGTTCCGGTTCTTCCGCGAGCCGACGGCGGAAGAGCGGCCGCCCGAGCTCGCGGCAGACGCCCGCGAAGGCCGTCAGCTCGCGGGCCTCAGGCTGCGCGAGGCCGTGCGCGGCTACCGCTTCTGGGTGATCTTCGCCTCCATCCTGCTGGTTGCCTTCGCCTACGGCGGCGCGCACATCCACCTGCCGCAGATGCTCGACGCGAAGGGCATCCCGCGGGAGCAGGCGGCGCTGGTGATGAGCGGGCTCGGCTTCAGCATCCTGTTCGGCCGGCTCTTCACCGGCTTCCTGCTCGACCACTTCTGGGCGCCGGCGGTGACGCTGCCGATCCTGTGTCTGCCGGCCATTTCCTGCGTGCTGCTGGCGGGCGACACCCTGTCGCTCCCGCTCGCCTTCGTGGCGGCGTTCTTCCTCGGCTTCGCCGCCGGCGCCGAGACGGACCTCGTCGCCTTCCTGGCGGGCCGGTACTTCGGGATGGCCCACTACGGCAAGATCTACGGGATGCTGTACATGCCGTTCGGCATCGCCTCCGCGGTCTCGCCCGCCGTCTACGGCGCGGTGCGCGACGGCACCGGCAGCTATGCGCCGATGCTGCAGGTCGCGCTGTTCCTGTTCGTCGCCGGGGCCGTGCTGCTGCTGACGCTCGGCCGTTATCCCGACTTCACGCGCCGGGCCTGACGCCCCGCTCCGGCCGGCTGCGCAGCACCGTCACAGCGCCAGCCACGACGAGCAGCAGCGGAACGAGGCGCAGCCAGGGGAAGTCCGGCACGCCCATCCCCCGCCCGGCGAGCAGACCGATGCCGAGGCAGAGCAGGAGGCTGCCCGCCACGAGCACGCCGGCCGGCCACGCGGCACGCGACCCGCGGCGGCCGCCCCGCTCGAATCGCATCATGACGAGCACCACCGGGAGCAGCGCCAGAAGCATGACGAACAGCCAGGCGGGCCGCCAGAGCCACCACACGGCGGAGCCCGGCTGCAACGCGAGGCCGATGCCGCCGAGCCACGCGGCCGTGCCGATCACGAGCGTCTGCACGGTCGAGTGCCACAGGAACACGGTCATGATCATGCCGTTGACGAGGACCGTGGCCGTCCACGGACCTTCCGCGTCCAGCCACCGCCGCAGCGGGCGCTCGAGGAGCATTAGGGCGCCGAACTGCATGGCAGCCAGCGCGACCAGGGCGACGGTCGGCGGCCGCGTGTTCGAGAAGTCGGCCCCCGGTACGGTGAGCATCGCGACGGGGTAACCGGAGAGCTCGACCAGGAACACCAGGCAGGCCAGGCCCCCCATCAGCCAGGCCAGGGCGACCGTGCCGGCCGAGGCCCGGCCGGATCGCCAGAGCCACCCCAGCTGGTGCACGGCGAGCCAGACGAAGACGTAGTTGGCCCACCTGAGCGCCGTGAGACCGTGGCCAAAGGCCAGCGCATCGACCATCACTGCGGCACTGACCGGCAGCCAGAACGATGCCAGCCCGAAGCGCTGCCAGGCCGCGGCGGCCACCGGCACGAGCAGGATCACGCAGATGTACACCGCGAGGAACCACGTCGGGATCAGCGCGAGCCGCGATGCGTTGCTGACGAGCGCGGGGTCCACCCCGAGGTATCGAGCCACCAGCACGAGCGCGGCCCAGAGAGCGACGAGGGGCACGAGCGGCGAGACCAGGCGCCGCAGCCGCCCGTGCAGCCAGTCGGCATAGGTCTCTCCTCGCCGACGGGCCGACTCCCAGGACACGCCGTTGGAGAACCCTCCCACGATGAAGAACACCGGCATCACCTGAAGGGCCCAGGTGAGCAGGTGCGACCAGGACGCGATGCCGAGCATGCTGGCGATCTCGAGCCGCCCGCCCACCACGTAGGGAGCAGCCGACAGCCAGTGCCCGAAGACCACGACGAGGATCGCCGCCGCGCGCAGCAGGTCGGCGTAGCGGTTGCGTTCGGCGGGCGTGCGGGCGAGTTCGCGCGCGTGGGTCAGCAGGGACATCGGGGTCTCTCGCCTCCTGGCGGGCCGGCATCCACTCTACGACAGCGCGGAGTGGTTCACCTCCGTGGAGCCCGCGCCCGGCAACCGGTGTCTCGACCGCCGACATGCCCTATATTCGCGTTGGCCGCGGCGCTTTCGCGGCAATTCTCGAGGGAATCCCGGCACCCGCCGCCGACCATGAATCTCAAGCAGGTCACGCTCGTTCTCGGTCCGGTCGCCGGTTCGGCCCTCGGCCTCGTGCTCGCCGCCGCCGGGCTCGACCCGAAGATCTGCTGGACGGCGGCGATCACGCTCAACACGGCCGTGTGGTGGATCTTCGAGAGCATTCCGATCCCGGC
>LJNS01000035.1 GCA_001303245.1 Gammaproteobacteria bacterium SG8_30
CACCTTGCCGGCAAGGCCGACATGTTCGAGAGCATGCACCGCATGCGGCACTGCGACGGCGAGTGGCGGTGGGTCGTGAGCAGGGCGCGGGCCCGGCTGGACGACAAGGGCCGCCTGCGGAGGCTGGTCGGCGTGGAACTCGACGTGACCGAGCGCCGACTCTACGAGGAGGCGCTCTTCCGCGAGAAGGAGCGAGCGCAGATCACGCTGCAGTCGATCGGCGACGGCGTGATCACCACCGACGAGCACGGACGCGTCGAGTACCTGAATCCGGTTGCCGAGGAGCTGACGGGATGGCGCCTGGAGGATGGGCTCGGCAAGGCGATCGACGAGATCTTCCGCTCCTTCCACGAGGAGACCTGCGAGCCGCTGGAGAACCCGATGACCGTGGCGATCCGGCGCATCCGGCCGGTCAAGTCGGTGCGGCCGATGCTGCTGATCCGTCGCGACGGCAACGAGCTGTACGTCGAGAGCACGGCGTCCCCCATCCGCGACGGCACGGGGGCCGTCACCGGTGGCGTGCTGGTGTTCCACGACGTCTCCGAGGCGCGCGAGCTCAACCGGCGCCTCACCTACCATGCGAGCCACGACGTGCTCACGGGCCTCGTCAATCGCCGCGAGTTCGAGACGCGCCTCGAACGGGCGCTCAAGAGCGCCAGGGCGCGCGAGACGTCCTACGCGCTGTGCTACATCGACATCGACCAGTTCAAGATCGTCAACGACACCTGCGGCCACAGCGCCGGGGACGCGCTGCTGGGGCAGGTCGGTGCACTGCTCAAGTCCAAGGTGCGCTGGCGCGACACGCTGGCGAGGCTCGGCGGCGACGAGTTCGGCGTGCTGCTCGAGAGCTGCCCGCTGGAGGAAGCCCTGCGGACCGCGGAGAAGCTGCGGGAGGCGATCCGCAACTTCCGCTTCACCTTCGAGGACCGCACGTTCCGCCTCGGTGCCTCGATCGGCGTCGTGCCGATCACGGCAGAGAACGAGGATGTCGCATCGGTCCTGTCGGCCGCGGACAGTGCCTGCGGGGCCGCCAAGGAGATGGGCCGCAACCGCGTGCACTCGTTCGAGGAAAACGACCTCGACCTGATGCGCCGGCGTCGCGAGATGCAGTGGGCGGCCCGCATCAACAACGCGCTGGAGGAGTCGCGCTTCGAGCTGTTCCGCATGGCGATCCTTCCCCTGCAGAAGGACGAGCCGGGCGAGCACTACGAGCTGCTCCTCAGGATGACGGACGAGTCGGGCAAGATCGTGGCGCCGGACCAGTTCATCGCGGCGGCGGAGCGCTACGGCCTGATGCCGTCGATCGACCGCTGGGTCATCGATACCGCGTTCCGCTGGCTGGTGTCGGAGGCGGACGAGCGCGAACGGCTGGGCACGTGCTCGATCAACCTCTCCGGGCAGAGTCTCGGCGACGACAAGTTCCTGCCATTCGTCATCGAGCAGTTCCACCGCAGCGGCATCGACGCGACGAAGGTCTGCTTCGAGATCACGGAGACGGCCGCGATCGCCAATTTCTCGCAGGCCAGCCGTTTCATCCAGGCGCTGAAGGAGCTTGGCTGCAGGTTCGCGCTCGACGACTTCGGCACGGGACTGTCTTCCTTCGGCTACCTCAAGCACTTCCCGGTCGACTTCCTCAAGATCGACGGCAGCTTCGTCAAGGGGCTGCTGCACGACCCGATCGACCGGGAGATGGTCCGCTCGATCAACGAGATCGGTCATCTCACCGGCAAGCAGACGATCGCGGAGTGGGCCGAGAACCAGGAGATCATCACCGTGCTGCGCGGGCTCGGCGTGGATTTCGCGCAGGGCTACGGCGTTTCCCAGCCGCAGCGGGTCAATCGCACCGCCATCTACTGATCCCGTGTCGGGCGGGCCGGCCGAGACGGGCGGCCCGCAGCGAGCGACTATGCCGGCAGGGCAGTCCCGAACCGCATGGAGAGGTCCACGGCCCGCACGTGCTTGGTGATGCCGCCGACCGAGACGTAGTCGACGCCGGTCGCGGCGACCCGGCGGACGGAGTCGAGATCCACGCCGCCCGAGGCCTCGAGCTTCGCAGGCCGCGGGCGGGCCCGGTTCAGCCGCACGGCCTCGACCATGTCCTCGAGGGTGAAGTCGTCGAGCATCACGACGTCGGCTTCGGCATCGAGCGCGAGCCCGAGCTCCTCGAGGCTCTCCACCTCCACTTCCACGGGCACGCCGGCGCCGGTCGCGCGCGCGCGCCTGACCGCCGCGCCGATGGAGCCGGCTGCCGCGATGTGGTTCTCCTTGATCAGGATGCCGTCGTAGAGCCCGAGCCGGTGGTTGGCGGCCCCGCCGCAGCGCACCGCGTACTTCTGGGCGAGCCTTAGGCCCGGCAGGGTCTTGCGCGTGTCCATGACCGTACAGGCCGTGCCGGCGACCGCCTCGACAAACCGCGCTGCCGCCGTCGCCGTGGCGGAGAGCGTCTGCAGGAAGTTGAGCGCGGTGCGCTCGCCGGTCAGCAGGGCGCGGGAGCTGCCGCGCAAGCGGCACAACACCTGGCCCGCGAGGATGCTCTCGCCGTCCTCGGCCGACCACTTCAGCTCGATGCCGGGATCCAGCCGGCGAAAGACCGCGTCCGCATAGGGCCGCCCGGCCAGGACCGCGGCCTCGCGGCTCACGATGGTCGCGTGCGACGTGGCACCGGCGGGAACCAGGCTGGCCGTCAGGTCACCGCCGCCCAGGTCTTCCTCCAGGGCTCGCGCCACGCACTGGTCCAGATCGGGCGGAATGGGTGTGTTCACGGAGGGCGTTTCCCGGGGCGAGATCGACGCTGTACAGGACGGGCCGTCCGCCGGCCGTCGGACGGATCATTGAAGATTAGGGGCGCCCACCCCATAATTCCAGACGTAGCCGACGACGGGATAATCGCGAAGCAGTCGCGCCCCGTCGCTTTTTTTTAGCAGCCACGTCGACGACCCGATCCATGACCGAGACCGGACCCATGTCCCCCTGCATCAACATCTGCTCCCTGGACGAGGGCGGTTACTGCAGGGGTTGCCATCGCAGCCGCGACGAGATCGCGCGCTGGATCGCGATGACGCCGGCCGAGCAGTGGGACGTGCTGCGCGCGACGGAGCTCCGTCGTGGCGCCGAGCGTCGCAGCGCGACGGGCTGATCACAGACCCTCAAGGAGTCGAGCATGAGCGAAACGGAAGCGATCCAGCGCATCAAGGCCCACCTGGAGTCCTCCCCCGTCGTGCTGTTCATGAAGGGCACGCCGGATTTCCCGCAGTGCGGCTTCTCCGCCCAGACGGCCGCCGCGCTCAAGGCCTGCAACGCCACGTTCAAGCACGTGAACATCTTCGAGGACCCCGAGCTGCGCGAGGCGCTCAAGGCGTTCTCGAACTGGCCCACGTTCCCGCAGCTGTACGTCAACGGCGAGCTGGTCGGCGGCTGCGACATCACCGTCGAGATGTTCCGCTCGGGCGAGCTCAAGCAGGTGCTCGAGGAAGCCGGCGCGACCGGCTGAGGCCCTCGCGCCGCTCAGGCGCCGTCGGGCTCCTCGGCACTCGGCTCGACCAGCGGGTTGTAATCCTCCGGCGCTTCCTCCGGTCCGGCCTCGAGCCGGCCCAGGCCTGCCTCGTACAGCGGGCGGAACTCGTTGCAGATCGCACAGAACAGGTCGGCCGTCCGCTCCGCGTCGTAGGCGGCGGAGTGCGCCGCCTCCGCATCCCACGGGATCCCCGCGGCGATGGCGGCCCGCGACAGCACGGTCTGCCCGTACGCGACACCCGCCAGCGTGGCCGTGTCGAAGCTCGAGAACGGGTGGAAGGGGTTGCGCCTGATGCCCGCCCGCGTCGCGGCCGCGTGGACAAAGGACAGGTCGAAGGCCGAGTTGTGGCCGACGAGGATCGCGCGCGTGCACTCCTGCTCGCGCACGCAGCGCCGCACCTCCTTGAAGACGGCGGCGAGCGCGTCGCGCTCGTCGACGGCCGGCCGCAGCGGATGCCACGGATCGATCCCGTTCACCGCGAGCGATGCAGGGTCGATGTTCGCTCCGTCGAACGGCCTGACGTGGTGGCGAAGCGTCGCACCGCGGACGAGGGCACCGCTCTCGTCCATCCCGATCGGGACGGCGGCGATCTCGAGCAACGCGTCGGTCGCGGCGACGAAACCACCGGTCTCCACGTCCACCACGACGGGCAGGAAGCCGCGGAACCGCTTGCCTATCCTGGGCGGTGAGCCGCTCACGCCGTCCCCGTCGCGAGCCGCCAGCGGACTGGCTCGCCGCCGCGGAAAGGAACGATCTCCGAGTCGCCGAAGGGATAGGACGGCGGCGCCGTCCATGCGTCCGCGACGAGGGAGATGCTGCCGGCATTTCGCGGCAGGCCGTAGAAGTCAGGGCCGTGATGGCTGGCGAAGGCCTCCAGCCGCCCGAGGGCGCCGGCGGCCTCGAAGGCCTCCGCGTACAGCTCGATGCCGGCGTGGGCCGAAAAGACTCCCGCGCAGCCGCAGGCGGATTCCTTGTCGGACCGGGCGTGCGGCGCGCTGTCGGTGCCGAGGAAGAACTTCGGGCTGCCGCTCGTCGCAGCCTCGAGGACGGCGAGGCGATCGGCCTCGCGCTTCAGCACCGGCAGGCAGTAGTGATGCGGGCGAACGCCACCGACGAGCAGGGCGTTGCGGTTGAGCAGCAGGTGCTGGGGCGTGACGGTCGCGGCGACGCCGGGCCCCTGCGAGCGCACGAAATCGACGCCGGCCCGGGTCGTGACGTGCTCGAGCACGACGCGAAGCGCGGGGAAGCGGTCCACGATTCGTGCTAGATGCCGGTCGACGAATACCTTCTCGCGGTCGAAGACGTCGACCTCCGGATCCGTGACCTCGCCGTGCAGCTGCAGCACGAGGCCGCGTTCCTCCATGCGCGCCAGCACGTCGAAGGTCCTCTCCAGCGACGTCACGCCCGAATCCGAGTTCGTGGTCGCCCCCGCAGGATAGTACTTGATGCCGCAGACCGCACCGCTCTCGAGCGCGCGGTCGACCTCGTCGGGCGGCGTGTTGTCGGTGAGATACAGAGTCATCAACGGCTCGAAGCCGCAGCCGGCGGGCAGCGCCTCCACGATGCGGCGCCGGTACGCGAGCGCCTGCGCGGTCGCCGTCACCGGCGGCTTGAGGTTCGGCATGACGACGGCGCGACCGAAGCGGGCTGCCGTGAATCCGAGCACCGAGCGCATCGCGGCCCCGTCCCGGAGGTGCAGGTGCCAGTCGTCGGGGCGCCTCAGGGTCAGGCGGTTCAAGCGGGCGGCCCGACGGCCGGCAGTTCGTGATCGAGCAGCAGCGATGCCAGGAAACGCACGCCGAAGCCGGTGATGTCGGTGGGCACGTGTCCGAGGCCGCCCTCGCGCGTGGCGGCCGACAGGTCCACGTGCAGCCAGGGAATCTCCTCGCCCACGAAACGGGACAGGAAGCGGGCTGCGTAGATGTGGTCGCCCTTGCCGTCCACGCGGCACTGGGCGACGTCGGCGACCTTGCTGTCGATGTCCCGGTCGTAGTCGGCGTCCATGGGCATGCACCAGACGCGCTCGCCGCTCTCGCGGCCGGCCGCCTCGATTTCTGCCCGCCACGCGGGCCGGTTGGTGAACGCTCCGCTCATGCGGTTGCCGAGCGCCTGCATGCAGGCCCCGGTCAGCGTGGCGAAGTCGACGATCGCGGCCGGCTTGCTGCGGGAGGCGAGGGCGAGCGTGTCGGCGAGGACCATTCGTCCCTCGGCATCCGTGTGGATGACCTGGATCGTCGTGCCGTCGAGGGTGGTGACGACGTCCTGCGGCTTGTAGGCGTCGGGCCCGATGCGGTTCTCCGCGAGCGCCAGCCAGGCATCGACGGGCCCCGGGTATCCGAGTCGCGCCAGCGACAGGAGACCGGCCAGCGCCACCGCGCTGCCTCCCATGTCGCCGTGCATGTGGAGCATGCTCGAGTGCGGCTTGAGGTTGGTCCCACCGGTGTCGAAGCACAGCCCCTTGCCGACCAGCGCCACGGGCGCGGCGTCGCGGCGGCGTCCCGGCCGGTAGCGCAACTGGAGGATACCGGCGTCGCGCCGGCTGCTGCCGCGGGTGACGGCGAGGAAGGCGCCTGCGCCGAGGCGCGCGAGTTCCTTCTCGCCGTAGAAACGCGTGGCGACGCCGTGTCGGCGGGCAAGCGCCCGGGCGACCTGGCGAAAGCCCGCCGGGTCCAGCCGGTCCGGCGGCATCGCCATGAGCCAGCGGACGAGGTCCGTCCCCTCGGACAGGGCCGCTGCCCGCCGCGCGTCCGGCCCCCGACGCGCGAACGGGACGACGCGATCGAGCCGGGACCTGCGTCCCGGCTTCGACTTGAATTCGGGAAGGCGAAAACACGCCGCCAGGGCCGCAGCGATGCCCGCCTCGATTGCCTTGCGCCCGAGCGCTGCGGGCAGCCCCGCCGCCGCGCAGCCGAGCGTCGCAGGATCGTCCTGCATGGCAGTCCCGACGGCGGCGCGGGCGAGCTCGAGTAGCGCAAAAGGCGTCGCCTCGCGCGGCACGAGCGCGACGACGAGCGTCGTGCCTGCCCCGTTGCGGAGCCGGCAGGCGAAGTGCGAACCGGGCTTCGCATCGCCGCGGTCGAAACGCGACAGGATCCCGGAGGCGTGCGGCAGCCGCGCAAGTTCGGCGCGCGTCCCATCCGCGGGCACGAAGACCAGGGCCGCCTCCAGGACGTCCAGAGCCCCGGCCGACAGTTGCGGCACGGGCCGGGCAATCCGCGGCCGGCGGGACGGAGGCAGCAGGGAAGAACGGGCGTCCGGGCGCGCGCGCGGCATGGTCAACCTTGACCGGCGGAGACGGGGCCCCGATCATATCGCGCCTGCCGTCCGATCAGAACCGCCGCGCCTCGCGGCTTTTTTCTGCGGATGCGCTGGACTCCGGTGCCGCGATCGGAGGGGGGTCTCTGTCCGGCACGTACAGCGGTGCTGCGCGCTGCGCAGTCTCCTCGCCGTGGCCGGATCTGCCGCACGACCCTGGAGTGTTGAGATGGCCCAACGTGGCAATCCCGAAGACATCGACCCTGTAGAGACGCAGGAGTGGCTCGAGTCCATCGACTCCGTGCTCAAGGCGCACGGCGCCGGCCGGGCGCACTTCCTGCTCGAGCGCCTGATCGACCACACGCGCCGCTCAGGTGCCTACCTGCCCTTCAAGGCCAACACTGCCTACCTGAATTCCATTCCCGTCTCGCGCGAGAGGCCCTACCCGGGGGACCGCGCGCTCGAGAAGCGCATCAAGGCGTACATCCGCTGGAACGCCATGGCGATGGTCGTCAACGCCAACCGGGAGAGCTCCGAATACGGCGGGCACATCGCTACCTACGCCTCCTCGGCGACGCTCTACGAGGTCGGCTTCAACCACTTCTGGCGGGCGCACGGGGAGGGCCATCCGGGCGATCTGGTCTTCGTTCAGGGTCACTCGAGCCCGGGCATCTATGCGCGTGCCTACCTCGAGGGGCGTCTCACCGAGGAGCAGCTCCGGCACTTCCGCAAGGAGGTCTCGGGCAAGGGCCTGTCTTCCTACCCGCACCCGTGGCTGATGCCCGATTTCTGGCAGTTCCCGACCGTGTCGATGGGTCTCGGGCCGATGCAGGCCATCATGCAGGCCCGTTTCGTCCGCTACCTCGAGCACCGCGGGCTGGCGGAACCGTCCGACCGCAAGGTGTGGTGCTTCCTGGGCGACGGCGAGATGGACGAGCCCGAGTCGATGGGCGCGATCACGTTGCCGGTGCGCGAGAAGCTCGACAACCTCGTGTTCGTCATCAACTGCAACCTGCAGCGCCTCGACGGGCCCGTGCGCGGCAACGGCAAGGTCATCCAGGACCTCGAGGCCGCCTTCCTCGGCGCGGGCTGGAACGTGATCAAGGTGATCTGGGGCAGTCGCTGGGACGGGCTGCTCGCCCGTGACACCTCGGGCCTGCTGCGCCAGCGCATGGAGGAGGCCGTCGACGGCGAGTACCAGAACTTCAAGGCCAAGGGCGGCGCGTACACCCGCGAGTTCTTCTTCGGCAAGTACCCCGAGCTCAAGGAACTCGTCGCCAACATGTCGGACGAGGAGATCTGGCGGCTCAACCGCGGCGGTCACGACCCGCACAAGGTCTGGAACGCTTACACGGAGGCCGTCGCGCACAAGGGCCGTCCGACCGTGATCCTCGCCAAGACCATCAAGGGCTACGGCATGGGACGGGCCGGCGAGGCGCAGAACATCACGCACCAGCAGAAGAAGCTGGACGACGAGGCGCTGCGCGCCTTCCGCGACCGGTTCAACATCCCGGTGTCCGACGCGGAGATCGAGAGATTGCCGTTCTGCAGGCCGGACGAGGACGGCCCCGAGATGCGTTACCTGCAGGAGCGTCGCAAGTCGCTCGGCGGCTACCTTCCGGTGCGCCGCGTCGATGCGCCCGCCCTCGCCGTGCCCGCGCTCGACGCCTTCCGCGGCCTGCTGGAGGGCACCGAGGGCCGCGAGATCTCGACGACGATGGCCTTCGTACGCATCCTCACGGCGCTCCTCAAGGACCGGAGCCTGGGCCGCCACGTCGTACCCATCGTTCCCGACGAGGCGCGCACCTTCGGCATGGAGGGCCTGTTCCGGCAGGTCGGCATCTATTCCTCGGTCGGGCAGCTCTACACCCCGCAGGACGCCGACCAGCTCATGTACTACCGTGAGGACCGGCAGGGACAGATCCTCGAGGAAGGAATCAACGAGGCCGGGGCCTTCTGCTCCTGGATGGCCGCCGGCACTTCGTATGCCAACCACGGGGTCGCCATGATCCCGATGTACATCTTCTACTCGATGTTCGGCTTCCAGCGCGTCGGCGACTTCGCCTGGGCCGCAGGCGACATGCAGGCGCGCGGCTTCCTCATCGGCGCGACGGCCGGTCGCACGACGCTGGCCGGCGAAGGCCTGCAGCACCAGGACGGACACAGCCACCTGCTGGCGTCCACCATCCCGAACTGCGTGGCCTACGATCCCTGCTATGCCTACGAGCTGGCCGTGATCGTCCAGGACGGCCTGCGCCGGATGTACGCCGAGCGGCAGAACGTCTTCTACTACGTCACCTGCATGAACGAGAACTACGCCCACCCGGCCATGCCGGCGGGCGTGGAGCAGGGGATCCTGAACGGCATGTACCTGCTGCACATCGGCGGACGCGGCCGGGTGCGGGCCACGCTGTTCGGGTCGGGCACCATCCTGCGGGAAGCCCTCGCCGCGGCCCAGCTGCTCGAGCGGGACTTCGGCGTACCCGCGGACGTCTACAGCGTGACCAGCTTCAGCGAGCTGCGCCGCGAGGCGCTCGCCTGCGAGCGGGCAAACCTTCTCGCTCCGGGCACCGAGCCGAAGCTCCCCTACATCCGCCAGTGCCTCGGCGATCGCGAGGGGCCGTTCATCGCCGCGACGGACTACATGAAGATAGTCGCCGACCAGGTGCGCGAATGGGTGCCGGGCCGCTACGTCGTGCTCGGTACGGACGGTTTCGGACGCAGCGACGCGCGTGCGGCGCTGCGCGGCTTCTTCGAGGTGGACCGCCGCTGGATCGCGCTCGCGGCGCTCAAGGCGCTCGCGGACGAGGGCAAGGTCGACGTGTCCACCGTCGGCGACGCGATGCGTCGTTTCGGCATCGATCCGGCGAAGCCGAACCCGGTGGAGTGCTGAGCCGTGGCCGCCGGCGGGCGCAGCGTTGTGAAGGTCCCGGACCTCGGCGACTTCAGGGACGTCGAGGTGATCGAGGTCCTGGTCGGGCCGGGCGACGACGTGGCGATCGAGACGCCGCTGATCACGCTCGAGACCGACAAGGCGACCATGGACGTGCCGTCGACTGCGGCGGGCCGCGTCGTGGAGGTCGTGGTCGCCAGGGGTTCCAGGGTCTCGGCCGGTGATCCGATCGTCGCGGTCGAGGAGGCAGGCGGAGAGGCGGCGAAGGAGAGCGGGCTTGAACAGGCCGCAGGACCGGACGCAGGGACGGTGGAGGACGGGCCGCCGCCTTCGGCTGAGCCGGACGAGGAGCCCGGATCCGGGTCCGCAGGCGTCGCCGGTCGCGACGTGCAGCGCCCGATGGCGCGTGTCGAGTCACCCGGCGGTGGACTGGCCCCGGTGGAGGAATCCGGCTTCTCTACGGCCTACGCCTCGCCCTCTGTACGTCGCTTTGCCCGGGAGCTCGGCGTCGAGCTCGGCAAGCTGCGGGGCTCGGGGCTCAAGGGAAGGATCACCCGCGATGACGTGAAGGCCTGGGTCAAGTCGACGCTCGGCGCGGCGTCAGCAGGCGCGGCTACCGGCGTCGGCCTCCCGTCGGTTCCCGAGGTGGATTTCGCCGCCTTCGGTCCGGTGGAAGTGCAGCCGCTCAGCCGCATACAGAGAATCTCGGGCCCGCGCCTGCACGCGAGCTGGGTCAACGTGCCGCACGTCACGCAGCACGACGAGGCGGACATCACCGAACTCGAGGAACTGCGCAAGGGCCTCAAGGACACGGCCGCCGCGGCGGGCATCAAGCTCACGCCGCTCGCCTTCATCGTGCGCGCATGTGCGGCCGTGATGGCCGCCTTCCCGCGCTTCAACGCCTCGCTCGACCCGTCGGGCCGCAATCTGGTGTTCAAGCAGTATCTGCACCTCGGCTTCGCTGCGGACACGCCGAACGGCCTGGTCGTTCCCGTGATCCGTGATGCCGATCGCAAGGATCTCTACGAGATCGCCCGCGACCTGGCGACACTTTCCGCGAAGGCGCGCGACGGCAAGCTCGCGGCGGGCGAGATGCAGGGCGGCTGCTTCACGATCTCGAGCCTCGGCGGTATCGGCGGCACCGCGTTCACGCCGATCATCAATGCGCCCGAGGTGGCCATCCTCGGCGTCTCGCGCGCGCAGATCCGTCCCGTGTGGCGGGACGGTACGTTTGCACCGCGGCTGATGCTCCCGCTTTCGCTGTCCTACGACCACCGGGTCATCGACGGGGCCGAAGCCGTTCGCTTCACGGTGGCGCTGTCCGAGGCCCTGGCCGACCCGCGCAGGCTGCTCGAGGCCGTGCCGTGACCGGTCCCGTCGAGCAGCGCGTGCCGGACCTCGGGGACTTCGCCGATGTCGAGGTCATCGAGGTGCTGGTGAAGCCGGGCGACGTGGTGGCGGCCGAGCACCCACTGATCACGCTCGAGACCGACAAGGCCACGATGGACGTGCCCGCGACCCGTGACGGAACCGTGCGTGAGGTCCTCCTCTCGCGGGGAGACCGCGTGTCGAAGGGCACGCTCATCCTCACGCTCGATGCCGCCGGGGCCGACGCACCCGCGGCCGACGAGGCCCCTTTGCCGGGACAGGTCGCGGAGGCCGCGCCGCCGGCGGCGGCCCCTGTCTCCGCTGCGGAGACCATCGTGAGCGCCGGAGAGCCGGCTGCCGATCTCGAGGCAGGGCTGGTCGTGCTCGGCGCGGGTCCCGGCGGATACACGGCCGCCTTTCGCGCCGCGGACCTCGGCCTCGACGTGCTGCTCGTCGACCGGTGGCCCCAGCTCGGCGGCGTGTGCCTGAACGTGGGCTGCATTCCCTCGAAGGCATTGCTGCACGCGGCCAAGGTCATCGAGGACGTGGAGGCGATGGCGGAGCACGGGCTCGCCTACGGTGACCCCCAGATCGACATCGGCCGCCTGCGCAGCTGGAAGAACAGGATCGTGGGCAAGCTGACCGCCGGCCTGGCTATCCTGGCGAAACAGCGAAAGGTCCGCGTGGTCCGGGGCTTCGGGCGGTTCGTCTCACCGCACCGGCTCGAAATCGTCGGGCCGGACGGCGGCGTGCAGGTAGTCGGCTTCGGACAGTGCATCGTGGCCGCGGGCTCGGAGCCCATGCGGCTGCCCGGCATGCCGGAAGATCCCCGCATCATCGATTCGACCGGTGCGCTCGACCTGGGCGAGCTGCCGACGCGCATGCTGGTGATCGGGGGCGGCATCATCGGGCTGGAGATGGCCTGCGTGTACGATTCCCTCGGCTCGCGCGTCAGCGTGGCGGAGCTCACTCCCGGGCTGATGCCCGGTTGCGACCCCGACCTGGTGCGGCCGCTGCAGAAGCGCATCGCGGCACGCTACGAGCGCATCATGACGGCGACGCGGGTGACGGGCGTCGAGGCCCGCGAGGACGCGCTGCACGTGTCCTTCGAGGGAGCAGCCGCGCCTGCCGAAAGCCAGTCCTACGATCGCGTCCTCGTGGCCGTCGGCCGCGTGCCGAACGGTAGGCTGATCAACGCCGACCGGGCCGGCATCCGCGTCGACGACCGCGGTTTCATCCCCGTCGACCGGCAGATGCGCACCAGCGTGGCGCACATCTTCGCGATTGGCGACATCGCGGGCCAGCCGATGCTGGCGCACAAGGCCACGCACGAGGGCAAGGTCGCCGCCGAGGTGGCGGCCGGTCACAAGAGTGCCTTCGATGCGCGGGTCATACCTTCCGTGGCATACACGGATCCGGAGATCGCCTGGGTCGGCGTCACCGAGATCCAGGCAAGGGCCGACGGCCGCAGCGTCGAGAAGGGGCTCTTCCCCTGGATGGCCAGCGGACGGTCCCTCGCGCTCAACCGCGACGAGGGGTTCACCAAGCTGCTGTTCGATCCCGACACGCGCCGGGTCCTCGGCGGCGGCATCGTCGGCCCGAGTGCGGGGGACCTGATCGCGGAGGTGGCCCTCGCCATCGAGATGGGCGCCGATGCGGCGGACATCGGCCTGACGATTCATCCGCACCCGACGCTCTCGGAGACCGTGGCCTTCGCCGCCGAGGCCTTCGAAGGCACGCTCACCGACCTGTACGCGCCGAAGCGGCGGAAGGCCTGAACCGTCCGGCCAGCCGTCTTGCCCGCCCCGGGGATCAGGATTCCGTGCCGGTCTGCGCGCCGAGCACGATGTTCCGCTCGCGCAGCGTGCGCAGCATGCGCTCACCCTCCGACCTGAGCCGCGCGGGCTCGGCGGCCGGCATTTCCGCCACGATGCGCTCGATGAGCTCGGCGCCCGGGATACCGGGTGACTCCTCCATCAGCTGCAGCAGGCGGGCCGTGGCAGCGTCGATCTCGAGGAACCGGACCTCCGCAGAGTCGTGGTCGCGGTGGACCACGATGAAGGTCGGCGAGGACGGCGGCGCCTCCGGCTGGTAGGTGCGTGAAAGCCGATGGACTGGCCAGCGATAGGCGAGCGGCCAGGCGAACGGCGAGATGACTGGGGCGCCCGAGATCAGGTCGCCGTCGGCATCCGCGGCCGGGAGGTCCGCGTCCGTGATGGACAGCGCGAGTTCGACCCATTCGTAGTGCGCCAGCTCGGCCAGGAACGGGGGAAGCCCTGCTGCGCCGCCCGCGCCGTCCGCGAGCCACCCGGTGAACTCCCGCGGAAGCTCGAGGAAGTAGGGCGTGTGCGCCTTGTGTCGCGCGTAGAAGCGCCGCACGAGACCGGTCCAGCCTTCCTCGCCCAGGATGGCCTTGCAGACGGGAAAGGTGCCGGCGAGCAGCCCGGCGACGTTGTTGATGAACAACTCGCGGTACACGGCCATCCGGCGGGGCTCGATGCCGGCCGGCGGCGGTGCGTTCTCGGGGTCGCGCAGGTGCGCGGCGAACTCGAGCTGGAGGCGGCGGAAGCTCACGCCCCCGGCCTCGCCGCCACGGCCTGCGCGGCCCGCGGGACGCCGGCCTGGAGCCTGCGGATCCTGGCTACCTCGCCGAGCAACTCGCCCAGCGGCGGGAAGTTGAAGTCGCGCTCCAGGAGGGTGGGCACGGGCCCGTACCGACGGTACGCGGCGGCGAGCAGATCCCAGACGTCGTCGCAGACCGCGGCGCCGTGGGTGTCGACGCGCAGGTCCGGAGCCTCCACGAAGTGGCCGGCGGTGTGGAAGTACCAGACCCGTTCGGCCGGCAGCGCGTGCAGGAACTCGACCGGGTCGTAGCCGTGGTTGACGGAGTTCACGAAGACGTTGTTGACGTCGAGCAACAGGCCGCAGTCGGCTTCCTCGAGCACGGCCGTGACGAACTCGATCTCCGGCAGTTCGGCGCCCGGCGCGGCGTAGTAGGAGACGTTCTCGACGGCGATGGGCCGCTCCAGGATCTCCTGGGCCCGGCGGATACGCGCAGCGGCGTGCCGCACGGCATCCGAGGTGAAGGGGATCGGCATCAGGTCGTAAAGGTGCCCGTCGTCCGTGCAGTAGCTCAGGTGCTCCGTGTAGGCGCGGATCCCGTGAAGGTCGAGGAAGTCCCGCACGTCCTGGAGCAGCCTCTCGTCCAGGGGCGCCGGCCCGCCCAGGGAGAGCGACAACCCGTGCGCCACGAAGGGAAAGCGCTCGGTGAAGGCCCGGAGCCGCCGCGCCAGCGCGCCGCCGACGCCGATCCAGTTCTCCGGCGCCAGCTCGAAGAAGTCGATGCCGCTGCCGTCGTGCTGCTCGAGCTCGCGGAGCAGCCCGCGGCGGAACCCGAGCCCGGCGCCGCGCACCGGGTGCCTGTCCGATTGGGTCAAGTCGGTCCGTTTCATGGGGTCCACTGCATCAGGCGACCGGGGAAGTCCCGGGGATATTACCGGCCGCCCGCTCGCGCGGCGGCCCGGGCCAGGTAGGACCGCTCGTCCGGAGGAAGACCCGCGCGCTGCGCTTCCCACAGCGTCTCGCCGAGGCAATCGACCAGCACGTGTTCGGCCTCGTGCCGCGATCCCGTCGACTCCAGCAGGCTCGCGAAGAGGTCCCGGATTCCTGCCGGGCGGTCCGTCGCCGCGCCCTCGCGAACGGCCAGATGCAGCCCCATGTGCAGGAACGGGTTGGCGCGTCCTCCCTCCGGGCCCCAGTCCCGCTCGAGTGCGTCACCGTCCGCCTCGAGCAGCGCGTGATACTCGGGATGCATGGCCGCGACATCGGCGAGCTGCGCCTGCAGCGGCTCGAGCGGCAAACCCTCGCGGTGTCGCCGCCAGGCCTCGCACCAGGCGCGACGCAGGCCGCCGCGGTCGCCGTCGGCGAACCAGGGCACGTCAGGATCTCCGCCGGCGGCCCGCGGCTGCGGGTGCCGGCGCATCCGGTGCCGGGGTCTTGTGCCGGTATTCGCAGAGATCCGCGATCGGGCAGGTCGGGCACTCGGGTCGTCGCGCCTTGCAGACGTAACGGCCGTGCAGGATCAGCCAGTGGTGGGCGTCGCGACGGAACTCGGGATCCACCACCTTCAGCAGCCGGTCTTCGACGGCCCGCACGTTGCGCCCCGGTGCGAGCCCGGTGCGGTTGGCGACCCGGAAGATGTGGGTGTCGACGGCGATGGTAGGCTCGCCGAAGGCAGTGTTCAGCACGACGTTGGCCGTCTTCCTGCCGACGCCGGGAAGCGCCTCGAGGTCCTCGCGGCGGCAGGGCACGTGCCCGCCGTGGCGCTCGAGCAGCATCCTCGACATGGCCACGATGTTGGAGGCCTTCGTGGCCCACAGTCCGATGCTGCGGACGTACGGCGCGAGTCCTTCCTCGCCGAGCCCGACGATGGCCGAGGGTGTCCGCGCGACCGGGAAGAGCCTCGCCGTGGCCTGGTTGACGCTCCGGTCCGTGGCCTGCGCCGAGAGGATGACTGCGACTAGCAGCTCGAAAGGCGTGCGGTACTCGAGCTCGGTCGTCGGGCTTGGGTTGGCGGCACGCAGGCGCTCGAAGATCGCGCGGCGCCTGGCGGCGTTCACGGCGCCTGTGTCCGCACGCCGGCTTCGTCGAGGCGAGCGGCCAGCGCGGCCCGCCGGCGCTGCCGGTCGCGCTCGAGCCGGGCGGTGCGTGCCTCGTACAGGGCGCGGAACCGGCTTGCGCGCCGGGCGATGGCCGCTGCGTCCGGCAATTCGTCCGGCAGGGCCGGATGGGGGAGGAGGCTGATGCAGTCGACCGGGCAGGGAGGGAGGCAGAGCTCGCACCCCGAGCAGTCGGCGGCAATCACCGTGTGCATCCACTTGCGCGCGCCGACGATCGCATCCGTCGGACAGGCGTCGATGCACTTCGCGCAGCCGATGCACTCGGCCTCGTCGATCATCGCGACCCGCGGCGGTGTCTCCTCGCCGCAGTCCGGGTCGAGCGCGACCGCCCGGACGCCGAGCAGCCGTGACAGCGCCTCGATGACCGGCCGGCCTCCGGGCGGGCAGCGGTTGATCGACGCTTCGCCTCGAGCCACGGCCTCGGCGTAGGGACGACAGCCGTCGAAGCCGCAGCGCGTACACTGGGTCTGGGGCAACTGGGCGTCGACGCGTGCCGCGATCGACGCGCGCCCAGGGCCTTCAGCGGTCGCCATCGTCACGGGCGCTACTTGACCTTCATGCCGGCCGTGGCGCCGGCATCCGGCGAGACCAGGAAGAGGTCCGCACCACCGGGCCCGGCCGCGAGGACCATGCCCTCCGACACGCCGAAGCGCATCTTCCGCGGGGCGAGGTTCGACACCAGCACGACGTGGCGATCGACGAGGGCCTCCGGGGCATAGGCCTGCCGGATTCCGGCGAAGACCGTCCGCGTGCCCTCTCCCGTGTCGAGGGTGAGCTTGAGCAGCTTGTCCGCACCCTCGACCTGCTCGGCAGCCGCGACGCGGGCGATGCGCAGATCGATCTTCGCGAAATCCTCGATGGACAGGGTCGGCGCCTGGGCGCCGGCCGCGGCTTGCTCCTTGGTCCCGGTGGGTGCCGGGCCGGCGACGAGCTCGTTGACCCGCGCCAGGTCGAGCCGGCTCGCGAGGGCAGCGTATGGCTCGATCGGGGAGCCGAGCAACGGCGTGGAGATCGCGTCCCAGCGCTCGCTGCGGGCGCCGAGGAAGTCGTCCGCCCGCTCCGCCATGCGCGGCAGCACCGGTCGCAGCCAGGTCATGAGCACGCGGAACAGGTTGAGACCCTGGGTGCAGATCTCCTGCACCTCGGCAGTGCGGTCGGGGTCGCGTGCCAGCAGCCAGGGCTTGTGCTGGTCGATGTACAGGTTGGCGCGATCGGCGAACGCCATGATCTCGCGCACTGCCGCGGAGTACTCGCGGCCGTCGTACAGCCCGGCGATCCGCTCGCCGGCGTCCACGAATTCCTGATACAGGGCGGGATCCGGGAGGCGCCCGGCGAGGCGACCGCCGTGGCCGCGCGTGATGAATCCCGCACAGCGGCTCGCAATGTTGACCAGCTTGCCCACGATCTCGGCATTGATGCGCTGGGTGAACTCCTCGAGGTTCATGTCGATGTCGTCCACGCCGTCGCCCAGCTTGGCGGCCAGGAAGTAGCGGAAGTACTCGGCGGGCAGCAGCTCGAGGTAGCGCAGCGCAGTGATGAACGTGCCGCGCGACTTCGACATCTTCTGGCCGTTGATCGTCAGGAACCCGTGGACGAAGACGCCGTCGGGCGTGCGGTAGCCGGCCCCGTGCAGCGTCGCGGGCCAGAACAGTGCGTGGAAGTACAGGATGTCCTTGCCGATGAAGTGGTAGAGCTCGGTCCCGCCGCCCGGCCTCCAGTAGGCATCGAAGTCGAGGCCGGTGCGCGCGCAGAGGTGGGCGAAGCTCGCCATGTAGCCGATCGGCGCATCGAGCCACACGTAGAAGTACTTGCCGGGATGACCCGGGATCTCGAACCCGAAGTAGGGCGCGTCGCGGGACACGTCCCAGTCCCGGAGACCGGCGCCGAACCACTCGTCGAGCTTGTTGGCCACCTCCGTCTGCAGAGTGCCCGAGCGCGTCCACTCGCGGAGCATGCCCTCGAAGTCGCCGAGCCGGAAGAAGAGGTGCTCGGACTCCCGCTCGACCGGTGCCGTGCCGGAAATCACCGAGACCGCGTCCTTGAGTTCCGCCGGCGAGTAGGTCGCGCCGCAGACCTCGCAGCTGTCCCCGTACTGGTCGGGAGCACCACAGCGCGGGCAGGTGCCCTTCACGTAGCGGTCGGGCAGGAACATCTGCGCCTGCTCGTCGTAGGCCTGGCGGACGATGCGGCGTGCGATGTGGCCCGCTTCGTCGAGCGCCTTGAACACGCTCTCGGTGTAGTGGCGGTTCTCGGGCGAGTGAGTCGTGTAGTAGTTGTCGAAGCCGATGTGGAACTCGGCGAAGACCCGGCGGCGCTCGGCCCCGATGCGCTCGATGAGTTCCTCCGGTGTGATGCCCTCGGAGCGCGCCTGCAGCATGACGGGCGTGCCATGCGTGTCGTCGGCACACACGTACAGGCAGTCGTGACCGCGCATGCGCTGGAAGCGGACCCAAATGTCCGTCTGCACGGTCTCCGTGATGTGCCCGAGGTGGGTCGGCCCGTTGGCGTAGGGCAAGGCGCTGGTGACGAGGAGCTTGCGAGGCATGGGGTAGTCCCTGGGTTAACCCCACATTATGCCATCGCGCCGCGCGCGGTGGGCCCGGCCGCCGTCAGTCCTCGTCCCTGACCGGTTCGAAGCGGGTCTTGTTGATCGCCTTTTCGTAGGCGGAACGGCCGCTGATCTGGCCGCCGTCCAACAGCTGCTGGATGGCCGCATCCATCGTGCGCATGCCCTGCGTCGCGCCGGACTGCATGGCATTCTCCAGCTGGTCGATCTTGCCCTGGCGGATCAGGTTGGACACGGCCGACGTGTTGATCAGGATCTCGAGCGCGCAGACCCGGCCACGCCCGCTCCGGTGCAGGATCAGCTGCTGCGAAAGCACGCCGCGCAGCGAGGTGGAGAGCATCGTACGCACGTGGCCCTGCTTGTCGGCCGGGAAGGCGTTGACCATGCGGTCGACCGCCGCGGCGGCCCCGTTGGTGTGCAGGGTGGCCATGACCAGGATTCCCATTTCCGCGGCCGTGATGGCCGTACTCATGGTCTCGAGGTCGCGGAGCTCGCCCACCAGGATGACGTTCGGGTCCTCGCGCAGCGCGGAGTGCAGCGCGTCGGAGAACGAAGGTGAGTGCGTGCCCACCTCGCGCTGGCTGACCAGGCAGTTCTTGCGGGAATGGATGAACTCGATGGGATCCTCGATGGTCAGAATGTGCCCCTTCAGGCGCACGTTCAGATCGTCGATCATCGCGGCGAGGGTCGTCGACTTGCCGGAACCTGTCTTGCCGGTGACCAGGATCAGGCCGTTGTTCACCTTGCAGAGGTTCTTCACGGCCTCCGGCATGCCGAGCTGCTCGAGCGTCTGCGCTCGCGACGGAATTGCGCGGAACACCGCGCCCATGCCATCGAGGTGGAGCAGGACGTTCACCCTGAATCGCGCCCGGTCGCCCATGCCGTAGGCAAAGTCGGCGCCGTCCTTCGCCTCGAATCGCTCGACCGCCTGCCGTGGCATGATCTCGTACAGCGTCTCCCGGACCACGTCGGGGGCGAGTTGCTCCTCGCGCAGGTTCCTGAGCTGGCCGTACCGGCGGATTCGAGGCGGGCCGCCCGCCATGAAATGCAGGTCCGAGCCGTCGCTCTTCAGGACCTCCTCCAGGTACTCGTCTATGCGCGGCAACGGCGGCTCCCTTCGATCCGGAGTCTCAGTCGAACCGCGGCAGCAGGCTGCGATCGACGACGAACTTGGCGAGAGCCTTCTTGTCCTGCGCATGGGCGTAGGCGTCGTCCGGATCGACTTCCTTCGCCTGCACCGCCGCGAGCAGCGCCTGGTCCATCAGCTGCATGCCGAGGTCCTTGCCGGTCTGCAGCTGCGCGGGGATCTGGTGGGTCTGGTCGGTCTGGATGAGCTTGGCGATCGCGCGGGTCATCACCATCACCTCGCAGATCGCCTTGCGCCCGCGCCCTTCAGGGCGCTTGATGAGCGCCTGGGTGACCACGGCCAGCAGGCTCTGTGACAGGAAGCTCTTGGTCTGCTCGCGCTCCTCGATGGGCAGCGCGTCGATGATGCGGTCGATGGTCTTGACGGCGCTGGTCGTGTGGAGCGTGCCCAGCACCAGGTGGCCGGTCTCGGCTGCCGTCATCGCCATGGAGATCGTCTCCGCGTCGCGCAGCTCGCCCACCAGGACGACGTCGGGATCCTCGCGCATCGCGGCGCGGACGCCCTCTGCGAACGAGGGCAGGTGGGTCCCGAGCTCGCGCTGGATCACCTGGCTCTTCTTGCTGCGGTGGACGAACTCGATGGGATCCTCGAGGCTCACGATGTTCAGGCTGCGCGACGAATTGAGCAGGTCGATCATGGCCGCCAGCGTCGTCGACTTGCCCGTGCCCGTCGAGCCGGTGACGAGGATCATGCCCTGGTGGTAGTCGCACAGTCTGCCCACGATCGGCGGCAGCCCGAGCCCCTCGATGCTCGGGATGTCGTTGGGGATGGAACGGAACACGGAGCCGATGCCAGTATCCTTGCGGAACACGTTGACGCGGAAGCGACCGCCGTCCGCGGACACGTACGAGAAATCGACGTCGTGCCCGCCGCGGAACCGGTCCTGGTGGCCGCGGGTCATGATCTCGAGCACGTAGCTCTCGAGCTCGGGCCCGCCGAGGTCGCGGAACCGGATAGGGACTAGGTCGCCGTTCATGCGCAACATCGGCGGTACGCCGACGGCGAGGTGCACGTCGGAGCACCCCTGGGCGAGGCCGAGCTTGAGAAAGGCGTCAATGCGTGGCATCGACGCGGGAGTGAATCACAAGAAGGGTTCGAGCGCCAGTTTCATCTCGTCCATGGTCTGGAAGCGCTTGCCCTTGTCCACGGCCATTGCCTTCACGACCACGTCGGAAAGCTCCGGCTGGAGCGCGGGATTGAGCTCGGCGGGCGGGCGGGCGCGTCCCTGGACGTGCTGGTACATGACCGACATGTGATCGCCCCGGTGATAGGGGGGCGATCCGGTGAGCATCTCGTAGAGGATGACGCCGAGCGAGTAGACGTCGGCCCGGGCGTCGACCTTCTTGCCCAGGATCTGCTCCGGCGCCATGTACTTGGGCG
>LJNS01000106.1 GCA_001303245.1 Gammaproteobacteria bacterium SG8_30
ACCACGATGTTGAGCAGCATGCCGATGGTGCCGATGCCCTCCGGTGAGATGCCCCACAGCCAGTTGTCGGCCGTGTTGGCCGCCGGGTTCACGAACTTGAAGTAGATGATGTACCCAGCCGTGAACACGATGCCGACCACCATGCCGGAGATGGCGCCTTGCATGTTGGCGCGCTTGTCGAACACACCGAGGATAATCGCCGGGAAGAACGACGCTGCGGCCAGGCCGAATGCGAAGGCCACGACCTGCGCCACGAAGGCCGGCGGGTAGATGCCCAGCAAGCCGGCGATCGTGACCGCGATCGCCACGGCGATGCGCGCGTAGAGCAGTTCCTGTTTCTCGGTGATGTTTGGCAGGATCATCTTCTTCAGCAGGTCGTGCGAGATCGCCGAGGAGATGACGAGCAGCAACCCCGCTGCGGTGGACAGTGCCGCCGCCAGGCCGCCGGCCGCCACGAGCGCGATCACCCAGGCGGGCAGGTTCGCGATCTCGGGGTTGGCCAGCACCATTATGTCGCGGTCGATGGTCATCTCGTTGCGGTCGTCCTTGGCGTAGAACATGCGGCCGTCGCCGTTCTTGTCCTCCCACTTGATCAGGCCGGTCTTGGACCAGTTGTTGATCCAGGAGGGAGCCTCCGTCGCGACGACGCCCTGCATGTCCTTGCCGTTGATCGTCTCGATCATGTTTACGCGCGCGAAGGCGGCGACCGCCGGCGCGGTGGTGTACAGGATCGCGATGAACAGCAGCGCCCAGCCGGCCGACTTGCGCGCGTCGGAGACCTTCGGGACGGTGAAGAAGCGGACGATGACGTGCGGCAGGCCCGCGGTGCCCACCATCAGCGCCGCGGTGATGCAGAACACGTCGATCATACTCTTCGTTCCTGCCGTGTACTCGGCGAAACCGAGCTCCGTGCTCAGGCCGTTGAGCTTGTCGAGCAGGTGCTCGCCGCTGCCCACAAGGTCCGCACCGAACCCCGTCTGCGGCAGGACGTGACCCGTCATCAGCAGCGAGATGAAGATCGCCGGGACCATGTAGGCGAAGATCAGCACGCAGTACTGGGCCACCTGGGTGTAGGTGATGCCCTTCATGCCGCCGAGCACCGCGTACAGGAACACGATGCCCATGCCAATCATCACGCCCGTGTTGATCGGCACCTCGAGGAAGCGCGAGAACACGATGCCGACGCCGCGCATCTGGCCCGCCACGTAGGTGAACGAGACGAAGATCGCGCAGACGACTGCCACCAGCCTAGCGGTGTCGGAGTAGTAGCGGTCACCGATGAAGTCGGGAACCGTGTACTTGCCGAACTTGCGCAGGTAGGGCGCCAGTAGCAGCGCGAGCAGCACGTAGCCGCCGGTCCAGCCCATCAGGTACACGGCACCGTCGCGTCCGATGAACGAAATCAGGCCGGCCATCGAGATGAACGATGCAGCGGACATCCAGTCCGCCGCCGTGGCCATGCCGTTGGCCACCGGGTGCACGCCGGTGCCTGCGACGTAGTACTCCTTGGTCGTTCCGACCCTGCTCCAGATCGCGATGCCGATGTAGAGCGCAAACGTGAGGCCGACGATCAGGTAGGTCCATGCTTGAACTGACATGTTGATATCCCCCTGATCAGTCTTCGTGGACGTCGTGCTCGCGGTCCATGCGGTTCATCATCCGCACATACACGAAGATCAGCACGACGAAGACGTAGATGGACTGGAATTGGTCGAGAAAATCGACCAGCAGGATGCCACACCCGTACGAGACCACGAACCAGATGGAAAGAAGGATTGCGACGAGCCGCAAGTTGGCCTTCCAGTAGGCAGATTGTCTTTCCTTGCTCACGACGGAGTCCCCTTGAACGTCTGAATCGACCTTCGGGACTCTAGCAAGCGGGCAGTCTTTTCGGCCCTCGACGATCGTCCAATGCAAAACGCATGCGCGATGGACATCCTCGACAAGGGCCGGGTCAGGGGGACTGCCCGCCGGCCGCCGGCTGCCTGGACAGGGCTCACCTGAGTTCGCGGAGCCTCACCTTCCCGGCGCCGCCGAGCTGGGCGATCTGCGCGAGCAGCAACTCGGCGGCGGCGACCGCGTCGGCCCCCGCCGAGTGCCGCTGGTGATCCGGGAGTCCACGCCGGGCACGACAGGCGTCGAGCGTCAGGTCACCGTGCAGTTCTCGCACGCCGCTCCCGGCCGCGTCGAGCAGGCGGCGTTCGAGTGCCATCGTGTCGATGAACGGATTGGGCAGGGGCACGCCGCCCATGCGGCGCAGAAGCGTGGCCAGGAAGCCTCGCTCGATGGCCGCTGCATGGGCGACGACCGGACGACCGGCGAGTTCCGGCAGCAGCTGCTCGACCAGTGCGTCGACGCTCTCGGCGTCGTCGAGGTCGCTGTCCAGGATGCCGTGGATGGTCGCGCTCTGGCCGACACCCTCCTCGTCGTCGTGTCTGACCCGGACTTCGCGGGCGCTCGCCAGCAGGATGCGGTCGCCTCGCATCAGCACCCAGCCGGCTGCGATCACCTGATCGCGCTGGGCGTCGAGGCCCGTGGTCTCGAAGTCGAGCGCAACCATCTCGAGGTCCGTTATGCGCGCGCCCGGCGCGGGCAAGGGATGCTCCAGCAATCGTTGCTGCAGCGGCAGGCTGCAGGTGCGCCGGGCGCGCGCCAGTCGCAACCGCTGCAGCAGGCTCACCGGGGGTAGTCCAGCAGCAGGCCTTGCTGGGCCTCGCGGATCACGACGAAAGCATCCCGCAAGGCCACGCGCTCCGCGTGGGTGATGGCCCGCGGATCGAGGTGATTGTGCGGCGCCTCCCCGCAGCGTACCTGTTCCGCATGCAGCCGGACCCGCAGGGCCGACAGCAGGCGGTGGGCGCCGGTCAGCCGGTCGGCGTCCCTGCGGCTCAACCGGCCCGCCTCGAGGCACTGTGCGAGGCGTGCCTGGGTGCCTGGGACCGTCACCCCGGCCTCGAGAGCGCGGACGCGCACGAGGTCGGTCAGCGGCATGAGCCCGCTGGCCTTGATGTCGAGCGTCTCACGGTGCTCTCCCTTGCCGGCCAGGACGAACCGCCGGAAGAAGCCGAGGGGCACGTCGTAGCCGGCGGCCTGGCGCGCAAGCGCCGCAATGAAGATGCCGCTGCCGCGCCGGTTGCCGGACTCGGCCAGGGCCTGGAGGATCTGTGCCACGAGGTCCTGGTCGCCGTGTACGCTGCGCAGGTCGAAGAAGATGCTCACCCGCAGCACGGCCTCCGGATCAGGCAGGTTGGCCCAGCGCCGGAAGTGCGCCAGCCACCCGGCGAGCGGCTGGCGCCAATCGTCGGTGGTCGCCATGATCTTGCCGGGGCAGTACGGGTATCCGCAGGCATCGAGCCCGTCGCAGACGAAGCGTGCAAGCTCCTCGAACCAGGTCGCGGCGCCTGCCGGTGCATCGTCGGCAAAGACGAGCCCGTTGTCCTGGTCGGTCCGGATGCTCTGCTCCTGCCGCGCCTGGGAGCCGAAGGCCATCCAGGCGAAGGGTGCAGGGGCCGGTCCGAATTGTTTCTGGGCCAGTGCGATCAGCCGCCGCGTCACCGTGTCGTTGATCGTGGTCAGGACCTTGGGTACCTGGTCGGCGCGCATGCCCGAGGCAAGCATGAGCTCGAACAGCTTGGGCACACGACTGCAGGTTGCGACGAGGTCCTCCACCCCGGTGGCTTTCTGGATCTGTGCCGCCAGGTACAGCGGATGCTGCGTCTGCAGGCTCATCAGGTCGCGGGTCGTCACCATGCCCACGGCGCGCCCCTCCCGCATCAGCGGCAGGTGGTGGATGCCGCGTCCCGCCATGGCGAGGATGCCCTCGAGCACCGGGCTCGATGCATCGAGCGTCAGCGGCTCGGTGGTCATGATCGCGGAGACCGGACCGGAAGGGTCGAGGCCTTGCGCCAGTACCCGGTTGCGCAAGTCGCGATCCGTCACGATGCCGCTGAGGCTCTCGCCGTCCGTGACGAGCAGCGAGGAGATGCCGTGCGCCGACATCCGCCGGGCGGCCTCCGCTATGGTGTTGTCCGGCGACACCGCGACCGGCTCGCGGCGCACGAGCTCGCCCATCGGCGTCATGAACAGGGTCTGCCCGGAGGACCCGCGCGGCTGCAGCGCGGAGGTCAGACGCTCCTCGAGGCTGCGGACGTAGTAGGTGTCGAACTCGGCCGAACTGGAGCGCAGGGCGTCGAAGATCGCCTGCGGCATCATCCAGACGAGCCCGTCCTCGATCATCGTGACCCGGAACCGCACCGGCTTGCCCGTCAGCAGCGACTGCAGCCCGAAGCTCTCGCCCTCGCCGTAGCGGTCGATGAACTTGCCCTGGCGGTCGTGCGCGTCGACGGCACCGCGCCGCATGATGTAGAGCGTGTCGTTCTTGGCGCCTATCTCGAGCAGCACCGTGCCCTTGCGCCGGTACACGACTTCGATGGCAGCCGCCGCGCGGCGGCGCAGGGGGCCGTCGAGGAGGTCGAACGGCGGCGTCTCCTCCAGAAACTTCTCGATGTCCGCCAGCGGGTTGCTCATGCAGGCTCATCCCTACCGTGAGGCACGTTCGACGCCTTCTCCGGAGGCGTAGGCGCCGTATACTGCCGGTTCATCCGGATGCCACATGGAACACCCGATGGCCGGTGCTGACAAGCCTCGCTATCCCCGGATCGTCCGTCGCCAGAGCCCGGGCGAGCCCGTCCGGCTGTCGTGGTCGGCCCTGCGGCCGGCGGAGCTCTGGAACACGTTCCGTGAGTACTTCGGCCTGTCGCGCCGCCCGCCGGAGCCGATCGACTCTCCGGCGGCGCTCGCCGCATTTCTCGACGAGCGGGCGAGCTACCTGGCGCAGACCTCGCTCTACGGTTACCTGCGGACGCGGGCCGGGATGCGCTACCCGGAGCTGTTCGACGATGACCCGTTCGTCGCGGCGATCAACATGGCCAAGTGGCACGTCTGGCTGGATTGCCTGTCCGACATCGCCGTCTACGCGGGTAGCCGCCTGGCGCAGCAGGCGCCGCGGACGATGCCGCAGGTCAGGCAGATGATGGCGGAGCTCCTGGACGGGATCCTGGCGAAGGCGGGAACGCCCGACGAGGCCGGCGAGGAGTTCGCCGCGCACGCGGAGCGCGTGCGCAGGCGGGTGGCGCGCACCGACTGGCTCGCGGTCGGTCCGGACGAGGCGGCCTTCACCGAGAGCCCCTCCGGGCTCGTGCGCTGGGCGCCCGTCATGGACGAGCTGAAGGAGCTCGACGAGGCCATCGTACGCAACTCCGTCCGCTTCCGCTGGCAGGAAATACGGCGCGATTTTGCGCGCCTCGTTGACCCCGAGGCCGTGCTGGGCAGCCGGGGCGAAAGCGGCTAGCCGCTGAACAGGCGGTAGAGCTGGTACAGGCCCTGCGCGATCTCGCCCTCGAGCGGGAAAGACAGCATTCCCATGACCGAGTAGCCGAGCATCCACGGCATCACGTAGAAGCGGAACATGTAGAAAAACCACGCCACGTACAGCGGGACCAGGGCCGGTACCAGGAAGCTCGGCGTGATCGGCCGGAACAGCTTGAGCAGCGGGTCGGTCACACGGACGAAGAAGCGGTTGAAGAAGAACTTGCTGTCTTCCGGCAGGAAGATACGCATGCCGAACCGGCCGACCAGCGTCCACATGATCGTCCCGAGCACGTAGTCGAGCGCGATCGCCCAGGGAGGGATTCCCTCGATCATCCGGCCACTCCGTCTCGTTTCGGGGTACCCACGATTCTCTCACACGAGACAGAGCCGGGGCGAGTCACCTCGCCCCGGCTCCAGAGAGCCCCGCCCGACGGGATCAGACCTTGGACGGAATGATCGTGTCGCCGCTCGGGATGCGCACCTCGTCGACCATGCGCTGGGTCTCCTCGTCCGGCGCAGCGGTCAGGAGCGTCACGACGATCATGAAGATCAGGCTCGCCGTCACGCCTACCACGCCGAAGCGCAGGTGATCGAGGCCAATCCACGGCTGGGCCAGCCCGTACCAGGCCTCCGGGTTGCGCACCGCCAGCAGGTACCACCAGCCTGCGCCCAGGCCGCCGAGCATGCCGGCGATGGCGCCGGGGCGATTGGCCCGCTTCCACCACACGCCGAGCACGAGAGGGAAGAACAGCCCCGACATCGCGAAGCAGAACGCCCAGGCCACCGCGCCGAGGATGCCGGTGAGCTTGAGGCTCGCCACGCCCGCACCGGCCGCACCGATCACGAGCAGCAGGATGCGCGCGGTGAGCAGCCGCTTCCTGGTCTCGGCCTTCGGGTCGATGATCTTGTAGTAAAGATCGTGCGACAGCGCGTTGGCCATGGCCAGCAGCAGTCCGTCGGCCGTGGACATCGCCGCGGCCATGCCGCCAGCGGCAACGAGGCCCGAGATCACGTATGGCAGGCCGGCAATCTCCGGCGTGGCCAGCACGATGATGTCGGGGTTCAGGAAGAACTCGTTGATCTGCAGTATTCCGTCGGCGTTGCTGTCTCTGATGGCAAGCAGGTTGATGTTGCCCCACTTCTCGATCCAACTGAGTGACATGACCTGGTCGATCGATGCACCAATGATGGAGGTCGGCAGGTTGGGGTCGAGCATCTGCAGCTTGCTCAGCGTGGCGAGGCACGGTGCCGAGAAGTACAGCAGGAAGATGAAGAGCAGCGACCACGCCACGGACTGGCGCGCGTCACGCACGGAAGGCGTCGTGAAGTAACGCATCAGGATGTGCGGCAGCGAGGCGGTGCCGACCATCATGCAGAACACCAGCGTCACGAACTGCCACGCGGGTAGCCAGCCCCCGACCGGCGTCGCGTGGAGCGCCGTGAGCGCTTTCAGTCCCGCCACGGTCTCGGCCGGCGGCGTGCCCACACCCAGCTGGGTCTCGAGCTCCATGATGCGCGCGACCGCCGGTCCGTACTCGATCTGCGGGAAGAACCCGAGTCCCTGCTTGTTAGACATCCAGAAGATCGGGATCAGGTAGGCGACGATGAGCACGATGTACTGCGCGACCTGCGTCCAGGTCACCGCACGCATGCCGCCGAGCATCGAGCACAGCAGGATGCCGAACAGGCCCAGCCAGACGCCCACCTCGAAGGGGATCTGGAAGGCGCGTGCCGCGATGGTCCCGGTCGCGGTGATCTGCGCCGTCACGTAGGTGAACGACGCCACGACCAGCACCAGGACGCCGCAGAGGCGGGCGAACTTGCCGCCATAGCGGGTGCCGATGAAGTCCGGCACCGTGTAGCAGCCGAACTTGCGCAGGTAGGGCGCCATCAGCGTGGCGACCAGGATGTAGCCGCCGGTCCAGCCCACGATGAAGGCCATGTACGGGTAGCCCGACATGAAGATGCCGCCCGCCATCGCGACGAAAGACGCGCCCGACATCCAGTCGGCCGCCGTCGCCATGCCGTTGAACACCGGTGGCACGCTGCGTCCGGCGACGTAGTAGGCCTCGACCGCCATCGTGCGCGACAGGATGCCTATGAAGGCGTAGATCGCGAGCGTGAAGGCCAGGAACAGGATGCCGATCATCTCGGCGCTCATGCCGAACTTCTCGAACACCGCCATCAGGATGAAGAACAGCACGAAGCCGCCGGTGTAGACGCCGTAGATCCGCGGCAGGTTCTCGATGAAGGACTTGCCTTCCCATTGCATTTTCATGGTGTTTCCCCCCTACTCTTCCTGCTCGGCGACGCCGAACTTGACGTCGATGGCGTGCTGCTGCTTGGCGAACAGGAACAGCTGTACGACAAACACGATCAGCGAGCCCTGGGCAGCCATGTAGTAGTTCAATGGCCACCCAAGGAAGTTGATCGGATACAGCGCGTCTGCCAGGAAGTGAATGAGGTATGAAAAGACGAACCAGACGATCAGGTGACCGACCATCAGGTTCCTCGTACGGCGCCAGTGTTCGGCGCGGTCTGCGGCTTGCGACACGTTGGATTCCTCCCTCGAGAAGGAGCTGAGCCCCTGCGGAAACGGCAGACCGGATCCTTATTCGTATGCACCATGGAACCTAGCATCGGCCCTCCGGGAGTGTCCCTGCGACCTTAGTCGAGGGCCGGATTACTTTTGTTTTTCATGGACTTGGCAGATCGGGCGGCCTGTTGGCGCATCCTCGACGGCGCGGTCGGCTAGGCTTTCGGGTGGTCGCGGAGCAGGCCACCGCGGCCAGCTGCGAGTCCGCAGGGCGTCCATTCTGCGGACAGGCGGCGTCCGGCGCGGGCAGCGGGTCCCGACCGGTCGATCCGGCCGCGCCAGCTCCCCAGCGTCCGATCGCCGATCAGAGAAAGACGTCGCCGCCGTTCGGGCTCAGGCACTGCCCCTGGACGTGGCGCGCCTCGTCGGAGGCGAGGAACACGTAGGCCGGCACACTGGCGGATGGCCTCGAGGACCTCGGCCGGCACGTCGGCGAGCATCGGCGTGCGCGTCGCGCCCGGGGCGACGCAGTTGACGTTGACGTTGCGCTGGCCGATCTCGAGCGCGAGGGAGCGTGTGAAGGACAGGATCGCCCCCTTGGCCGCCGTGTAGTGGGCGAACCCGGGGGCGCCCTTGTAGGCGAGCTGCGAGGCCGTGTTGACGATCCGGCCGTAGTCGCGTGCGTACATGCCGGGCAGCACCAGCCGCGTCACCAGGAACACGGAACGCACGTGCACGGCGATCAGCCGGTCCCAGTCGGCGACGGGGATGTCCTCGACGGCTGCCGAATGCGCCACGCCCGCGTTGTTCACCAGGATGTCGATGCGGCCGAAGCGTTCATGTGCTGCGTCGACCAGCGCCTGGGCGCCGGCCTCGGTCGACACGTCCGCCTCGACGGCGATCCCGATCCGGCCGGTCTCCGCGATGTCCGCGAGAACCGCCGCGGCGTCGGGCTGCTCCCGGGACCCGGGGAAGTTGACGACGACATCCGCGCCCTCGCGCGCGAAGGCCACGGCGACGCCGCGGCCGATGCCGGAGCTCGAGCCGGTGATGACGGCGACTTTCGAACCGAGCCTGGCCATCAGGATCTGCTACTGGCGCACAAAGGGGAACCCGGCTCGAGAAATCTGGATCGAATATAGACTAGCCCGCGTGGAAATGAGCGCCCCTCCCATCTGTCAAACTGTCAGTTAGCATGCCACGGTTCCCCAACACTCTGGCCACGATGATTGTCGGGATGTCGTTCGCGCCATCCTGGCCCGGCTCCGTGACCACATCATTCTTCATCGCATCGGCCACTGCGCAGCACGCCGAACCTGCGACGGCATCGCCCAGTTCGGCAGTTGCGTCGGCTCCGCGGGAGACGGCCGACAAGGATGAGGAGCCTCACCGGGAGCCCGTCTGGGCCACTCCGACGACGTTCGACAGAATCGGCCGAATCGTCGCGCCCGTCTACGTGAACGGTAGAGGCCCGTATCGCTTCATCATCGACACCGGTGCCTCGAGATCCGCGATCGCGCCGCGAGTGGCCCGGGAACTGGAGCTGGAACTTGATCCGCACAATCCGGTGGCGCTCCGCGGCGTGACCGGAACGGAGGAGGTCCCCTCGATTGTCGTCGAGGAGTTGCGCGCCGGCGAACTCGTCCTCGAGCAGCAGCGCCTGCCTGTCGTGAGGCCAAGTGTCTTCGCCAACGCCGACGGCATTCTCGGAATGGACGGATTCGACGGCATGTGCCTGCGCGTCAAGTTCTGGGAAAACGAGGTCTCGATTGTCGACAATGGCTGCCCGCGCTCCCGACTCGATTGGCCTCGCGTCCGTGCCCGGATACGGTTCGGCCACTTGCTGACGGTGCGCGCCCGGATCGGGGGAACGAAGGTTACCGCCATTGTCGACACGGGGGCCGAAAGGTCACTGGGCAACCTGGCGTTGCTGCGAGCGCTCGAACTTGAAGAGCACTCGGACGATCCGTCGAGCCAAGCGAGCGTGACTGGCGCCACGGAGCACACGGTGCCTGGCAGCCTCGTCCGTTCGCCCCGAATATCCGTCGGCGAGGTGACGATCACCAATCTCAGCGTGACCTTCGGCGATTTCGAAGTCTTTCGCTTCTGGGACCTGAGTGACAAGCCCTCCATGCTCCTCGGAATGGACGTGCTGGGCACGGTGGACGGGATGATGATTGACTACAAACGCGGAGAGCTGCGCTTCATTCCAGCCGGTGCAGGAACCGGCACGAGCTTCAGACTCAATCCGCGCGGCACACGCCTGCCCTAGACAAGGCTGCGATCGATTGACGTATCGGAGGAGACGGTACCGTTGGAATTCAGCGATGCAGCCACCCCGTGACGCTCAGCCGCATGCCGCTAGCGAAGGGCGTCACCTGTTGGACCGCGTGCGACTGTGGCACGAGAAAGATGTTGAGCGTGTTGAATGCCGGGATGAGGCCGCGTTCGATGTTGCCGGCGGAGTCAAAGAATACGAGGTGACCGCCCCAGTTGCGGTTCCAGTTCCTGGTCATGCCGAGCACGTAGGCGGCGACGCGCTGCCGGCGGGGGTGACTGTCGTCGTGGTCCGTCAGGAAGTGCCCCGGTCCGTAGAGGCTGGCGAGACAGTCCGTAGCGTTGACCGCTGGCTCGCCGGTCAGTTTGCGCATGAAGTCGAGCCACGCTTCGCCGTTGACGAACTCGTGAACGGCGTGGAGCGGGTGTCCAGGGTTCTCGCCACGCCTGATCGCCTCGGTGATGTAGTACTGAGCATACAGGTGCTGAAAGCCAGAGGTGGCCCGCTGGTTGATCGACCTGAGGAAGCGGTTTTGCCTCGCGGGTCCGAATCGTCGGGCCTCGGCCATTGGAATTTCGAAGTTCTGATCATGCTCGTTGTAGGCGAGATACC
>LJNS01000107.1 GCA_001303245.1 Gammaproteobacteria bacterium SG8_30
CCAGTATCTCGACATACGGATCGGCGCCCCGGCCCTTGAGCTTCACCGGCCGGCGCGGGAACAGCGGGTGGCGGAGCGGGCTGGCCAGGAAGCGCCCGGTGACGGACCGCGGCTGCCTCATGAGCGCCCTGACCGGGCCGGCCGCGACCACCTCGCCGCCGTTGACACCGGCGCCCGGGCCGAGATCGATGACATGTTCGGCACGGCGGATGGTGTCCTCGTCGTGCTCGACCACGACGATGGTGTTGCCCTTGCCCTCGAGCCTGCCGAGGGTGTCGAGCAGCATGCGGTTGTCGCGCGGGTGCAGACCGATGGTGGGCTCATCGAGGATGTAGCACACGCCGCGCAGGTTGGAACCGAGCTGCGCGGCCAGGCGGATGCGCTGCGCCTCGCCACCGCTCAGGGTGGGCGCCGCGCGGTCCAGGGTGAGGTAGGCAAGCCCGACGTCGGCGAGAAACGCAAGCCGCGCGCGCAGCTCCGGCAGGATGTCGCGGGCGATGCCGGCCTCACGCCCCCTGAGGCTGAATGACCTGAACAGGGCGCCGGCGGATTCCACGGTCAGGCCGGTGAAGTCGGCGATGGAGCGGTCGTGGAAGCGCACGGCAAGCGCCTCGGGGTTGAGGCGCCTGCCCCCGCAGCCCGGGCAGGCTGGCGTCTCGCCCTCCCACCAGTCGGTCCACCAGATCTCCTCGCCGCTCTGCTCCTCGTCGAAGCCACCCAGCTGCAGGCCGGTGCCGAAGCAGTCCTCGCACCAGCCGTGTTTGGAGTTGTAGGAGAACAGTCGCGGGTCGAGTTCGTCGAAGCTGCGTGCGCAGCCCGGGCAGGCGCGGTGAGTTGAGAAGGTGGTTTCGCCACCTGCACCCCGGGCGATGACCACGCCCTTGCCGAACCCGAGTGCACGCCCGAGCAGGTCGCGCAGGTCTGACTCGTTCTTTACTGTCACCCTGATGCTGCCGACCGGCAGTTCGATATTGTGCTCGCGGTAGCGGTCAAGGCGCGGCCAGTCGGCGGTAGGTAACAGTTCACCGTCGACGCGCAGTTCATCGAAGCCCTTGCCGGCGGCCCACCCGGCGAGATCGGTATAGTAGCCCTTGCGCGCGATAACCAGTGGCGCGAACAGGGTGATCTGTTTATTGCGGTGCGCCTTCATGAGCTGGGCGAGGATCGACTCGGTCGTCTGCGGCTCGACGGGCACGTTGCAGTCCGGGCAGTACTGCGTGCCGAGCTTGACGAACAGCAGGCGCAGGAAGTGGTACACCTCGGTCAGGGTCGCGACCGTGCTCTTGCGGCCGCCGCGGCTGGTGCGCTGTTCGATGGCAACGGTCGGCGGGATGCCGAAGATGGCATCGACGTCGGCGCGCGCGGCCGGCTGCACGAACTGGCGCGCGTAGGCGTTGAGCGATTCCAGATAGCGGCGCTGGCCCTCGTTGAACAGGATGTCGAAGGCCACGGTGCTCTTGCCCGAACCGGACACGCCGGTGATGACCGTGAACCTGCCGCGCGGGATATCGACGGTGACGTTCTTCAGGTTGTGCTCGCGCGCGTGCAGGATTTCGATGGCGTTGGGGACGGACCTGGCGTGAGCCGCCCCGCGCTCCTGCCCGGCAGCACCCGCCCCGGCGTGGTATGCCTGCAGTGCAGGGAATGGCGTACCGGGCGATGCCTGCATCGCTGCCAGTTCCGACTGGTAGGCGCGCAGCGCGGCGCCGGTATGGCTGGTCCTGTGCCCGGCGATCTGTCGCGGCGTGCCCTCGCAGACGATCTCGCCGCCGGCCTCGCCGCCTTCCGGGCCGAGGTCGATGACCCAGTCGGCGGCGTTGATGACATCCAGGTTGTGCTCGATGACCACCAGGGAGTGGCCGTCGTCGATCAGCCGCCGGAAGGCCTCGAGCAGTTTGCGGATGTCATCGAAGTGCAGGCCGGTGGTGGGCTCGTCGAACAGGAACAGCGTCCCCGTGTCCGCGGCCTTGCGACCGCCCGCCTTTGCCAGGTGGCCGGCGAGCTTGAGGCGCTGCGCCTCGCCGCCGCTGAGCGTCGGCACGGGCTGGCCGAGCGTCAGGTAGTCGAGCCCTACCGCCGCCAGCGGCTCGAGTGCGCGCTGCACCGCCGGCTGGTCGGCGAAAAACTCCAGTGCCTCGCTGACCGTGAGTTCCAGCACATCGGCCACCGACTTGCCGTCCAGGGTGATCTCCAGCACCTCCGGCCGGTAGCGCCGGCCGTTGCAGTCCGGGCAGCGCAGGTAGACGTCGCTGAGGAACTGCATCTCGACATGTTCGAAGCCGTTACCGCCGCAGGCGGGGCAGCGGCCGGTGCCCGAGTTGAAGCTGAAGGTGCCGGGTTTGTAGCCGCGCTCTTTGGCCTCCGGCAGCGCGGTGAAGCGTTCGCGGATGGCATTCCAGGCGCCGACGTAGCTGGCCGGGTTGGAGCGCGTGGTCTTGCCGATGGGCGACTGGTCGACCAGCACGACCTCGCCGATGCGCTGGTGGCCGCGGATTGCCCGGTGCGCACCGGGCGTCTCCACCGGTCTGCCCTTGAGCTTGCGCAACGCGTTGTAGAGCACGTCCTGTACCAGGGTGGACTTGCCCGAGCCGCTGACGCCGGTGACGCAGACCAGGCGTTCGAGCGGCAGGCGGATATCGATGTTTTTCAGGTTGTGTTCCGTCGCGCCGCGGACTTCGACACAGGGGACAGATGTCGCTGTCGATGCGGCTGGCCCTGTCGCCCCTGCGCCTTCCAGCCCGACCGTTTTCTCGCCGCGGAGGTAGCGCGCGGTGAGCGAGGCCTTCGAGCGCAGCAGCTGTTTCGGTGTCCCGAAAAACACCCGCTGTCCGCCACGCTCGCCCGGGCCCGGACCCATGTCGAGGATGCGGTCGGCGGCCAGCATGATCTGCGGGTCGTGCTCAACCACCAGCAGGGTGTTGCCGGCATCGCGCAGGCGTCGCAGGACAGCGATGACGCGCTGTATATCGCGCGGGTGCAGACCGATACTCGGTTCGTCGAGCACGAACAGGGTGTTGACCAGCGAGGTGCCGAGCGAGGTGGTGAGATTGATGCGCTGCACCTCACCGCCGCTCAGGGTGCGCGACTGGCGGTCCAGGGTCAGGTAACCGAGCCCGACATCGACCAGGTATTTCAGGCGCGCGCGCAGCTCGGTGAGCAGCAGTTCCGTCGCCTCGTCGAGTGGCCGGGGCAGTTCCAGCGTGGCGAAGAACTGCGCGCAGCGTTCGACCGGCAGGCGCATCACGTCGTGGATCGTCAGCCCGGGCAGCGTCAGCCAGGTTTTCCCGGCAAGTGTCATCCCCACCGGTCTGAAGCGCTCTTGCGGCGCCAGCACGGCGTCGGCGTTGTCGCGGCTGCCCAGTCGCCACAGCAGCGCGTCCGGCTTGAGGCGCGCACCGGCGCAGTCCGGGCACTCGTCGTAGGCGCGGTAGCGCGACAGCAGGACGCGGATATGCATCCTGTAGGCCTTGGTCTCCAGCCAGGCGAAGAAGCGCCGCGCGCCGTACCAGACACCGTCGTCCCAGTCGCCCTCGCCGTCTATCACCCAGCGCTGCTGGGCCTTCGTCAGCCTTTTCCAGGGCACGTCCGACGGGATGCCACGCTGGCGGGCAAAACGCATGAGATCGGCCTGGCATTCGCGGTAGGCGTCGGTCTGCCAGGGTTTGACCGCGCCATCGGCTATGCTCATGGACTCGTCCGGCACCACCAGGTCGTAGTCGATGCCCTGCGTGCGGCCGAAGCCGCGACAGGTCTCGCAGGCGCCGATGGGCGAGTTGAAGGAGAAGTGGTTCGGCGTGGTCTCATGGTAATCGATGTCGCAGTCCGCGCAGTGCAGTTCACTGGAGAAGCGCCACGGGTCCCCGGCGTTGCGTTCCCCGTCCAGCGGATAGACCGTCACGTGGCCATGACCGTGTTTGAGTGCCGCCTCCAGCGCCTCGACCAGTCGTGCGCGGCGATCGGGCGTGAGCCGCAACCGGTCCTGGACGACCTCCAGGCGCCTGCCCCGGCGCGCGTGCAGGCGGGTGTAGCCCTGCTGCGCCAGCAGGCCCTCGACCTCCTCGCGGCTGAAGTTGGCCGGCACGTCGATGGCGAAGGTGATCACCGCGCGCGGCGCGTTCCCGGCCGCGCGCTGAAACAGCGCGTCGGCGATACTGTCCGGTGTGTCGCGCCGCACCGGCGCGCCGCAGCCGCGGCAATACAGCCGGGTGGCGCGCGCAAACAGCAGCTTCAGGTGGTCGTTGAGCTCGGTCATGGTGCCGACCGTGGAGCGCGAGGTGCGCACCGGGTTGGTCTGGTCGATGGCGATGGCCGGCGGGATACCCTCGATGCGGTCCAGAAGGCCAGCGAGGACTTGCCGGAACCGCTGACCCCGGTCACCACGATCAGTTCGCCCAGCGGCAGGTCGAGGTCGAGGTCCTTGAGGTTGTTCTGGCGGGCGCCGCGAACGCGTATGAATTCCCTGGGCATGTGTATATCGGAAGCAGGCTGGAACGGGCTTGCATTGTAGCAATGCACATCCCGGCACAGGAGCGAATTCATCCGCGATGGGTTATGTAACCAATCGCGGCTAAAGCCGCTCCTGCCCGTGAATGCGAAAATCGGGGTAGGAGCGAATTCATTCGCGATTGGGGATGCAGCAGCGCAGGTCGATCAGGCCGAAGGCCGTAATCCGACAGGCAGCGTGAATCAGAGCGTCAGCGTGAAATCGTTGACCAGCGCGCCGGGCAGCCGGGCGCTGGCGTTGGAGCGCCAGCCGTAGCTGCCGGTGTCGAGGATGTGCTCCTGCTCGCGCGTCAGGCCCTCGAGGCGGTCGCCGAGGATATGGTAGATGCTCTCGTCGAAGCGCATCACGTTGACCGGCGCCACCGGCCTGCCCTGCTCCACCCACAGGCAGGCGAAGCGGGTCATACCGGTGATGCGGCAGTGGTTGCGGTCGGAGAAGTTGCAGTACCAGAGGTTGCTGACGTAGAGCCCGGTATCGAGTGCGCCGAACACCGCGCCCCCGTCCAGCCCGCCGCCGCCGATCTCCAGTGACTCCGGCTGCTCGCCGGCCGCGTTGACGGCAGTGCCGTATTCCCGTGCGCTGCGGCTGTCGGCGAGACAGTCGCGATAGGCACCGGCCTCGACCAGCGCCACACGGTCCGGCTTGATGAAGCCCTCGCCGGTGAAGCGCGGCGTGAGTCCGGCGGCATGGTGTTCGCTGATGCTGACCCCCGGGTGCAGCGTGCGGCCCTCGCGCAGCATACCGAGCAGCGGCGTCTGCGCGGTGCGGTGGCTCTTCAGCCCGAAGCCACCCCAGCTCACCATCTCCATCAGCTCGAAGAGCGCGGCCGGGGAGAGGAACACGCGGTACCTGCCGGGTGCGAGGGTCCGGGGCGTCTGTCCGAGCAGCGCGAGCGTCTCGCGGTCGCGGGCGATCTTGCCGGCGAGGACGTCGTGGTCCCACGCGAAGCCTGCGTAGTTCTGCTTCACCGCCTTGTCGCCCTCGCGGTAGACACTCCAGTCGAGGTTGAAGCTGTACGCGCTGTGCCAGTTGAACTGGCCCAGGGAATTGGCGAAGCCGCGACTCATCTCGCCGCCGGCCCAGACACCGACCAGATCAAGGCCGCGTGCGGCATCGATCAGCTGGTTCAGTGCCTCGCCCGCCGCAGGCAGGCGGTTCTCGCCGTGCTGTACGGTACTGTTTACCCCGGTGGCGTAGTTGAGGTGCGGGTCCTCGGGCAGCAGCGGCAGCCGCTCGCGCAGGCGCTGGAGCAGCGCCCGCGCCCTTGACAGGTCGTCTTCCAGCACGCCGCCTAGCGGCATTGCGGCCCCGGCCTCGCGGCCGTTGGCGACGAGGTCCAGCTCGAGTGCCTGCTGGCGCACGTGGCCGGCCTGGCGGATGCGGTTGTGGTTGAGCCGCACGAAGTCCGAGTCCTCGCCGCTGTAGTTGAGCAGCAGCACCTCGTCGTCCGCCAGGTCCTCGCAGAGTCGCTCGCCGAGCTCACGAAAACAGGTTTCCATGCTACTCGCCACCGAAGATCTCGACATTGCGAAACACGCAGGGCGGCGAGGCGTGGCCGACGTGGATCATCTGGTTGGGTTCGCCCTTGCCGCAGCTGGGCGTGCCCCAGATCTCCAGGCTGTCGGGGTCGCCGACGCCGGCGAGGCTGCGCCAGAAGGTCGCACTGATGCCGCGATAGTTCGGGTTGCGCACCAGGCCCTGCAGTTCGCCGTCCACGATCAGCCGGCCAAGCTCGCAGCCGAACTGGAACTTGTTGCGACTGTCGTCGATTGACCAGGAGCGGTTGGTCGCCATGAGCACGCCGTGCCCGATGGAGGCGACGAGTTCATCCAGGCGACTGGTCCCGGGTTCCAGGTTGAGGTTGGCCATGCGATCGATCGCGGGGCGGTTCCAGTCGCTGGCACGCGCGTTCGCCACCCCGGCCATGCCGGCGCGGGCCTGCGAGGTCGCGCCGCCCAGCGGGCGCAGCAGGATGCCGTCGCGGATGAGGTAGTCGCGCTCGGCCGGCGTACCCTCGTCGTCGAAGGCGTAACTCGCCATCTCCGGCGCCACGCCCGGGTCGAAGGTGACATTGAGCAGCTCCGAGCCGTAGCGGTAGCTGCCGAACATGTCGGGGGTGACGAAGCTGGTGCCGGCATAGTTGCGCTCATCGCCGAGGATGCGATCGAGTTCCAGCGGGTGACCGATGCTCTCGTGGATCTGCAGCATCATCTGGTCAGGCATCAGCAGCAGGTCGGCCGTGGTGTCGGGGCACTCGGGCGCCTCGACCAGGGCGATGGCCTCCTCGGCCACCCGCCGGGCGCTGTCCGGGAAGTCGAAGGCGGCGAGCTGCTCGAGCCCGCCCTGGCGCATCGAGCCCCAGCCGCCGCCGCTGCGCATCTGGGTCTGCGCGTCGCGGTTCGCCACCGCGGCGTAGCCGGGCAGGACGTGGTGAAACGCCTGCTCGATGACCACGCCGTCGCCCGTGACGAGCGCGACGTCGATCTGCCGGCGGCTGAGCCGGGCCTGCCAGTCGACGATGCACTCGTCGACCTTCAGCGCGCGGTTGATGTCCTGCAGCAGATCGAGCTTCCCGGCCAGGCTCCAGGCCTCCCAGGGCGTCTCGATGTGCGTGGCATAGCGGCCGGAGCGCTGCGGTCGTGGCTGGTGTTCCGCGGCGACCAGGGCATGCCGGCGGCTCACCTCGAGCCAGCCCAGCGCCTCGTGCACCGCGTCGCGCAGACCCTCGCGGGTCAGGGCACTGGTGGCCGCCCAGGCCGCACCTCCACGGTCGACCAGGCTGATGTGCACGCCGCGGCCTTGCGCCAGGCTCGGCGGTTGCACCACCCCCTCGCGCACGCACAGCGTCTCGGCCTCCTCGCGCACCAGCCGCAGCGACCAGAAGTCCACGGCCGGGACGACGGCCTTGAAGTCGTTGATGACGGATTGCCAGTCGGCGGGCATGGGCAAATCGGGACCAGGGTGTAGACCGGGGTGCATTGTAGCAACGCTAACCCCGGATACAGGAGCAAATTCATTCGTGACCGGCGGTATGCCGCTCACGAGTGATGCGCGGGATCCTGTCATTCAACGTCGAATTACAGCCACCGGCCTGATCCGGTCTGCGAATCAACACCGGCATGCAGGCAGGTCGGGTTAAGCCGCGGACGTAACCCGACATCGCACAGCCGCTCAGCCCGGTGCGGCGCGCGGCAATGGCTGGCAGGCGGTCGCGGCCTGCTGTTTCATGAGATCGACAATGGCATACACGCCGACATGCCGGTTTGGCGAGAGGTGCTCACCGAGCTGCAGCCGGCTGAAGAACTCGTCCATGTCGATAGCCTCGATCTCCGCCACCGTCTTGCCGTCGGCAAGCTGGATGAGCAGGGCCAGCACGCCCTTGATGATGCCGGTATCGCAGTCACCGCCGAAGTGGATGTGACCGGGTGCGGCCGGATCCTCCCAGGCATAAACCCAGACCCTGCTCATGCAGGCCTTGACCCGATTCGGCTCTGTGCGTTCATGCTCGGGCATGGCTTCCAGCTGTTCACCTATCTCTACCAGATACTGGTAGCGGGTGTCCCAGTCGCCCAGCAGCTCGAAGGTCTCGACGATGTCGGCAAGTCGGGTCATGCCGTCTCTCCGAAGGCGATGGATTCACCGCAGCCGCAGCTGGACTGCACGTTGGGGTTGATGAATTCCAGCCCCTCGCTGAGCAGCCCGTTCCTGACATAGTTCACCGTCATGCCATCGATGTGCGGCAGGCTGGCACTATCCACCACCACCTTGACACCACCGGTCTCGAAGACCGCGTCGCCCTCGCCGATCGCACTGGCATAGTCGACAACATAGGCAAAACCGCTGCAGCCGCTCTTGCGTGTACCGAGGCGCAGCCCGATGCTACCCTCGTGTTTCTCCAGCATGCTGCGGACATGCTGCACGGCGCTGTCGGTCAGTTGTATTGCCATCATTTCCTCCTTGCGGTCAGAGCAACCCCAATTCCAGACGGGTGAAATCATCCAGCCGGTCGCGGCTCCAGGGCGGGTCCCAGACCAGCTTGACCTGTGCCGACCTGACACCGGGCACCTCGCGTATGCAGCATTCCACCTGGCCCGGCATCGATTCGGCTACCGGGCAGGCCGGCGTGGTCAGGGTCATCTCGATGGCGACGTTGCCGTCGTCGTCGACCTCGAGTCCGTAGATCAGGCCGAGATCATAGATATTTACCGGGATCTCCGGATCGTGGATGCCGCGCAGGGCCTCGATCACCGCAGCCTTGAGAAGTTTTCCGCCGCTCCCGGTCTCCTGCAGCTGTTCAGGTAGCGTGACCATGTGCTATGCACCGGCACCGCTGTCTGTTGCCTGTGCCAGGCGAGCGGCTACGGCGGCCTCGACATGCTCGCGCAGTGGCGCAACCGGACAGCGCTCGAGGATTTCTCCGGCAAACCCCAGGCAAAGCAGGCGACGCGCTGCCCCGGCATCGATGCCGCGCGAGCGCAGGTAGAACAGCTGGGCCGGATCCAGCTGGCCCACGGTCGCTCCATGGCTGCACCTGACGTCGTCGGCATGGATCTCCAGCTGCGGCTTGGTGTCGACCTCGGCATTGCGGCTGAGCAGCAGGTTGGCGTTGTGCAGATGCGCATCGCTCTTGACGGCACGGGGCTTGACCTCGATGCGACCGTCGAACACGGCACGCCCCCTGCCATGCAGCAGGCCCTTGTAGCGGGTGTGGCTAACACAACCGGGCACAGCATGGCGGATGTCGAGATGGGTATCAGAGAGCTGCTGCTCGCCTGTGACATACAGGCCGTCGAGTTCCGCAACCGCCGATGTACCGAGGAAGTCGATTGTCAGCTCGGCGCGTGACCAGGCTGCACCGAGTGCGAAGCCGGTATTGCGGTAGTGGCTGCGCTCGTGCTGGTGGATGAACAGGCTGTGCAGGTGATAGGCGGCCAGGCTTTCATCCTGCAGCCGGTAGTGTTCGAGATCGGCGTCATCCTGGAGAAAGAACTCGCTCATGCTGTTGTTGAAATAAAGCGAGCCGTCGGGACTGGCGTAGCGCTCGATGAGCGTCGCCCGTGCACCGGCCTCGAGCAGCACCAGGTTGCGTGACTGTGCCATGACAGCAGCGGCCGGCGCTGATGACAGATGCAGCACTTCGATCGGACGCGCCGGTTCCTGACCCTGCACAACATGGATAAACAGGCCGTCCTCCATGGCAGCCGTGTTCATGGCACTGAAGACATGCGCCGGCGCACCGGCGGCCTTGCCAAGCCAGCCGGCCGGCACGATGGGGTTGTGTGCGATCTGCTGCTTCAGGCTGCCCACCGTGACGCCGGGCGACAGTCCCTCGAGACTGGACAGGGCGGGGGCAAAACGGCCATTCACGAAAACGGCCCGATGGACATCCAGCGACGGCAACAGGAATGCCTGCAGATCGATATCAGGGAGTGTCTCGCCGGCGGACTGTGCAAATTCATGCGCCAGCAGCCGGTCGACGCTGGTGTAACGCCAGGCCTCCTGCCGGCGCTGCGGAAAACCGAGCCGCTGCAGGTTCTGCGCGGCCTCATGGCGGTGCTGTGCCAGCCAGGACTGGCTGGCGCCGGCGGGTTGTGGCTGGACTTGCGCGAGGGAGTCCCGGTAGCGCTCCAGTGGCAGGGCGAGGCTCGCGCTCATGCGGCATCCTCCTGTTCCAGCCAGCCATAGCCTTTCTCCTCGAGCTCCAGCGCCAGTGTCCGGTCGCCGGAGCGCACGATGCGTCCGCCGGCCAGCACGTGTACAAAATCAGGCTGGATGTAGTCGAGCAGACGCTGGTAGTGGGTGACGACGATCATGGCCCGCTCCGGGCTGCGCAGGGTATTGACGCCATCGGCAACCACCCGCAGGGCATCGATGTCGAGGCCCGAGTCGGTTTCATCGAGGATCGCCAGTTTCGGTTCCAGCACGGCCATCTGCAGGATCTCGTTGCGCTTCTTCTCGCCGCCGGAGAACCCGGCGTTGACGCTGCGCTTGAGGAACTGCTCGTCCATCTGCACCAGTGACAGCCTGTC